>JBGPOW010000127.1:0-12351 GCA_041488235.1 Binatia bacterium
CCCGGTCCGCTGCTCGTCGTCGCGGGCGCGGGCACCGGAAAGACGAAGACGCTCGCCCACCGCGTCGCGTATACGATTTTGCGCGACGCGGATCCGCGGCGGATCCTGCTCCTCACGTTCACGCGACGTGCCGCGCGCGAGATGACGACGCGCGCGCGACGGATCTGCGCGACGTATACGAGTCGCGATCGCAGCGGCACATCGCTTCGCGGTCGCGTCGACGAACCGTCGACCGTAGACGACGGCAGTAGCCGACCGTCCATCGAGCTCGCGATCCCGTGGTCGGGGACGTTCCACAGCATTGCGAATCGGCTCCTGCGACTCCACGGCGCGACGGTCGGCCTCGATCCTTCTTTCACCGTTCTCGATCGCGCCGACGCCGAGGACCTGCTGAACCTCGTGCGCGACGAGCTCGGCCTCGCGCAACGCTCGACGCGGTTTCCGAAGAAAGCCGCCTGCCTCGCGATCTACTCGCACGCCGTGAACGCGCAGTGCGCGCTCGCGGCGACGCTCGCCGCCGCGTTCCCCTGGTGCGCGGCGTGGAGCGACGAGCTGCGCGCCCTCTTCCAGGCGTACGTCGATGCCAAGCAGGCGCGCAACGTCCTCGACTACGACGATCTGCTGCTCTACTGGCACCATCTGATGGCGGAGCCGACCGCGGCCGCGGCGGTGCGTCGGCGCTTCGATCACGTCCTCGTCGACGAGTACCAGGACACGAACGCGCTGCAGGCGACGATCCTGCACGCGCTCAAGCCGGACGGTACCGGGCTCACCGTCGTCGGCGACGATGCGCAGGCGATCTTCTCGTTTCGCGCCGCGACGGTCGGCAACATGCGCGAGTTTCCGCAGCGCTTCACGACGCCGGCGGCGGTGGTCACGCTGGAGGAGAACTACCGCTCGTCGCAACCGATCCTCGACGCCTGCAACGCGGTGATCGGGCTCGCGAGCGACGGCTTCGCGAAGCGTCTCTTCTCGAGCCGGCGCTCGCGGCAAAAGCCCGTCCTCGCGACGACCGAGGACGAGGCGGCGCAGGCCGAGTACGTCGCCGAGCGCGTGCTCGAGCATCGCGAGGCCGGGATCGCGCTCCGCCGCCAAGCGGTGCTCTTCCGGGCCGCGCACCACAGCGACCAGCTCGAGGTCGAGCTCGCGCGCCGCAACGTGCCGTTCGTGAAGTTCGGCGGCCTGAAGTTCCTCGAGGCCGCGCACGTGAAGGACCTGATCTGCGTGCTGCGCTGGGCCGAGAACCCGCGCGACTCCCTCGCGGCTTTCCGTGTGCTCCAGCTCTTGCCGGGCATGGGACCGGCCGGCGCGCGCGCCGCGATGACCCACCTCGACGCGCATCACGGCGATCTGCGTACCCTGCGCCGCTTCACTCCGCCGACCAGCGCGGCCGACGACTGGTCGCCGCTCTGCGCGCTCGTGGTCGCGCTGCACGACGGCCGCATGGCGCTGCAGGAGCAGGTCGCGGCCGTGCGTCGCTGGTACCAGCCGCACCTGGAGCGCATCTACGACGCGGCACGCGTGCGCGCCGGCGATCTCGAGCAGCTCGAGCAGCTCGCCGCGGCGCACCCGTCGCGCGAGCGCTTTCTCACGGAGCTGACGCTCGATCCGCCGAGCGCGAGCGGCGATCTCGCCGGCGCGCCGCACCTCGACGAGGACTACCTGATCCTGTCGACGATCCACTCCGCCAAAGGCCAGGAGTGGGACGTCGTGTACGTACTCAATGTCGTCGACGGCTGCATCCCGTCGGACATGGCGAGCGGCGGCGCCGCAGAGATCGAGGAGGAGCGCCGGCTGCTGTACGTCGCGATGAGCCGCGCGCGCGACCATCTCTGCCTCGTGCAGCCGCTGCGCTTCTACGCGCGCGAGCAGCACCGTCACGGCGCGCGCCACGTCTACGCGCCGCGCACCCGCTTCCTCCCCGACGCCATCCTCGACGTCTTCGAGCGCCGCGCCCATGCCGGCGGCGAGCCCTGTAACGACACCCCCACGCCACCCGAGGCGCCGCGCATCGACGCCGCCGCCCGCGTCCGCGCGATGTGGAAGTGACACCTACCGTGGACCCGGCGGCGGAAGCGTGGCGCTTCACCGCTTCGCGGCCATCGGCTACAACGCCGCCCGATGAGCCGCGAGAGCCGCCCGTGAATGAGCCCGCATCCACCGCGTCGTCGCGGCCGCTCCTACGCGCGCTCGTGCCGGCGGACTTCCTGACGCTCGGGAACGCGAGCTGCGGGACGGGTGCGATCTTCCTCTGCCTGAACTACATCGAGGGCCGGCCGCACGATCCGTTTCTGCTCGCCGCGTTCGTGCTCCTCGTGCTGGCGCTCGTCCTCGACTTCGCCGACGGTCTCGTCGCCCGCGGCTCGCGGCGCTCGTCGCCGTTCGGCGCCGACCTCGACTCGCTCGCGGACGTGGTGTCGTTCGGCGTCGCGCCGGCGGTCCTCGGCTTCACGCTCGGGCTGCGCGGCGTCTGGGACGCCGTCGTCCTCTGTGCGTTCGTCTGCTGCGGGATCGCGCGCCTGGCGCGCTACAACGTGACCGCGGCGGCACTGTCGGGCGGCACCGGCAAGGTGCGCTACTACGAGGGCACGCCGATCCCGACGAGCGTCATCATTGTCGCGCTGCTCGTCGTCGCGTGGTGGCGGGGCGCGGTCGGTCTCGACATGTGGCTCGGCCGCTGGCGGCTCGGGGGCGGCCACTTCCACCCTCTCGTCCTGCTGTACGCGCTGAGCGGAGGATTGATGGTGAGCCGCATTCGGATACCGAAGCCGTAGCTGGAGCGGCCGGATCGCGCCTACCTGACGGCCCGACGCCGTGGTAGGTGTCGGGAAGAGGGAGAGCGCCATGCAGGAAAACTTCAAGCACATCCTGATCACGACGGATTTCTCCCCGACGGGCGACCACGCGATCGGCCACGCCTTTCGCATCGCGGCGGATCACCGCGCGGAGGTGATCCTCTGCCACATCGTCGACGTCGTGCCGCCGCCGAACCCGCTCTACGCGCACTACTACCCCACCGAGAGCTTCCAGCCGGAGCGCGCCGTGGAAGAGGCGCGCCAGGCCCTGTTGAAGCGCGTGCCGCGCGCGGGAACGCTCGCGCAGGTGCCCTACAAAACGGTGGTGGTCGAAGGATCCGCGGTCGACGAGATCCTGCGCGTCGCGACCGACGAGCACGCCGACCTGGTGGTGATCGCCACGCACGGACGCACCGGGGTGAAGCACATCGTCCTCGGAAGCGTCGCCGAGCGCGTGATCCGCCACACGACCTGCCCCGTCCTCGTCGTGCGCTGATTTCGCGCGCTACCGTGACGCCGGGGTGTCCGCCGACGGTGCCGCCCGCCGCAGGCGCATGACGTAGTCGGCGATCGCGTCGACTTTCAGCAGCGTGGTGCGGCGGCGGTGCGGCTCGCTGATGAGCGACTGCTCGAGCACCTCGCCCCAGACCGGCATCTGCGCAGTGCCGTGCGCACGGATCGTGCGGCGGCCGTCGATCTGCCGCATGAGCTCCGGCATCCCGGAGCGCAGGCGCGTCAGGTCCGGCGGCCGGCGACACAGCGCCGCCCCCGCCGGCCCGTCGCCGCGCCCACCGACGCCATGGCACGACGCGCAGAGGCGGCGGTACAGCGACTCGCCGGTCACGGGCGCGCCGCCCGCGGTGTCGATCCGCGCCTCGACCGCAATCACCGCCGGCGGAGCCGCCGCGGCGACGCCGGCGGTGCCGAGAATCGCCATGGTCACCAGAAGTATCGCCCTCATCGCTCACCTCGCGATCATGGGTCGTCGACGTTCCTTCAGCACGTCGAACCCGACCAACGCAACTGCCGCCGTGAGCCCGACCACCAGGAGGTCGCCGAGCGACGGCGCGCCGAACCGCAGCACGGCACGAACGGGAGGCGCGGCGAGGCCGAGCGCGAGCATCGCGAGCGCGCCGGTGAGCACCCAGCGCAGCGCCGGGTTCCGCACGCGCAGAAACGCGAGCGCGCTCGTCGAGTCGGAGCGCACCGCGAGAATGAGGCCGAGGTTCGCGAGCACGATCGTGGTGAACGCGAGCGCGCGCGAATGCGCGTCGTCGTATCCCTGGTGGAGCGCGAACGCGAGAGTCCCCGCCGTCGCCGCGAGGGCGACGACGCCTTGCAGGATCGCGCGCGTCACGCCGCGCGCACGGAAGAGCGGCGCCTGCGGATCGCGTGGCGGGCGGCGCATCACGTCGGGCTCCTCCGGCTCGGCCTCGAAGACGATCGAGCACGCCGGATCGATGATGAGCTCGAGCAGCACGATGTGCAGCGGCAAGAGGACGAGCGGCCAGCCGAGCAGCACCGGCAGGAGCGCCGTCCCCGCGATCGCGACGTGGATCGCGACGATGTAGGTCATCGCCTTGCGCAGGTTTCCGTAGACGCGGCGGCCGAGGCGGATCGCGGCGGCGAGCGACGAGAAGTCGTCGTCGACGAGCACCATGTCGGCGGCCTCGCGCGCGACGTCGGTGCCGCGCGCGCCCATCGCGACGCCGACGTCGGCGGCACGCAGCGCCGGCGCGTCGTTCACGCCGTCGCCGGTCATCGCGACGACGGCGCCGGCGGCGCGCAGCGCGCGCACGAGCCGCAGCTTCTGCGCCGGAACGACGCGGGCGAACACGTCGACGGTCGCGACGCGACGCGCGAGCTCCGCGTCGTCGAGCGCGTCGAGGTCGGCACCCGTCAGCACCGTGTCGCACGGGAGGCCGACCTGCGCGGCAATGCTGCGCGCCGTTCCGGCGTAGTCGCCGGTGATCATCACGGTGCGGATGCCGGCGGCCGCGCACTCCGCGACGGCGGCGGGCGCCGTCGGCCGCACCGGATCCTCGAGACCGACGAGGCCGATCAGCTCGAACGGGAAGTCGTGCTGCGACGCCGGCAGCTCGGGGGCGTCGACGAGGACGGCGGCGACGCCGAGGACGCGCAGACCGCGATCGGCGAGCGCGGTCACCTCGTCGCCGAGCGCGCGCAGCTCCGCGGCGCCGAGATGGCAGAGATCGGCGACCGCCTCGGGCGCGCCCTTGGCGGCGACGACCCAGCGCTCGCCCTCGGTCGCGCGCCAGACATGCGACATCGCGAGCAGCTCCGGCGAGAGCGGATACTCGCGCACGAGCGTCCACGTGCGATGCAGGTGCTCCGTCCCGGCGAGCAACGCCGCGCCGAGATCGTTGATCGCGCGCTCCATCGGATCGAACGGGTTCTGCTGGCTCGCGAGCACCGCGTACTCGAGGAGACGGTGGAAGTCCTCGGGCAGCGCCTCGCCGGCGTGCCCTGGTACGTCGTACCGTCGCCCGTCCGCGGCGAGCAGCGTCGCCGCCATGCGGTTCTGCGTCAGCGTGCCGGTCTTGTCGACGCACAGCACGGTGATCGATCCGAGCGCCTCGACGGCGGGCATGCGGCGCACCAGCACGTTGCGGCGCGAGATGCGCCACGCGCCGAGAGCGAGAAAGAGCGTCAGAACGACGGGGAACTCCTCCGGCATCATCGCCATCGCGAGCGCCAGACCGGCAAGGAGCCCGCCGAGCCAGTCCGAGCGGCTGAGGCCGTAGCCGACGCCGGTCAGCACGCACACGACGACACCGGCGACCGCCGCGACGCGGACGAAGCCGCGGACGTCGCGCTCGAGACGCGTCGAGCCGTCGCTCGGCGCTTCCAGCGCGCGGCCGATCTGTCCGAGCTCGGTGGCACCGCCGATCGCGTGCACGCGCGCGATGCCGTGCCCGGCGACGATCATCGTGCCCGCGAAGACCCGCCCCGGCGCGCCGTCGTCGCCGGGCGCCTTCGTGACGGGCACCGACTCGCCGGTCAGCAGCGACTCGTCGGCACGCAGGTTCGCCGCCCACAGCAACGTCGCGTCCGCCGCGACGCGGTCGCCCTCGGCGAGAACGAGCAGGTCGTCGCGCACGACCTCGCGCCCGGCGATCCGCCGCTCTTGTCCGTCGCGGATCACGAGCGCGCGCGGGCTCGAGAGATCGCGCAGCGCCTCGAGCGCGCGCTCGCTCTTCTGCGTCTGGTAAAGCGAAATGCCGACGACGCCGAACACCGACACGAGGAGCGCCGCCGCCTCCTGCAAGTCGCCGAGGACGACGTAGATCGCGCCGCAGGCGACGAGTAGCGCGATCATCGGCTCGCGCGCCACTTCGAGCGCGATCGCGAGCATCGTCCGCGGCCGCGCGGTCGCGAGCTCGTTCGGTCCTTCGAACTCGAGGCGCGCGGCGGCGTCGGCCTCGCGGAGGCCGGCGAGACGCCGTACGTCTTGCTCGGTGAGCACGGAGCTTCGCGTCCCGTGTTCGTGCGCGCGGCTTCTCGTCGTTACCGCACGACGGACGCGACGACCATATCGGAAAGACGCTGATGGCGCATGATGCTCTTGCCTTCCTCCATCAACCCGGCGGAGAGGAACACGTACGTCAGCGCGCGCTCGGGATCGACCCAGAAGACCGTCGATCCCGCGCCCAGACCGCCGAACGTGCGCGGCGACGTGTTCAGCCCGAGCGGCGTCGGGAAGAGACCGCTGCCGCGGACGAAGAACGTGAGGCCGAGATACGCCGGAATCTCGGGGAAACCGTACATCTCGCGCATGTAGTCCATCAGGTGATTCGGCAGCTCGCCGGTGTGAATCCGCGTCGCGAGCGCGACGGTTTCGGGACTGAGGAGGCGTGTGCCGTTCACCTCGCCGCCTCGGCGGAGCATTTCTGCGAAGAGGAACACGTCGCGCACGGTCGAGACCGCGCCGCCCGACGGCAGCTCCGTCTCGGGGCCGACGATGCCGTTCAGGCTCTCGAGGAGCACCGGATCGAAGAGGCCTGGTGTGGCGTCGCGCACGCGGACGGGCACGATGCGCCGTTTCAGCCGATCCGGCAGTCCGAGCGCGCTGTCCTGCATGCCGACCGGCGCGAAGAGATCCTGCGCGAGGATGTCGCGAAACGACCGCCGCCGCTCGTCGCGCCGCTGCACCATCGCGGCGACGAGCGCATGCGCCATGACCGCGTTGTAGGTCACGATCGTCCCCGGCGTGTACAGGACGCGCTCGTTGCTCATCGCGGCGACCATCGCGTCGATGTTGCCGAGCTGGTCGAGTGGAAATCCGAACGGCATTTCCGTGTTCAAGCCGCTCATGTGGGTGAGGACGTGCGCGACCGTGATGTTCTGCTTCCCCTTGATGCCGAACTCGGGAAGCACGTCCTTGATCGGCGTCGTCAACGTGAACTTGCCCTGCTCGATCGCCATCAACACGCGCGTCGCCGTGAGCTGTTTGGTGATCGACATGACGAAGAACACGTCGTCGACGCTCGCCTCGCGGCGGCTCGCGAGATCGGAGTGGCCGACCGCCTCATGCATCACGATGGTGCCGTCACGCGCGACCAGGAACGCCGCGCCGTCGTACATGCCCGCGTCCACGTCCGCTTCGACGGCGCGTTTCACGTTCGACAGACGGTCGGGGTCGAGCCCCACGTCGCGAGCGTCGCCGAGCTCGATGGTCGTCATGCCGCGTTCGCGCATCGCCGAACCTCCCACCGCAGAAGCAAACCCGCGGCCATTTCGCGGCGCAGCGGACACCGGAGTGACGCGCGCCTCCCGCGGGCACCTGCACGCCGGCGCCGCCTCCGGCGACGTGCGGGCGATTCGCATATCCCGGAACGAGCGCCTCGTCGTTCTCGCCGGCGCGACGTCGCGTCGATGTCGACCGCGATGCCGACGAAGGCGATCGCTTCCGGGCCCCTGCCGGCGCGCTTAGTCGCGGCATGCGGCTGCCACTCCGTGCAGGGCTGCACGACGCTTGTGGCAGCGAATCCGCACGATCACGGGGCACAGCCGTTGCTCTGTGCGCAATCGATGCGGCGTGTCTGCATGGCGGCCGTGCTGATCGCGGTCGGATTCACGGCGCCGGCGCGGCCGGCGCACGCGCTCGCCTACAAGCTCGCGCACGTCATGCAGCCGCCGGGCGCGGACTATTCGTTCGGCGGCGCCCTCGCCGTCGACGACACCCACGTACTGGTGGGCGCGGATGCGGACATCGGCGGGTTGGGTGGCGGCCGCGGCGCCGCCTATCTCTTCGACGTCGCGACCGGCGAGCTGCTGACGACGTTCATCAGCCCGCGTCGCGATGGCGGGTTCTTCGCCCAGGCGGTCGCGCTCGCCGGGACGCGCGTCATCGTCGGTGAGCCGTACGCGTCCGGAGCGACGACGCCGCTGCCGGGCAGCGCATGGATCTTCGATGCGAGCGGGCCGCTGCTCTTCGAGCTGCCCAATCCGACGCCGGCGAAGGCGTTGTACTTCGGCTTCCCGCTCGTCGTCGACGGCAGTCAGGTCTGGGTCGCGTCGCCGTACGGCTCGATGTTTTTCTCCTCGCGCGGCGCGCTGCATCTCTTCGACATGGCAACGGGCGACCTGATCCGCACGATCCTGCAGCCGGACGTCATCCCCGCCGGCGGCGGCTTCAGCGCAACGTTTGCCACGCTCGGCAGTGAGCTCCTGGTCGGTGCGCCGTGGGAGTCCGCGGACGATCACTACGGCGCCGCGTACGTGATCGATGCCGTGACCGGCGCGGTCCGCCTGCGGCTCACCGACCCGTCGCATCCGGCGCGGCGCTTCGCCACGGCGGTCGCGGCATCGGGCGGGTTGTTGGCCGTCGGCGCGAATGGCGATGGCGTCCGCCAATCCGCGATTCAGCTCTTCGACGCGACGACGGGCGCGCTCCTCCGGACGCTCGAGAATCCGTTTCATCTGCAGGACTACCTCGGGAACCTCGCAGTGGACGGCACACGCCTCGCCGCCGGCATGACGCAATACTCGTCCCCGTCTGCGTTCGTCTTCGACGTCACGACGGGCGCGGTGCTGGCGACCGTGATGAATCCCGATCCTTCCTCGTCTCTCTTCGGCGATGCGGCCGCGATCCACGGCCGGGATCTCTTCGTCAGCGGGTTCACAGGCGTCGGCAACGTGAAAGGCGCCGTCTTCCACTTCGTTGACTCATGCGGCGACGGCGTCCTCGACCCGTGCGAGCTCTGCGACGACGGCAACCGCACGAGCGGCGATGGCTGCGACGCGGACTGCCAGCTCGAGAGCTGCGGCAACGGCGTCGTCGACCCGGGCGAGCGCTGCGACGACGGCAACGCCGTCGACGGCGACGGCTGCGACTCGAATTGCCTGCCGACCGGCTGCGGGGACTGCATCGTCACCGCCGGCGAGGAGTGCGACGACGGTAACGCCATTGACGGCGACGGTTGCGACCAGGGCTGCGTCCTCACCCGCTGCGGCAACGGCATTACGACGGCGCGCGAGGAGTGCGACGACGGCAACGACCTGCAAGGCGACGGCTGCACGCCGGGGTGCGTGCGCGAGGCGTGCGGCAACTACCGCACCGACGCCGGCGAGAGCTGCGACGACGGTAACCTCGTCGACGGCGACGGCTGCAGCGCACAGTGCCGGCTCGAGACGCCGCGCCTCGATTGGCTGAAGCCCGTCTTTCAATTCTACGTCGGCGACTTCAACTCGTATTACGGCCGCCAACAGCTCGTCGTCGGTCCAACGACGCTCCTCGTGTCGGTGCACTACGAGGATGGCGACACGGTCGCGACCGCGTTCGATCGCGACGGACGGCTCCTCGGCACGCTCGATCAAGGATATCCCGGACCGCTCGCGACCTACGGTGCGGACTTTCTCGTCGGCGAAGAGCGCCTCGACGACGTCCCGACGCGGCGCATTCACCGCTACGATGGCGCGACGCTCGAGCGCCGCGCGACATATCTCGATCCGACGCCGGCGCCGCCCGACGGCTCCGACCGCTTCGGGTTCGTCGTCGCCGGGATCGGTGACAAGGTCCTCGTCCGCGACGAGATGGACGAGGCCGTCTACGTCTTTGACGCCGACACGGGGGCGCTCCTCCACGCGCTGACCGCGCCACCGCCGGCGGACCCGACGGTGTTCGGACGCGCCATCCAGGCGCTCGGCAACCGCGCGCTGATCGCCGGTGCCGGCGCGGTGCATCTCTTCGACGTCGACGCGGGCACGCTCGTCCGCACGTTCGTGGCACCACGGCGCGCGCACGGCCCGTTCGGGCGGATCTTCGTCGCGCTCGGCTCCGACGTCCTCATCTCCGGCAAGGGCGTCGTCTACCTCTTCGACGCGACGACGGGCGACGTGCGGCACGTGTTCGCGCCGCCCGCGGGCGTGAAAGATACGGCGTTCGGCTTCAACGTCGTAATCGCGGACGGCGACGTCGTCGTGCAGGGCGCGCGCGGACTCTACGTCTTCGACGCCGCGACGTACGCGCTCCGCCACGTCATCGCGAAGCCGGCGGCGCGCGGCCCCGATCAATGCTTCGGGTTCGTCATGCCCGCGTTCGACGGTCATCTCGTCGCGAGCGACCCGTGCGCCGACGTCCTCGACGTCGACGACGGCATCATCTACCTCTTCGCCCACGACGACGGACGTCTACTCACGGAGCTGGTTGGCCAACGCGAGTACGAGGATTTCTTCCGTCCGGTGGGAACGTACGACGCGACGATCGTCGGCCGCAACGAGAACCTCGACTCCGGGTTCATGACCGGCTACCGCCCGTGCAGCGACGGCGTTCTCGAGCCGGGTGAGGAATGCGACGACGGCAACCGCACGAGCGGCGACGGCTGCGACGTCAACTGCACCGTCAGCCGCTGCGGCAACGGCATCGTCGGCATCGACGAGGAGTGCGACGACGGCAACGCGATCCCGGACGACGGCTGCGAGCCCGACTGCCGCCGCACACGAGTGGTCTGCGCGAGCGGTGGCGAGCTCGAAAACGTGCGCCTCGTCATCCACAACGCCGGAGAGCCCAGCGGCGACGAGTCGCTCACACTGATCGGCACGTTGCGCCCGGTCGCGCCGCTCGCGTCGGACTTCGCGCCCGATCTCACCGGCGTGCAGCTCGTCATCGAGGACACGGAGGGAGCGGTCATCTTCGACCTCAGCGCCCGCACGCATCCGATCCCTCCGGGCGAGCACGGCACCGGCTGCGCGCACGGCGACGGGTGGCGCACGAACGGCGGCCGGTTCGTCTACACGAACCAATCCTCCGCATTGGATCCCGCGTGTACGCCGGGGTCCAGCCTCGGCTTGCGGCATCTCACGCTCGATGCGACCGCGGCCGGCCGCGGCGTCCGCTTCCGCGCGACCGTGCCGCACGGGACGATTCCGATCCCGTCCGAGACGGTCGTCATGCGACTCGTCGTCGGTGGTCCCGCCGCCGGACGCGCCGGCAGCTGCGGGGAACGGACGCTCGCGTGTCGTCGCACGTCGGGCGGGGCGACGGTCGTCTGCCGCTGACGGCGCGTTCGCGGTCCGAGACGTCTCGGCGCTCAGAGATACATGACCTCGAGATTCAACCGGCGCCCGAGCAACGAGAAGTCGGCGTGATTGGTCGTCACGATGCTCGCGCCGTGCCGACGTGCGGTGAGTCCTATGAGGGCGTCGTTTTGAAACTCACGGCGCTTGTTGATTTCCCATTTCTCCCGATCACCGATCTCGCGAACGAGCTTGCCGGCTTCCCACCAGTCCGCCGTGTCCGGAGCCCAGACGACTCTCGCAATGGCGAAAAGGTCGTCGACTCTCTTCCGGGACGCTGGGCCACGCGCCCCTCGTCGCAGCTCCGACAGGACCACGGCCGAGTGGCGAACGACGAATGCCTTGCGAACTTCGACCAGCGGTGCGTCGTACAGTCCCCGCTCCCAGTGTCCGACGTAGACTCCAGTATCGAGAATCGCCCAGTGCACGCTACCCGACCGCGATGCTGCCGGGCTTCAAGCTGCGACGCGTCCGTTTCATGAAACGCCAGAACTTTTCCATCTCGGCGATGCATTCCAACGACGCACGAATGGCCTCGGCATCGGTGGCGACACCCAGCGCATTCCTGGCGCGCCGGATCGCCGCCTCGTCGACGAAGAACGCCTTCCGCTTGAGGTTCGAGCGTGACGCCATGATGACCTCCGCCTACAGGTATACATTCTGATCGAAATAGGCACACGGACGCAAGGCTATTCGGCGCCGGGTCGAACCTCTTGCTACGTCCGTTCGACCCCGTCTACCGCGGCGCGAGTGCCTGTAAGACGGCGTCGCCCCCGGGGTCCTCGGCGGTGACGGGGACGATCGCGACCTCGTCCGCTCCCGCCGCGGCATAGGCGGCGAGCCCGTCGCGCAACTCGCCGCGCGTGCCCGCGAGGCAGACCGCGTCGATCAGATCGGAGGTGATCGCCGCGGCGACGGCGCGTGGATGGGCGCCGCCGCGGGCGAGCGCGACGACGTCGCCATGGCCGGCGTCGGCGAACATCTCGCCGTAGCCGGGTTGGCCGACGTAGAGTACGAG
>JBGPOW010000128.1:0-12192 GCA_041488235.1 Binatia bacterium
CGCTGGATCGTCAGCCGCGGCGAATTGGATTTCGGCGACCTCGACGCGAGGGTCACGCGCCAGATCGGCCACGAGCGCCTCGCGCGGCTCCTCGCCGGTCTGCGGGCGCTGCGCACGGCGCATGCCGACCTCGCCCTCGGTACGATCGAGAGCGCCGGCGAGAGCCACTTCGCGTTGTCGTTGACGACGCCGTTCGCGCTCGAGCTCGAGGCGGAGAGCGAGGCTCCCGTGCTCGCGTGGGATCTGCACGTCGCGGACGGCGGCGCACGCGTGACGTGGCGGATCGAGACGACACCGGGAGGCGCGTCCGACGTCGCACGCGGAGTCACATCCGCAACCGGATCCGAGTCGATACCAGCGGCGTCGATCGCCGGCACGGCATCCACGACAACCGCCGCATCAGCGACCGGCCCCGACTCGACGACGAGCGCTGCATCGGCGGCGGACGCCGAATTCGCGGCCGGCCGATTCGTCTCGACACGCGGATCGGTCGACGTCGGTGCTGCTCCCGAGTGGAAGGCGGCGCGTGTCGCCCTCGGCGTCGCCGGTGTCCGGCGGCGCGTGCGGATACGTATCGCCGGTGAGCGCGCCGGCGCCGGGCGGGCACGCGTCGACCTCGGCGACCTCGGTTTCAGCGACGGGCCGGGCGCCGACGCTGCGCGGCTCGCCACCGCCCTCGCGCGTCATCGCGACGAGGTGCGCGCGCTCGTACCGGTCTTTCGCGACGACGCCGTGGGCGCGGTCGTCTACGAAAACCGCAATGCCTTGCCGCGCGCGTTTCGCGTCGCGGCGTACGAGCGGGTCGCGAGCGTCGAGGCCGCGCTCACGCGGCTCGCCGACGGCTTCGATTTTCGTACCGGCGCTCTCGTGACGGCGACCGACGCGACGCTCGCGGCTGCTGAGCACGCCGCGGCCGCGGCGATGCCACGCATCCAGGCCGCGCACGATCACCCGCCGCCCGCGCCCACGGACGCGCCGGCGCCGGGCGGCATCGGCGCCGCGAGTGGCGGCGCGCCGGCGTGGAGCGGCACCACGATCGTCAAGGACGACGCGGAATCGGTCGTGGTCGCGACCGACGGCGCCGAGCGTGCCCTCGTCGTCCTCGCGGATCTCGATTACCCCGGATGGTGGGCGACGATCGACGGCCGGCCGGCGCCGATCCTGACGACCGACGGCGTGCTCCGCGGCGTCCTGGTGCCGCCGGGCCCGCATTGCCTCGAGTACCGCTATCAGCCGCGCTCATGGCTCGTGGGTCTCGTGGTGACGGTGCTCGCGGCGCTGCTGCTCCCCGCGTGTGCGCGGCGCGCCGCCGGCGCGCACCGCAAAATTGTTCCGGCGTTCGCGCGAGTGGTATAGGTCGCGCCCGATGCGCGCCGCGTCCCACCTCGAGCCGCGAAGTCTCGAAGCGCTCTACGACGAGGGCTACTACCACGGCGTCAACAGCGGCTATTCCGCCGCCGGCTACGAGCGCGTGCACGCCAGCTGGTCGCACTGGGTGGCGTACCTGGCGTCGTGCTTTCCACGCGGCGCGCGCTGGCTCGACCTCGGCTGCGCGTACGGCTACCTCGTCGCCGAGGCGACCGCCGGCGGCTTTCATGCCACGGGAGTCGACGTGAGCTCGTACGCGCTTCGTCGTGTCGCCGCCGAGGCGCCCACCGCCGCCGGCAAGGTCATGCGCGGCATCGTCGAGCAGCTGCCGTTCGCGGACGCGAGCGTCGACGTCGTGAGCGCGTTCGACGTGCTCGAGCATCTTCTCGACCCAGAGCCGGCGCTCGCGGAGGTGCGGCGGGCGCTGCGGCCCGGCGGCGTGTTGATCGGCGCCACCCCCGATCCGCTCCTCTTCGATCGCCACGAGGACACGCACTTTTCGGAGCGGCCGCCGTCGTACTGGATCGACCGCCTGCTGGCGCTCGGCTTCACCGTCGACTTCCGCTTCTATCAGGCGCCGTTCAACCTCGAGCTGCTGGCGCGCCGTGACGATGCGCCCAAGCTCGCGGCGGCGGCGGCGCTGCGCTGGGACGGCTTCGCGTCGGAGCCGGACCTGCCGGTCGTGCGCGGCGCAGCGTCGTCCCGCGTCGCAGTCCGCGTACGCAGCGGCTTCGGGTCGGCGGGATCGACGCATCCCCCGGCGCTGCGTTGGATCGGCGCCGGCGAGTCGAGCGCGTACGTAGTGATCGCGGGCCGCGCACCGGTGCGCGCGGCGGCGCGGATCGAGATCTGCGGCGATGCCGACGGCGCCGACGTGACCGTGGCGTTCGACGACGTCGAGGTGACGCGCGCCCACGTGGCTGCGGCGTGGACGACGCTCGAGTGTCCCGCGCTGCCGCTCGCCGCCGGCGGTCATGCTCTGCGCGTCCGGACGAGCGGCCCCTTGGTCGTCCGCCGCCTCGAGGTGGTTGCCGACGATGCCACGCGGGCGGAGCTCGTCAGCCGGCTGCCGTTCGACATGCACCAACGCTACGCGCAGTGCGCCGCCGTCCTCGCATGTCTCCCCGGCCGAGCGCGCACCATCCTCGACGTCGGCGGCGTCCTCGGCGGGGCCGGGGGCCACCTGGCGACGACGGGCGATTTCTTTCCCGACGAGCGCCCGCCGCTTTCGACGGACGTCCGCGCCAGCGACCACCCTGATCATCGCGTCGTCGCCCCCGGGCGTCTGCCGTTCGCGGATACGAGCTTCGACGTCGTGCTCTGTCTCGACGTGCTCGAGCACGTCGCGGTCGCCGATCGCCGTACCCTCCTCGACGAGTTGGCGCGGGTCACGCGGCGTTTCGTGCTGCTCGCGGCGCCGTTTGCGACCGTCGGCGTCGCGGACGCCGACCGGATGCTCTTCGCGCTCATCGAGGCGCGGCACGGATACGCGCACCAGTTCCTGCGCGAGCATCTGGCGCATGGCCATCCCGATCTCGCCGGCACGATCGCGTACTGGGAGAGCGCCGGGGCGCGCGTGGTCGTCGTGCCGAACGGCTACCTGCCGTACTGGGAGGCGATGCAGCTCCTGAACCTGACGCTCGCCGAGCCGGCGATGGGCGAGCGTTACGTGCGCGGGCAGGCGGCGTACAACGACGCCGTGTGCGACTGGCGCGAGCCCGCCTACCGGCACCTGCTCGTCGTCGACGTGCAGGGCGGGGACGACTGGTGCGAGGCGGTGCGGGTGCTCGCCGCGACCGAGGCCGCCGCGGCGTGCGCACCGGCGACCGTGGCGCGTGCGGCGGCGGCGCTGTCGACCGTCGTCGATCTGACGCGCGCCCGCAGCACGTGAGCGACGCTGCCGGCCAGCCGCCGCGCGACGCCCGCGACGTCGCCGGGACACGCGCGTCGGACGCGACGCCGACGGTGTCGATCGTCGTGCCGAGCTGGAACGGGCGCGCGCTCCTTGCCGAATCGCTGCCGGCGCTTGCCGCCCTCGACTACCCACGCGAGCGCGTCGAGGTGATCGTCTTCGACAACGGGTCCGCCGACGGCTCGGCCGCATGGTTGCGGGCGACGTGGCCGGCGGTGCGTGTCCACGAGAGCCCGTCGAACCTCGGGTTCGCCGCCGCGTGCGACCGCGCCGCCGAGGCGGCCGCGGGCGAGCTGGTGGCGTTCGTGAACAACGATCTCCGCGTCACGCCCGACTGGCTGACGCACATGACGCGGGCGCTCGCGGCGAGCGGCGCGGCCGCGGCGGGCGGCCGCATTCTCGATTGGGAGGGTGCGCGCTACGATTTCGACGGCGGGACGATGAACTTCTACGGCCACGGCGCGAGCCCGCGTCACGGCCGGCGCGTGCGTACGGAGACGCCGCCCGGAGGCGCCGACGCGTCGCCGCGACCGGCGCTTTTTGCGTGCGGCGCCGCGATGCTCGTCGATCGCGCGCGCTTTCTCGCGAGCGGCGGCTTCGATCCCGACTACTTCGCGTACTTCGAGGACGTCGACCTCGGGTGGCGTCTTTGGCTCGAAGGTGAGCGCGTGCTCTTCGTCCCCGCTGCGCTCGCGTACCACCGCCATCACGGCTCGGGACTCGACGCCGACCGCCGGACGGCGCTCCTCGAGGCGAACGCCCTCGCGAGCGTCGTCAAGAACTACGACGACGCGAATCTCGCGCGCGTCCTCCCCGTAGCCCTGCTGCTGCTGGAGGCGCGCGCGCGCCTCGCCCCTGGGGAGCGCGCCACCGTATATCGTGATACACTCGCCCGGTTCTTCGACGCGCTCCCGGCGCTCCGCGCCAAGCGCGCCGCGGTGCAGGCCCGTCGGCGGCGTCCCGATCGCGAGATCGTGCCGCTTTTCGGCGAGCCGTTGCGGCCGAGCTTCTTCGGCCGCGCGTATTGGCGCGAGCAGGTGCGACTGGTACGCGCATTCGGCATCGCCGCGATCTTCAACGAGTCAGGTGGAACGGGGACGGGCGACGTGAGCGACACGCACATGGACGACTTCATCGAGGAGCTGCAAGGACGGATCGAGGAGCTCGAGGCGGCGCTGGCGACGGCACGGCGCGAGGCCGACGAGGGTGCTGCGGAGCGCGCGCGACTCGCGGCCGAGGTCGCGCGCCTGCGCGACGAGCTCCGTCGGACACCGGCGGCAGCGGAGAGGACGAGGCCGTGATGACGAGCTCCGACGGCACGTGGACGCGGCGCCGATTCCTCGTGACCGCCGGCGGTGCCGCGGCCGGCATCCTCGCGGGTGCGGCCATCGCTGATGCCGCGCGCTCGCCCACGATCCGCACCACGCCCGCGGCGGGAGGCAGCAAGAAGCCGCGCGCCGCCATGAGTGCGGCGCTCACCGCCGCCGCCGCGGATTTGCGTCGACTCGTCACCGGCCGCGCGCTCGCCGTCGACGACCCGTGGGTCCTGATGCACGCCGTGCTGCCGCTCGGCGCCGACGCGCGCCACGGCGACGAGCCGATCCTCGACGGCGTGACGCGCACCTGGCTCGAGCCGGTCACGCGCGCGGGCGCGCAGTATGCGGCGTTTCCGTTGAAGGTCGAGGCGCACCCGAATCACTTCCTCGAGATCATGTACGCGACCGCGGTGCCGCCGGAGCGCGCGTTCCCGAGCCGCATGGGTCCGGTCACCCGCGCCGATCTCACGCGCGGCGCGAAGGCGCTCTTCACGCCGGCGATCCAAGGCGACGAGCTGTCGTGGACGGTGAGCGTGCTCACCGCCGAGATGAAGCCCGACGCGGACCGGTTCGAGAACGCCGAGGGGCGCGCGTTCACGGTCAGCGCCGTCGTCGAGGCGGCGGCGCAAGCCGGAGAGGCGGGCTATGCCGATACGGTCGCCGCGATGCGCGGCGCCAAGCCGTATGGGCGGAGCGCCGTCCAGGAGTACGCCTGCAACGGCACGCACGTGATCTACGCGGTGCTGGATGCGGTACGAAACGGCTATCGCGGCAATCGGCTTCCCGAGCGCGCAACCGCGCTTTTGCAAGCGGCGTTGTATCGACTCGGCCCCGAGGTGGCGCTCATCGACAAGGTCATCGGCGCCGAGCCGGGCGCGCAGCTGAACGCCGACGCCGCGAAGCTGCAGTTCCTCGGGCACTCGATCGAGAACACCCGCTTCGCCGAGCGCCACGGCCTCTACACGCCGACACCAGCCGAGCAGGCGGCGATCGCGACCGCCGAGGAGCAGCTCGCCGGCATCGCGCATCGGTTGGCGACGACGTACGACCTCGATGCGCTCGGCCGGCAGGTGCCGCGCGCGTACAGCCTCATCCTCGGCGACGCCTGCCATGCGCTCCATGCGGCGGAGATCGAGGTGGCGTGATCCACGGATGCGTTGCGAGGGTCCCGTGGCGTCGTGCAGCGACGTGAGCATCGCGGTCGTCACCTGGCGCAGCGCCGACGACGTCGGTCCGCTGCTCGACTCGCTCGCCCCGACACTCGCGGGCGGCGCCGAGCTGATCGTGGTCGAGAATGCGTCGGGCGACGACACGCCGGCGCGCGTCCGGGCGCGTGCGCCGGGTGCGCGCGTCATCGAGAATGCGACCAATCGCGGCTTCGCCGCGGCGGCGAACCAAGGTCTCGCCGCGAGCCGCGGCACGTACGTGCTCTTCCTGAATCCCGACACCGTGGTCCACGAGGGCACGATTGCGCGCGCCGTCGCGCACCTCGCCGCCGACCCGTCGATCGGCGTCCTCGGGTGCCGAACGTTGAATCCGGATGGGACGCCGCAGCCGACCGTCGATCGGTTTCATACGGTGGGCGGTCTCGTGCGTGAGGCGCTCACCTCGCGCCGGCGTGTCGACGCGGGGCCGCGCGGCTTGGCGCCGGACGCGACGTGCGACGTCGATTGGGTGTACGGCTCGTTCCTCTTCTGCCGGCGCACGGCGCTCGAAGCGGTTGCCGGCTTCGACGAGGCGTACGAGATGTACGGCGACGACCTCGACCTGTGCCACCGCATTCGCGCCGCCGGCTACCGCGTCGTCTATTTCGCGGCGGCGACGCTCACCCACCGCGGCAACCGCAGCGGCGCGCGACGCTGGGGTGCGCGTCGCGACGTCGAGGTCCTGAAGGGGACGCTGCGCTTTTTCCGTCGCCGGCGGGGCGTGGCCGCCGAGCGTGCATTTCGCATGCTTGCGGGTGGCGCCTTCGCGGCGAAAGCGGCGCTGGCGACGCTCGGCGCGGTCGCCGGTGCGCGCGACGGAGCGGTGCGCGGTCGTCTCTACGCCCGCCTCGCGTGGCTGTGCGCGACCGGCGATCCGGCGGCGCGCCGCGAGACGGCGCCGGCGATGCCGCCGTTGCGTATCGAGGTGCCGCGCCGCTCATGATCCGCCGAGCCTCAGCGTGGAGTTGGGCACGGTTCGTGGCGACGACAGATCGCCCCGCGGCGATCGTCAAGACTTGGTGGAGACACACGCGCGTCGCGGCGGCGCAGCGTGGAATCCTGCGCGGAGGCCCGGCTCGGCCATGACGCCGCCGACGCTCTCGATCGTGATCCTTACCTGGAACTCGCGTGCGCTCCTCGAGGGCTGCCTCGCGGCGCTTCCCGCCGCGACGGCGCCGCTCGCCGTCGAGACGATCGTCGTCGACAACGGCTCGAGCGACGACACCGGTGCGTTCCTCGCCCGTCATCCCGAGCTGGTGGTGGTGCGAAACGCGCGCAATCGCGGCGTCGCGCCAGCGCGCAATCAAGGCTTACGCCTCGCCCGCGGCGAGTTTCTCGCCTTGCTCGACGTCGACACCGTTGCGGCGCCGGGCGCCTTCGCGACGCTCGTCGGCGAGCTGCGCGCCTCGCCGGACGTCGGTCTCGTCGGCCCCAAGCTCGTCGGTGCAGACGGTGCGCTGCAGTACAGCTGCCGGCGTTTCCCGACGTTGGTCGACAAGATGCTGCGCCGCTTGCCGGAGCGCTGGGGCCGCGGCGTTGCCGAGGACGTCGAGCTGCGCTCCTGGGACCACGCGAGCGTCCGCGACGTCGATTACGTCATCGGCGCATGTCAGGTGATGCGCCGCGCGGCGCTCGACGAGGTCGGTCTCCTCGACGAGCGCATCTTCTACGGACCCGAGGACGTCGACCTCTGCCTGCGCATGCACCGTGCAGGATGGCGCGTGCGGTACGTCCCGCATGCCGTCGTCGCCCACCTGGAGCGGCGCGTGACGCGGAAACTGCTCTCGATGTTGACGCTCCGTCACGTGCACGGGCTCGGCTACTACTTCTGGAAGCACCGCTATCTGCTCACGCGGCCGACGAGCGCGGCCGCGCGTCGCGCCGCATGAAGACGCGCGAGGCATCGACGGCGGCGGAATCCGCGTTGCCGCTGGCGTTCACCGTCGGCGTGCCGGCGAGCGCAGCCGAGCCCGATATCGCCGCCGCGCTCGCGAGCATCCGCGTGAGCGCCGACGCCGCGGCCGGACGCTACGAGATCGTCGTCGCCGTGAACGGCCCCGACGAGCCGGCGCCGGCGCTCGCCGGCGTGCGCGCGTTCGCGCGTGAGGCCGGCGTCGCTCTCGTCGAGGAGGAGGCCGCGCCGTCAACGGCCGCGCGCGCCGACACCGTCTACGACGCCTCTCCGCAACGTCCCCACGTCGGGCGTCCCGAGGCGCCGGTCGTGCGCGTACTGCGCCTCACGGCGCACAGCAAGGTCGCGGCGTGGAATGCGATCCGCGCCGCGGCGCGCGCGCCGATCATCGTCTTCACGGACGCCGACGTGCGTCTTGCGCCGGACGCGATCGGGCTCCTGGTCGCGCGTCTCGACGCCGAGCCCGCGCTTGCCGCGGCCGCCGGGCGCGAGGTCGCGGCGCTCGCTGCCGGCGACGGACTCGCGGCGCGCGTCGCCGCGCTGCCGCATCGTTTCGACTTCGGCAACGTGCCCGGACGGCTCTACGCGCTCCGCAGCGCCGCGCTGCCGGAGCCGATGCCGGCGCACGTGCTCCACGAGGACGCGTATCTCTCGGTTCGCCTCGGGCCGGCGCGCTTTGCGAAGGTGCCCGCCGCGCGCGTCTACTTGCGGCCGCCGACGACCTGGGGGGATTACCTGCGGCAGCGGGTGCGGAACGAGCTCGGGAAGCAGCAGCTCGCCGTCGAGTTCCCGGACCTCCTCGGGGCCCACGGCTTCGGCGGCTACCCGTGGCGCGCCTTCGTGCGAAACATCGACCTGCGCGAGTATCCGCTCGTGCTACTCGTGCTCGCGTCGCGCGTCTACGCGCGTGCACGCGCACGGCGGGAGCGCCGCAACGGCTTCGCGTGTGGCTGGCAGCCGCTCGCGTCGACGAAGACATGGAGCGGCCGCCCAGCCGCGCCGAGGCGCTGAGCGATGCAGCGCGTAGGACTCCGCGAGCAGAGCACGATCGCCTTTCTCCTCACCTTCGACGTGCTGTGGGGCTTCGTTGCGTATCTACTCGCGTTCGTCGTCCGCATCCACGTGCCGTTGCCGTTCACCGCCGACTTCCTCCCCGGCCGGCGCGTGTTCGAGCTGCGGCACATGATCGCGCAGCTGCTCGCGGCCGAGGTCGTGATCCTCTATTTCTTCGGCTTCTACGACCTGCGTGCGCTGCGCTCGGGCTTCCGCTCGATCGTGAACAGCGTGACCGCCCTGTTTGTCCATTTGCTCGCGGCGAGCGCGCTCTACTTCTTCTCGGGCGACGTCAACTTTCCGCGCTCGGTGCTGGTGATCTACTGGCTGATCAACGCCGCGGGAATCGCGGCGGTGCGCGAGTGGACGGGCCGGCGCCTTGCCGCGATCTCCGCGGTGCGCGTCCTTCTCGTCGGGACGGCGGAGGAGATCGAGCAGTTCCTGACCGGTGTGGGCTCGCCGCGCCTGCACCACGTCGACGTCGTCGGTGCGGTCGCCGTCGGACCGAACGGCTCGCCGGAGAGCGCCGCGGCGATGTACCGCCTCGCCGGCACGTCGGGCGCGCCGCCGTGGCTCGGGACGGTGAACGATCTGCCGCGTCTCATGGCGGAGCACGACGTCGGCGAGATCGTGCTCCTGTCGCCGCCCTCGTGGCGCGATCAGCTCGTCGACCGGCTCTTGCGCGAGAGCCGGCGGCCGCGGGTCAGCGTCGTGCCGTCGGTCTACGACATCCTCGTGGGACGCATCTCGTCGGGGAAGATCCACGACGTGCCGCTCATCGAGGTCGTGAAAAACCCGCGCGACGACCTCGCCTACCTGACCAAGCGCACGATCGACTTCGTCGTCGCGGCGCTGCTCGCCGTCATGTCGTTGCCGCTGCTCGCCGCGGCGGCAGCGGCGATCCGCGTGAGCTCGTCGGGGCCGATCTTCTATCGGCAGCGCCGCGTCGGGCAGGGCGGCGCCGCATTCGTCATCTGGAAGCTGCGCACGATGGCGGACGGTGCCGAGGAGGAGAGCGGCCCAGTCCTCGCGACGGCGCGCGACGAGCGCGTGACGCCCGTCGGCCGCTTGTTGCGCGCGACGCGCATCGACGAGCTGCCGCAGCTCTGGAACGTCCTGAACGGCACGATGAGCTTGATCGGCCCGCGCCCGGAGCGCCCCGAGTTCGTCACCCGCTACGCCGAGGAGATCCCCGGCTACCTCGAGCGCTTCCAGGTGAAGCCGGGCCTCACCGGCCTCGCGCAGGTGAACGGCGAGTACCACACCAGCGCTGCGTACAAGCTGAAGTACGACCTCGCCTACATCTACAACTACTCGCTGGTGCTGGATCTGAAGATCATGGCTGAGACCGTCAAGGTGATGGTGACGCGCCGGGGACTGTGAGCGCGCCGTCCCGTGCCGGACGATGGAACGTGCGGAAGGTGAGGCTGCCCGCGACCGGCCGGTGATCGAGGTGCAGCCCGGCGGGCGGCGTCTCGCCCCAACCGTGGGTGTACGTCCGCAGCACGACCGCGGCCGCGGTTGCATCGTCGCGCTCCGCGGCCTCGACCCAGAAGTAAAACTCGCGCTCCGCGCTCGCGGCAATCGGCGCGAACTCCGCGGCGAGCCACGCGTCCTCGGCGAGGGGCCCCGCCGTGATGCGCGCCTCGCGCACGACTCGACCGTTCGGGGCCGTGTTCTCGTCGCCCTGATCCATCGCAACGCGCAAGACGAGCGCCGGAGCGGCGGTGCCCGCGTCGCGGCCGACGCAGACATCGATGCGGCAGAAATCGTCAGAGGCGGCACGAAACCGCTGGCCCACGATGAGGCCGGACACGAGCGCCGGTGACGAGCCGTCACGTGCCGGCTGCGTCGTGCCCGGTAGCGCGTCCTCCGGCTCGAGATCGTAGCGCCCGCTGCCGTCACGCTCGGCGGCGCATGGGATGGAATCGGCGCTACCAGCGGCGGCAAGTGGCGCCGGCGCGGCTGCGGCTGTGCGATCCGACATCGACGCGTGCGCGTCGCGGAGCTCCGCGAGCGCTGCGAGCAGCGCCTCCGCGTGCGCCGCCGGGGCCGCGTGCAGACAGACGTCGGCATGTGCGGCGTTGCCGAGGCGCCGGCGGCGCGCGCGATCGGCGACGAGCGTCGCGAGCGCGCGATACCACTCGTCCGGTGTCGTCGCGAGGACGCCGTTCACGCCGTCGCGAATGGCATGGCGAAACGCGGCGGTCGGCGATGCCACCGTCGGGACGGCGACGGCGGCGGCCTCGAGGTACTTCACCTCGCTCTTGGCGTCGGAAAACGCGTCCATGCGGAGCGGCGCGAGGTTGACGTCGACCTCCGCGAGGGTCGCAAAGAGGCGTGGCCACGCGAGGAACGGTAGCCTGTCGATGCGGTCGGCGAGCGTCGCCAGCTCCGTTCCCGTTCGCAGGTACCCCACGAGCAAGAGGCGGGCGCGCGGCTCGTGGTGCAGCAGCGCCGCCAGCGCGGGCGCGACGACGGCGAAGTCGAGGTCATGCATCGTCGTGCCGCTCAGATACGCAAGCCGCACGATCCCGTCGCTACCGGCCGTGGACGCGGCGGCACGGCACGCGGCCGCGTGGCGGGCGCTTTCGGCAATCGTGAGCTCCGCCGCGCCGAGCGTGTTGCGAACGACGACGCCGCGCACGCCGGCGCGCGCGGCCGCCGCGACGAGCGCCTCCGTCGTGCCGAGAAACGCGTCGCACGCGCGCAGCGTCTGCCGGTAGCGCTCCACGTGCGTGCGCCAGCCGGCCCGCTGGTTCTCGGGCAGAAGGGCGAGGGCGTCGTCCGGCGTCGCGGCCGGATCGAAGACGAGATCGTCGCACGAGAAGACGAGCGGACGTCCGAGCGCGCGGGCATGTGCGAGCCAGCGCCCCACCCAGTCGCTCATCGGCACGCGATAGACGATGACCATGTCGGCCGCCGCGATCGACGCGGGCAGCGCCGGATCGGTGAAATACTGCGCCTCGCTCGCGACGCCCCGCAGGCGCAGCTGTTCGCGCAGGTGAGTGACGCGATAGCGAAACGGTGCGCCGTCGATGCCGGTCACGAAGAGGACGCGCCGGAGCGGTGCCGTCACGATCGCACCCGGTGCCGATTCCCGGCGAGGGGCAACCGGCGTCGCGCCGGTGTCGCGTTCGTTCGCCCGCAACGCCGTCGCAATCGTGCCGCGGCCGACCCGGCCGTGCTCGTCCCCCGTCATCTCTCCGTACACACGCTCGAGCTGGTCGAGCTGCGACGCGAGCGTCGGGATCGGCGTCGCCGCCGCGCCGGCGGCGAGTCGCGCGCGCAGCGACGGCTCGAGGACGAGGTGGCGCATCTGCGTCGCCAGATCGTCGGTGTCGCCGGTCGCGAAGACGAGGCCGTTCACACCTGACCGGACGATTTCCTGCGGGCCGCCGCAGTCGCTCGTGATCACCGGCACCC
>JBGPOW010000129.1:0-12025 GCA_041488235.1 Binatia bacterium
GCGCCGAGATCCGACAGATCGACGATGCGTCCCGTGTCACCCGGGTGGTTGTCGATGGTCGGGAGCGTGTCGGCGGCGGGCGCCACCTGCTCCTGGACCTCTTGGAACACGCCGAGGAAGCTGAACGACACGCCGTTGTCGTTCGACCCCGAGCCGCCACCCCCACCACCGCAGCCGGCGACCGCGAGACACACCGCCGCCAAGCACGTTGTCACCATGAGCCGTGTTGTCATGCTGCCGTCCTCCCGTTCTCCGTCCCGCCGCACCCGACAGCCGGAGGTCATGTGTGAACGCTAGAGATGCTTCACGATTTCGTCACAGGTCAGTCGTTCGAAACGCGTCTTGCCGATCGCATCGAGACACACGAAGTTGATCAACCCGCCGCGCGCCTTCTTGTCGGTGCGCAGCGCGAGCGCGAGCGGCGCGCCGCGGAGATCCGCCGGCACCTCGGTCGGAAGTCCGCAGCGCTCGAGCAGCCGCCGGATGCGCTGGTAGTCGCCGTCGGGGCAGAAGCCGAGCCGGCGCGAGATGCGCGCCGCCGCGACCATCCCGATCGCGACCGCCTCGCCGTGCAGATACTGCTTGTACTCGGTCAGACTCTCGAGCCCGTGCGCGATCGTGTGGCCGAAGTTCAAAACGGCGCGGTACCCGCTCTCCGTCTCGTCCTCGCCGACGACGAGCGCCTTCAGCGTGCAGCACATGCGGACGATCCGCGCCACGAGATCGCGCTCGAGCCGCTGCACCGCCGGCAGCTGGTTCTCGATCAACGAGAAGAGCCCGGGATCGAGGATGATGCCGTACTTGATGACCTCGGCGAGCCCGGCGGTGAGCTCGCGACGCGGCAACGTCCGCAGCGTCTCGACGTCGGCGAGGACGAAGCGCGGCTGGGCGAAGGCGCCGATCAAGTTCTTGCCGGCGACGTGGTTGATGCCGGTCTTGCCGCCGATCGCCGAGTCGACCTGGGCGAGGAGCGTCGTCGGCACCTGCACGCAGGGAATGCCGCGAAGATATGTCGCGGCGGCAAAGGCGGCGAGGTCGCCGACGACGCCGCCGCCGAGCGCGATCACCGCGCCGTTGCGCTCGATCCCGGCGTCGATGAGCTTGTCGTAGACGAACGCGAGCCAGGCGAGGTTCTTGTGCTCCTCGCCGTCGGGGATCTGGATGGCGATCGGCTCGAACGCAGCGTCGCGCAAGGACGCGAGCGTCCGATCGAGGTAGAGATCAGCGACCGTCGAGTTCGTCACCACCGCCACTCCTGCTCCACACCTCGTCTCGGCGAGCTTTGTACCGAGCTCGCGCAGACATCCGGCGCCCACGTAGATCGGATACCGTCGCGCGCCGAGCTCTACGTTGACGACTTCCATTGCCGCTCGCGCTCGAACCTCCCTATACGTTCGCGAATTTCCTCCACCACGTCCTCCACAGCGCGCTCCGTCGTGTCCACCGTCAGATCCGCCGCGGCGTCGTAGGACGGTTTGCGTGCCGCGAGCAGCCGCTCGATCGCCGCACGCGGGTCGCCGCCCGCGAGGAGCGGTCGCTTCGCCGCGTCGCCGACCCGGCGCAGAATCGTCTCCGGAGCGGCGCTGAGGCACACGACGACACCGGCTTCGCGCAGGCGCGCGACGTTCGTCGCGTCGAGGACCGCGCCGCCGCCGACGGCGATCACCGCGTCGCGGTGCGCGGCTGCGGTTGCAACCGCGTCGCGCTCGCGAGCACGAAACGCCGGCTCGCCGTCGTCCGCGAAGATCGCGGCGACGCTCTTGCCGGCCTCGCGCTCGACGAGCTGGTCGGTATCGACGAACGCGCGCCCGAGCCGCGCCGCCAGCCGCCGTCCCACCTCGCTCTTCCCCGTCCCCATGAACCCAGTCAGCACGATCGCACCCATTCAGTAATTCTTGACCTGCTCGAGATAGCCTTCGTAGTTGCGCCGGATCTCGACCAGCGAGTCGCCGCCGAACTTCTCGAGAAACGCGTCGGCGACGACGAACGCGACGACCGCCTCGGCGATGACCGCTGCCGCCGGAATCGCGCACACATCGGAGCGCTCGATCGCCCCCTTCGACTCCTCCTTGCTGCGGACGTCGACGGAGTGGAGCGGCTTCATCAGCGTCGAGAGCGGCTTGAACGCGATCCTCGCGACCAGCGGCGCGCCCGAGCTCATGCCGCCCTCGGTCCCGCCGGCGTTGTTGGTGCGGCGGGTGAACCCGCGCGTCGTCTCGTCGAAGTAGATCTCGTCGTGCACCGCCGATCCGGGGCGGCGCGCGGTCTCGAAGCCGAGCCCGATCTCGACGCCTTTCGCGGCCTGCAGGCTCAAGAGCGCATGGCCCAGCCGGCCGTCGAGCTTGCGGTCCCAGTGCACGTAGCTGCCGAGTCCCGGCGGCAGGCCGGTCGCCGCGACCTCGACGACGCCACCGAGCGTGTCGCCGCGCGTCTTGCACTCGTCGATCGCGGCGATGATGCGTCGCTCCGCATCGGGATCCGCCATCCGCACTTCGGAGCGCTCGGCGGCGGCGAAGATCTCCTCGGCATCCTTGCCGGCGTGATCGGCGACGATGCCGCCGATCTCCGCGACCCAACCGCGGACCGCGATGCCGAACGGACGGAGCAGCGCTTTCGCGACGCCGCCGACCGCAACGCGCGCGGCGGTCTCACGCGCGCTCGCGCGCTCGAGGACGTTGCGGACGTCGTCGTGCTGGTACTTGAGGACGCCGGCGAGATCGGCATGCCCAGGGCGCGGCCGCGTCACCATGATCGACGGGTCGCGATCCTCGGGACGCGACGACATCTTCTTTTCCCAGTTCCGCCAGTCGCGATTCTCGACGACGAGCGTGATCGGCGAGCCGAGGGTCTCGCCGAAGCGGACGCCGGAGCGGATCTCCGCCGTGTCCTGCTCGATCTTCATCCGGCCGCCGCGCCCGTAGCCGAGCATCCGGCGCCGCATGTCGGCGTTGAGCGCGTCGACGTCGATCGCGAACCCGGCCGGACATCCTTCGAGGATCGCCGTCAGGCACGGACCGTGCGACTCACCGGCGGTCAGAAAGCGCAACACGGGTTCTCACTTCGCAGGCTGCACCGAGAGAGGAGGCGCGGCGAGTGCTCGCGCCGCGCGGGGTGGCCAGCGGCGACTCGTCGAATTTCAGTGCGCTCGATTCTGCCACAGGTTCGCCGCCGACGGCAATTCCGCCAGCGCCTCCGCGCCTCCGCGTCCCACGACGGTCTTCGGCGTGATGAACACGAGCAGCTCTTGGCGCTCGTCCTTGTCGTTGTGGTTGCGGAACGCCCAACCGAGCACCGGGATGCTGCGCAGGTACGGAATCCCGCTGTCGCTGCGATTGAGGGTCTCTTGATACACGCCGCCGAGTACGAACGTCTCGCCGTCCTTGATGAGGACGTGCGACTCCGCCTGGCGGCTCACCTCGTCCGGGATGTTGTCGGGGCTGCTCGTCGGCGCGAGCGTGCTCGACTTCGCGAAGACGTCGAGAAAAATGAACCCGTCCGACGACACTTGCGGCGTGACGGTGAGCGTGATGCCGGTATTGATCTTCTCGGTAGCGGTCTGCGCCGAGCCGGCTGCGCCGCCTGCGCCGGTCGAGATCACCGTACCCGTGCTGGGCAGCCGGACGCGCAGGATGCGCAAGCTCTCGATCGTCGCCGGCAGGTTGTTCAACGTGACGACGCGCGGCCGCGAGATGATCTTCACCTTGCCGTCGTTCTCGAGCGCCGTGAGGCGCGCGTCGAGAGACATCGACCCGTCGATCGAGCCGAGCAGAATGTCGAAGGCGGAGCCCGCTCCCGGCCCGACGCTCGCCGCCGGGAAGTCGGCAATGAATGGCAACGTGGCGCTCGCGGGCGAGTTCTTGCCGCCGGCGAGCACGCCGCCGGAGTTGATCGTGCCGGGGAAGTTGAGGCCGGTCGAGTTGCCGGTGCCCGGACCCGCCTTGTTGGCGACGCCCCATTGGATGCCGAGGTCGCGGAGAAAGCTCTTCTGCGCCTCGACGATGTTCGACTCGATGAGGATCTGCGGCGTCTGCGTGTCGAACTGCCGGACGAGCTCCGCGGCTGCCGCGACGCCGCGCGCGATGTCGCGCACGACGACCATGTTGGTGCGCTCGTCCCAGGTCGTGGTGCCGCGCTCGGTGAGCACCTCCTGCACCTTCTTCACCAGCTTCTCGTCGGCCTTCGCGTAGTTGACCTTGATGTACTTCACCTCGAGCGGCTCGACCTGCTTCTGCGCCTCTTCCGCGGCGCGAAGCGCGTCGCGCTCCTTCTTCAACTGGTCGACCGTCGAGACGCGAATGATGTTGCCCTCACGCACGCTGTCGAGATTCTTCGCCCGCAGAATCGCGTCGAACGCCTGATCCCACGGCACGTCGACGAGGCGCATGGTGAGTTTCCCTTGCACCTCCTCGGTGGTGATGATGTTGAACCCGCTCACGTCGGCGAGGATGCGGAGCACGTTCTGGATGTCCGCGTCCTTGAAGTCGAGGGAGATCCGCTGGCCGGTGTATTGCCGCGCGCCGGGAGCCGAGGCCCCGAGCTGCTCGACGGTCCCACCTTCGATGGTACGCGTCTTCGTGGTGGGCTTCCGCGACTCCGGCTTCGCCTGTGCGGCGAGCGCGTACGTCGCCGGGCGTTCGAGCGGCGGATCGTGCAGCACGAGATCGTCTTTCGCAGGCGCGCGATCGTCGAGGTCGCCCATGGAGTCGGCCGACGGCGAGTCGAAGTCGTCGCTGGCGTGCGCCGACGCCCGCGGACTGAGGTCGGTCGTCGCCGTCATCACGCGCGGCGCATCGGCGGCTGCAACGGCGACGGCGGGCGGCGGCTCGGCCGCCGCAACGGGAATGGCGTCAGCCGTCTGCGTACCGGGCGCGGTCGCGAGTTCGAGAGCCGGCGGCGCGTCTGCCGCAGGGTCGAGAGGTGCCGTAGCGGCGCTCGCGGTGACGTCGTCGGACGGCGGCACGCTCGGCGCGCTCTCGATCGCGGCGGCCGTCGCCGCGGTGTCGCCCGGCGCAGCGGCGATGGTGTCGTCTGCTGACGCGGTCAGGGTGACCGGCTCGAGGAGAGCATCGGCGGGCTCCGACGCGAGCGTCTCGGGCTCCGCGGGAGGGTCGTCCGACTCGGCGACGAGCGATGCGGGCGCGAGACCTGGCGCACGATAGACCAGCTGATCCTTGCTGCCGGCAGGCGTCGTGCCGAGCAGCGCGACGACGACGCGGCCGTCGCGCTCAGTCGCGACGTCGGGCGCTGCGCCTTTCACGTCGACGACGATCCGCAGCCGCGAGTCGGTCGCCGCGAGGCGAACGCGGGCGACGACGGGATCTGCGACGGCGTGCGTGCGCGGCGCGGTCGTGACCAGCGGACCCTCGAGGTCGAGCACGACGCGATTCGGATCGTGGAGGACGAAGCTGCGCACGCGCTCCGGCGGCCGCGAGAGCACGACGATGATCGCCTGACGGCCGCCACGATTTGCGAGCTGAATCTCGTGGACGCGGAGCTTGGGCTCGAGCGCGTCGTGCGCGTGCTCGAGGGCGGGCGGCTGCGCCGCCGCCGCAGGCGCGTCGTTGCCGCCCGGCTGCTCGGTCGGAAAATCGCTCAGGAAGCCGCGCGAGGCGACCGTGGACGATGCTGCGTCGGCTTCAGGCGAAGCAGGGGTGACTTGGTGCTCGAGAACCTTGGTGCATCCGAGGAAGCCGAGGAGCAGGATACCCAGCAACCCCACCGCCCCCCAGCCCGCATCCCGCTCCGTCTTTCTCATGGCGAACGATCCTCCTGCGGAAGCTCCATCACCACTTCCGTCGCCTGCTTCTCGCCGTAGAAATTTGTCGTCGTCTCCTGAATGAGCAGGCGATGCTGCTCGATGCTGCGCACGACGCCGCCGCTCAACCCGATGGGCGTTCCGGTCGTGACGATGTAGCCTAGTCCGGCGGAATCTTCCACCATCGCGCGTACGTTGCCAGCGTCCTTCACGATGCCGACGAGCTTCAGCTGTCCGATCTCGTAGCCTTCGAGCGGCGTGCGCGCCACGGCCTTCTCGGCGGCGGACGTGAGGTTCGGCGGCCGGAACGGATCGCGATGCAGGCTCGGATCGTACTTGCCGTCTCCGGCTTTCGCCGCGGGCTGCGTGTCCGGCGCCGTGCTTGCCGTCGCTGCGGTCTTACTCGACTCCGCCGGCACTGACGCCGTGGCCGCACTCGCGTTCGTGCCGCTCGCGGCGGACGGACCGTCGCTCGCCGGCGCGAAGATTCGCGCCGCTTGGGCGTCGCTCTCGTGAGCGCGGCGCGATTCGGCCGTCGCCGCCGCCTGCGCCTTTTCGATCGCCACCACGGGACCGCTCGATGCCGCGGCCGCCGTCGCGACTCCAGGCGCATGCTGCACCACCAACCCGAGCAATAGCCCGAACGCCGCGCTCACTGAATCCGCGTTGCCCATGACCTACCTCTTCGCGCCGTCGGGTTGCTCGGCCTTTTGCTTCGCAATCCGCTGGCGCTCGGTCTCGTCGAGGAAACGGAAGGTGACGGCCGAGCACGACGTGCTGACGACCATCGCGCCGCTCTCGTCCTTCGGATCCTTCATCGAGATGTCGCTGACGTTGACGATGCGGTCGAGCTGCCCGACACGATCGAAGAACGTCGCCACTTGGTGATAGTTGCCGCGTACCAGGACGTCGACGGGCACCTCGGCGTAGAAATCCTGGTAGCGCTCCGCCTTTTGGCGGAAGAGGAGGATTTCGAGGCCGGACTCGCGGCCCACGGACGAGATCATGCTCAAGAGATCCGGGATTTCTTTTTTGTCGGGCAGCTGCACCTCGGCGCGATGCAGCTCGCTCTGGAGATCACGGATCGCGGTGCGCTCCTGGTCGAGATTGGCGACGAGTCGTTCTTTCGCGCTGCGCTGATCGCGTAACGTGTGGATCTTCTCCTCCAACGTCGCCATCTCGGCGCGCCGGCCGGAGTACACGAAAGACCAGTATCCGGCCGCGACGAGCAGGACGAGCATCGCGCAAAGCATCGTGCGCTGCCGCGACTCGAGCTCGAAGAAGCGTTCGATGAGGTCGCTCATGCGCGGTTCCCCTTCGCCGCCGGCGCGCCACCCTTCGGCGGCGCCGGCGCTCCCGGCGCGATCGGCTGCCCGGTGTAGTTGAGCCGCGCCTTGACGACGAACTTCTTCAGCTGCGTCGCCTTCTGCGCCGTTTGCGTAGTTTCGACGAGATCGACGTCGACGAAATACTTCGACGTACCGAGATTGCGCATGAACGTCGCGATCGTCTGGTTGTCGAAGGCGAGACCGGTGATCGTCGCCGCGCCGTTGTCCTCGGTGAAGTCGAGCAGCCACACCTGATCGGGCGCGGCGTCGCTCAGGTCCGCGAGGACGTTCGCCGGACCGACGCGGCGTTGCTGCAGCTCGTTGATCGTCTTCAGCTTCGCGTCGAGCTCACCTTTTTTCTTTTGCAGCTCGGTGAGCTCGGCGGTCTGGACATCGAGTGCCTTCACTCGCGCCTGGAGCTCGGCGTACTCGGCACGCACCGGCCCGATCGCCATGCGGCTCCAGACCTCGACCGCCAAGAGCACGGTCGCCGCGAGCGCGCCGCCGAGCACGATCAGGCGGCCCTCGGCGCGGCGCCCGACCTCGCGCTCCGAGTCGCGAACGGAAAGTAGGTTGATCCGGATCATGTCTTGTCTCCCACGCGGCGCGCCGCGAGGCCGATCGTGACGGCGAGCGACGTCGCGTTGCGGCGCACGAAATCGGTATCGACGACGCGCCCGAACGTCACTCGCGCCAGCGGATCGGCGACCTCGACCGGGGTCTCCAGGCGCTCGCTCAACATCCGGGCGAGGCCTTCGGTTCGCGCCGTGCCGCCGCTCAGATACACGGCGGAGAGGGGCTCCTCGGCGTCGGAGCGCCAATAGAAGCTGAGCGCTCGATGGATCTCCTCGACGAGGAATTGCACCGCCGGGGTGAGCGCCGCCTCGATCTGCTCGCGACCGAGGTCGCGCGCGGTGCCGCCCGCTTTCAGCACCTCCGCCTCCTCGGCCGAAACGCCGAGGTTGCGCATGAGGACGTCGCTGAACTCGGCGCCGCCGACGGGGATGTCGCCGGTGAACGACGAGCGTCCCGAACGGAGGATGTTGATCGAGCAGTAGCGTGCTCCGACGTTGACGAGACCGACGACCTGCGTCTCTTCCAAGTCGTAGTTGAGCTCGAACATGTTCTCGAGCGCGAAGTAGTCGACGTCGACGATCACCGGCACGAGGCCGGCGTCGCGGATCACCGAGGTGTAGCTGTTGACGATCTCCTTCTTCACCGCGACCAGCAGCACCTCGAGCTCGTCGCGATCGGTGTAGCCGAGCACCTGGTAGTCGAGCGTCACGTTGTCGAGGTGCTCCGGGATGGCGTTGCCCGCCTCGAGCATCACCTGCTGGTCGAGGTTGGCCTCGTCGCCTCCCGATGGCAGGTGGATCTTCTTGATCATGACGGCCGGGCCGGGAACGGCGGTGATGACCTCCCGCGAGCGGGCGCCGGTCTGCTTCACGAGATCGCGAATCGTCGCCGCTACGACGTCCGGATCTTGAATCAGGTTGTTTTGGACCGCCGTTGCCGGCAGCGGCGCGATACCGGCGGCCAGTAGGCGGATGCTGCCCGCCGGCCCGTCGGTCTCGACGAGCTTGACGCAGCTCGAGCCGATGTCGAGGGCGAGGAGCGAGCTACCACCGCGGGAGAACGCACCGAGGGCCGAGCGCCAGGGCTCGATGAACCGTCCTTGTCCGATCCCGATCCTCATCGCATCCCCCCACCACGCGCGCAGCGTCCCAATCGATGCACGGCGCAGGTCGCGGTGGCGCTACATGCGGATCGGAACGGTTCGGAAGATGCTCGAATACCACACGCGGAAAAGTATCCGCAATGAAAAAACACCGCGTTCACGATGTCCACCTCCTTGTGCGACTTGCACTGTCCGTCGGCTCAATATCGGCACCCCGTCCCTTGAAACTGAAGAGGCCCGACCCGAGCGCTCGGACCGGGCCTCTTCTTCAGAAAGGAGGGGCTGTCAGATGTAGAAGCAAGCGGAATGCCGCACGGCCGACGGGGAAAGCCTCGATTCACGCAGCGACAGACGGGCTCCGGTCATGAAAAGGGACAAGGAATCGTACGCGACGGAACGGCACTGTCGTCGGTTTGACAGTCGTCAGCGTCGCGACGGCTGGATACTCGGGAAACGGCGGATCCATCGGGCATCCGCGCGGAGCGACAATTGCTGGACCATCCGTGCCATGAAACTGACTAGGACGTTCGTATTCGCTGCCGGTGCCACCCTGACGCTGGCCGCACCCGCGAGCGCCGACTTCGTCGTTCAGCTGCGCAGCGGGACGATGTTGCGGGCGACCCGATACTGGACCCAAGGCGACACGGTGCAGTTGGAGCAACGCGGCGGCCGCATCGGCCTTCCGCGCACCGCGATCGAGTCGATCGTGGAAGAACAATCGCCACCGCCGCCCGCACCGCGTACCGATGATGCAGCGTCGAAGGATGCTGCCGCGAGCTCTCGCACGGCGGGCGCCACGGTCAGGGCCGCTGCAAGGCCGTCCTCACCCGCAGCCGAATCGACCGCGCACGATGCGGCCGCCGCGTCGGCGGACACGAGCACGACGCTCGACGTGAGTCTCGACGCAGAGCTCGCGGAGCGCAAGGACGAGGATCTCACGACGCGCTCGGCGCGACTCGACAAGCTTCTCCTCGAAACGCACCGGGATCTCAGCACCGCGCGCTTCGAGCACAAGTCGGACGAAGAGCTCGAACGGTTGCAGCGGCGGGTCGACACGATCAACGGTCGGCGGCGGGACGCGATGCAACGCCTCGGCGCGATTCGCTGATCGCCCGGGCGCTCGGACGCAATCGTCGGCCGGCCGTCAGTACAGGTCGCGCCACGCCGTGACGACGACGGGCGCCGGCAGCCCGTTCCCTTGGCCGGCCTGATTCGCGAGCGCGAGCGCTTGGCTGCTGTTCCGGATGTCGCTCGAGCCGCCGTCGGTGAAGTTGATGTCGGTCGTCCAGAGCGAGCCGTGGAGCGACATGTGTCCGGTGACGTCCGTCACCTGCGTCGTCCCGCGCACGATGACGAGGCCGTAGAAGTCGAAGTTGCCGTTGATCTTGACGCCGCTCTCGACGATCATGATGCCGTAGCCGTCGGAGTTGCCGTTCTCCTGGAACGCGGAACCGCTGCCGGGCCCGAGATACGTGATCTGCGGGGCAGCCGCCGTACCCAGGTGCTCGCCCCCATGAACGTCGCTGTTGTGCGCGACGTACGGCAGCGCGAGGAGATCGGTGATCATCTGAGCGATCTGGGCCGAGCTCATCCCTTGCGCCGTGGAGATGCTCGGCGTCGCCGGGCTTCCCGGGACGAACCCGAGGCCGGTGACGTTGTCCTTCTGTCCGCTGCTCAGGGAGTTACGCGTCTCTGTCGAGTTCGTATCGTTGCGCGTCGTGATTCCCGGCACCGCCGTTCCCGGACCCCCGGTGTTGTTCATGTTCCAGTCGTTGCCGTCGATGCTGAACGCGTTGCCGTTGAACGTCGAGTCCGTTGCGCTGTCGGTCGCGAGATAGATGGCACCGGGCGGCGAAGCCGGAACGCCGCTCTTCAAGATGCGCGCGACGACCGTCCGCGTCGAGTTGTCGCTGCCGGTGGCAACGGAAGTGAGGACGGCGCGGTTCGCGTTGCCGGGATACATGGCCGCATCCTGCGCGAGCGTGACGTTGTAGGAGTAGCTCGCGAGCTGCGGCATCGACTTCGCGCTGCCGCCCCAGAGACCGCTCCAGCCGGTCACGGCGTCGTTCTGGAGGTTCGTGACGCCGCCAGCGCCGCCCTGATTGATGATCATGACCGCGTGATTGACGCCCGCTTGGGCGGCGTAGAGCGCCTGCGAGCCGCTGCGGTAGTTGCGCGTCGCGACGATGTCGGACTGGCTCATGCGGAGCGCGGCGGCCGTGACGCTGATCAGCATCGCCAGCACGAAGATCGCGATTACCATCGCGAAGCCACGCTCGTCTTTGATGGTGGAACCCATTTTTTTCGTCATCGGCATTTCCCGTAGTTGTCGAGAAAAACGTTCGTCCAGAGCGACGCTTTCGCCTGTGTGGTGATCCGGGCGTCGGCGGTCTTCGTCGGCTCGAGGCGAATCGCCACTCGGTTTATTGCCGCCGCTTCCGCCGCGGTGAGGCCGCCGCCGCCGGGGACGATCTCCGCCCCCGTACTGCCGTTGTAGTAGCGGAACGCGAACGCACCCGCCGCGACGTCGGTCGTGAGATCGCTGGTCGACGCGCCGCCGGCGGTGCCGGCCGTCCGGGTGACCTTCGTGTTCGCCGCGTCGTACTGAAACGTCAGATCCTCGGTCGCGGCCGACGCCGTGCTGATCGCGCCGTTGCCGTCGAGATCGGTCTGGATCCGGATCAGGGTCGACGTCGCACCGGTGACGATGCCCCGCCCCGAGCCGCCGACGGCGGGGCACGCGCCCGGGCACGGCGCCGTCGCGCTCGTGCCGCATGGCCAGTAACCGGCGAGACGGATCTCGCGCGCCATGAGCTCGACCCCACCGCGCGAGGAGTCGTTCAGATCCGCCTGTCCGGCCTGCACGCGTAGCGCCAACGACTGCGAGCGCACGAACGTCACCGCGCCGGCGCCGGCGATGAGCGCGATCGTCATGCCGACGAGCATGTCCGGGAGCGTGAACCCACGCTCGCCTCTGCGCGATCCGGTCAGCATCCGACGATCGAGCACCGGACCATCACCTGATTGACGCTGTAGTTGGAGCCGTAGAGGTTCCACGCGACCTGCACGTTGATCGTCAAGAGCCCGTTCGCCGGCGTATTGCTGCTCACCGTCCACGTGCGCGTGTAGGTGCCGCCGGCGGCCGCTATCGACGTGATCGGGTTGTTCGCGTCCGTGTGATTTCCGGCGGTGAGCGTCGCCGACCCGACCGCCGCCGCCATGAGCTGCTCGGACTCGTCTTGGACGAGCGTCATCGCCGTCGCC
>JBGPOW010000130.1:0-11930 GCA_041488235.1 Binatia bacterium
GTTGATCAGGAACAAGGTGACGAGCGAGATCACCAGCAACACCACCGCGATCGCGGTCGCCTCGCCGTATGCGAACTCTTCCAAGCGCGCCACGATCAGCACCGGCGCGATCTCGGTGCGGTACGGCATGTTGCCCGAGATGAAGACGACGGAGCCGTACTCCCCGAGCGCGCGCGCGAACGCGAGCGCGAACGCGGTGATCGTCGCCGGCCAGATCGCGGGCAGAAGGACGCGGGTGACCGTCTGCCAGCGATCGGCGCCGAGGCACGCCGCCGCCTCTTCGATGTCGGTGTCGAGATTCTCGATCACCGGCTGCAACGTGCGCACGACGAACGGGAACCCGATGAACGTGAGCACGAGCACGATCCCGAGCCGCGAGTACGCGCCCTGAATGCCGAGCGGCACGAGGAAGCGGCCGAGCCAGCCGTTCTCGACGTAGAGGTCGGAGTAGACGAGCCCGGCGACCGCCGTCGGCAGCGCGAACGGCAGATCGACGAGCGCGTCGAAGATGCCTTTCAGCGGGAACTGGTACCGCACCAGCACCCAGGCGACGAGGACACCGATGACGATGTCGATCGCCGCAGAGACGAATGACGCCCCTACCGTGAGCGTGTACGCGGCGACGGCGCGGTCGCCGGATACCGCATCCCAGAAATTCTGGAATGACAGCGTGCTTGCCTTCACCACGCCCGCGCTGATCGGGATCAGGACGAGCAGGCTCAGGTAAAATATCGTGTAGCCGAGACTCAGTGCGAATCCCGGCAATACACGGCGGTTCACGTCGGTCGTCATGCGATGTCTCCGCGACGGTCGCGCGTTTCCCTACTTCTTCGGTTTGTAAAAGCTGTCGAAGATCTTGCCGTCGCCGAAGTACTTGTCGTAGGCGTCGTCCCAGCTGCGCGCGATCGCGGTCACCGGGAAACGTTTGATCTCGGGAAAGCTCGCCACGTGCGCGGCAAAGACCTTCTCGTGGATCGGCCGGAAGTAATGCTTGGCGATGATCTCTTGGCCTTCGGGAGTGTAGAGGAAGTCGAGATACGCCTTCGCCGCGGCGGCGGTGCCCTTGCGCTTGACGTTGGCGTCGACGATCGCAACCGGCGGCTCGGCGAGGACGCTGATCGGCGGGTAGACGATCTCGACGGCGCCGCCCGCCTCCTCGACCTCGAGGTGCGCCTCGTTCTCCCAGGTGAGGTGGACGTCGCCGATCCGCTTCTGCACGAACGTCGTCGTCGAGCCGCGTGCGCCGAGGTCGAGGACGGGGGTTTGCGCGTAGAGCTTGGTCACGAAGGCGAGGGCGTCGGCTTCCGAGCCGCCGCGTTCGGTGACCGAGCCCCAGGCGGCGAGGAAGCTGAACTTGCCGTTCCCCGACGTCTTCGGATTTGGCGTCACGATCTCCACGCCGGGCTTCACGACGTCGGGCCAATCCTTGATGCTCTTCGGGTTGCCCTTGCGCACGACGAAGACGATCGTCGACGTGTACGGGCTCGAGTCGTGGGGAAACTCCTTGTCCCAGCCGTCGTCGATCAGCTTCGCCTTGCGGATCGCGTCGGTGTCGGGCCACATCGCGAGCGTGACGACGTCGGCCTCGAGGCCGTCGATCACGGCGCGCGCCTGCGTGCCGGAGCCGCCGTGCGATTGCTTGATGTCGAGCGCCGTCCCCGTACTCTTCTGGTACGCAGGGATGAAGTGCGCGTTGACGTCGCGCCAGAGCTCGCGTGTCGGGTCGTAGGAGACGTTCAGCAAGGTCAGCGAGTCGGCGGACGCGACGCGGGCGCCGCCGCTGGACGTGAGCATCGCGACGAAAGCGGCGACGAGTATCTTCTTCATCGAAAAATCCTCCGTGGCGCGCCGGATGACCGGTCGCGCACTATGGGCACTGCTGGTGGATGTCGGAACGAACGAGCGCGGCTAGGCCGCGAGACGACAACAGGCGGAGGGACGACAACAGCGGGATCCGGAGGCGGGGAGTGGGGAGGCGGAGAGCGTGGAGACGTGCTGCTGCACCAGTGTGACGACGCGGATTGACGGCGCCGACGCGCGGACGGCCGTCGTCCGCGCGCGCGGCGCGTCCAGCTGTTGTTTGCCATCGGTTTTCATATCGGCGCTCATGTGTTCACCTGACTCACGTTGCACAAACGAAAAAGGCCCGGGGGCTTGCGCCTCCCGGGCCTTTGGTACGCGTAGGGTTGTTCGATCAGCCGATGCCGACCGCGACGCGACCGTGGGCGAAGGAGGCCCCGGAGAAGAGACAGCAACAACAGGTCGCGTTCGAAAACATCGTGCGCTGCTTATTCCGGATCGCCTACGACGTGTCAAGCAGCCTTTTGACGGTTGCATCTATGGACGTGTCCCGAGCTCGTGGACGACGCTGATCGTCTCGACGGGCTCCATGTAGAGCCGACTCGACGCGATCATGCCGTCGCGAACGCGGATGATGACGACGCCGCGGAGGTCGAAGGGCTCACCGGTGTGCTGCGTGCCGTGCCACCTCCACTCGACCCATTCGTCGTCGCCCGCGGCCGTCGTGGCGACGATCTCGGCGGTGAAATCCGGGATGTGCGCGAAGAACGTCGACCAGTGAAGGCGGACGGTGTCACGGCCGGTGAACACGCGCCGCGGATGCACAGGTTGCTCGCTGCGGTAGTCGGCGACGAAGATGGCGACGAATGCCTCGAGGTCGTGGCGATTGATCGCGTCGCTGAGGTAACGGGCGATGGACATGCGAGGTCCTCCTCGCGACATCTGTACCGTGCACGCGGTCCGCGATCCTACGGCCGGGGCGGCCGAAAGCGTTGTCCAAAGCGGCCAGTCGACGGCTTCGGCGCCGCCGACGCGCGCCGCGCTCTCCAAGCTCTCGGGTATGGTACGCTCCAGCATACGAGGTGCGAATGATCCCGGTCGGGCCGCGTCTCTCGACGATGTCGGCGCGGGTGCTGCCGCTGGTGAGCGCTGCGTTGCGTGCGGCAGGTGTCGACGAGGCGAACGTCGGCGCGCGGCTCGGTATGTCGGCCGCGGAACCTGAGGATTCTGACGTCAGGATCTCACACGCGCTCGCGTTCGACCTCTTCGACGCCGCGGCGGAGGCGACCGGCGACGACGCCTTCGGGCTGCACGCGAGCGAATGCCTCGAGCCCGGCATGCTCGGCACCGTCGACCACCTGCTGCGTTGCAGCCGGACGCTCGGCGACGCGCTGCTGCGGGCGCGGCGCTATCAACGTCTCATTCAAGATGCGGAGTTGCTGCTCGATCAGCGCGGGGCGCGCGTCACGCAGTCGTATCGACTCGGCTGCGGCTTCCCGATGCCGCGGCAGTTCGCCGAGTGCATCCTCGCGGGCGCCGTCACGTGGACGCGGCAGATGACGGGGCGCGCGCTCGATCCGGTCGAGGTCCGGTTCAGCCACCCGCGTCCGCGCGACATCAGCGAGCACGAGCGCATGTTCGGACGGGCGCGGCTGCGCTTCGGCAGCGAAGAGAACAGCGTCGCCTTCCCGGCATTCGCGACCGAGCTTCCGCTCGTCGATGCCAACGAGCGGCTGGCGGCGGTCCTCGAGCGATATGCGCGCGACCTCGTTTCGCGGCTGCCGCGGGCGACGCGGTTCACCGACCGCGTGCGCGCCGTCATGGCGGACGATCTGCACCGCGGCGTGGTGCGCGCCGCCGCCGTCGCGGCGTCCCTGCGCGTCAGTCCACGCACGCTGCGGCGTCGATTACACGACGAGCGAACGACCGCACGTCGCCTGCTCGACGAGCTGCGCCGGGAGCTGGCGCTGGCGTATCTCCGACAGCGAGTGGGCATCGGTGAGATCGCATTCGCGCTGCGCTACGCGGACGTGAGCGCCTTCTCGAAGGCGTTCAAACGCTGGACGGGGCGATCACCCGGCGGCTACCACCGCGCCGCGACGCGTGACGGGCGCGCCGGCGATCGCTGGTGATACCCGGCTCGCCGCGCTATGCATTTCGTCGCATCCACGTTCCCACAGGAGCCTCCATGGCAAGCGACATCTACGACACCCCCGAGCACGAGCTCTTCCGCCAAACCGTTCGGAAGTTCGTCCAAGAGGAGCTGGCGCCACGTGCGCGCGAGTTCGACCAGATGGGGCGCATCGACAAGCGGCTCTACAAGAAGATGGGCGACCTCGGGATGCTCGGCCTGCGCTACGACCCGAAGTGGGGCGGCTCGGGCCTCGACTGGTCGTTCACCGCGGTGATGTTCGAGGAGATCGCGCGTTGCGACAACGCCGGCGTGACGATGGGCATCTCGGTGCAGACCGACATGGCGACGCCGTCGCTGCACCAGTTCGGCTCCGACGAGCTGCGCCGGCGCTACCTCGTGCCGGCGGTGAAAGGCGAGATGGTCACGGCGATCGCCGTCACCGAGCCCGACGCCGGCTCCGACGTCGCGTCGATCAAGACGCGTGCGGTCCGCGACGGTGACGACTGGGTGATCAACGGCTCGAAGATCTACATCACGAACGCCGCGACCGCCGATTGGCTCTGTCTCCTCGCCGTCACCGATCCCGAGGCCGGCTACGGCGGCTTCTCGCAGATCGTCGTCCCGACCGACTCGCCCGGGTTCAGCTACCAGCTCCTCGACAAGATCGGGAACCTCGGGTCGGACACCGGGCTCCTCTTCTTCGAGGACGTGCGCGTGCCGGTGACGAACACGATCGGCGACATCGGGCGCGGCTTCCAGCAGCAGATGATGCAGTTCCAGGACGAGCGCCTGATCGCGTGCGTCAGCAGCAGCGCGGGCTCGAAGGCGTTGTGGGAGGAGACGCGGCGCTATTGCGAGGAGCGCGTCGTCTTCAAGAAGCCGCTCAGTAAGATGCAGGTGACGCAGTTCAAGCTCGTCGAGATGCTGACCGAGATCACCGCCGCCCGCGAGCTCACCCATCACTGCATCCGCAAGCGCATCAAGAACGAGGACGCGACGATGGAGATCTCGATGGCGAAGCTCTTCTGCGGCCGCATGGCGCGCTACGTCGCCGACGAGTGCATCCAGCTCCACGGCGGCTTCGGCTACATGCGCGAGAGCAGAGCCGGCCGGGCGTTCGTCGACACGCGCCTCATCTCGATCGGCGGCGGCGCCGACGAGGTGATGATCCATTACATGGCGAAGATGCTGGGTCTCTGAGTACTGCCCGCGTGACGACGCTCGTCACCGGCGCGACCGGGACTGTCGGCCACGCGATCGTGCGTGCGCTGCTCGCGCGCGGCCGGCGCGTGCGCGCGCTCGTGCGCGACGCCGCGCGCGCGCGGCTGTGCGTGCCGGCCGACGTCGAGCTCGTCGTCGGCGACGTCACCGATCGCGCGTCCGTGGAACGCGCGGTTCGCGATTGCGCCGTGGTCTACCACGCGTCGGGCCTTCCCGAGCAGTGGCTTCCCGACCCGCGGCGCTTCGACGAGGTGAACGTCGCGGGTACGCGCCACGTCGTCGACGCGGCGCTCTCCGCGCGCGTGACGGCGTTCCTCTACACGAGCACGATCGACGTCTTCACGATGCGTCCCGGTGTCGAGTTCGACGAGCGCGAGCTCGATCCGCGATCGAAGGCGACGGCGTACGAGCGGTCGAAGCAGGCGGCGGATCGCGTGGTCACCGACGCGCTCGCCCGCGGCTTGCCGGCGCGCTTTCTTCACCCGTCCGGCGTCTACGGTCCGGCGCCGGTGACGACCGGCGTGAACGAATTCGTGAAGCGCCTGGCGCGACGGCAGATCCCGATGCTGCTGCCGGGCGGCTTCCCGCTCGTCTTCTCGGACGACGTCGCCGCCGGCCATCTCGCTGCCGAGGATCGCGCGCCGATCGGGGCGCGGTTCATTTTGAGCGAGTCCTACCGGCGTCTCGATGCGCTCGCACGCGCGGTCGCCGCGGCGGTGCCGGGCACGCGCGTGCCGCCCGTCCTGCCGATGTGGGTCGCACGCGCGGTCTCGGAGACCGGCGAGCTGGCGTCACGTCTCACGCGGCGACCGCCGCTCATTCCGAGCGGTCAGCTGCACTTCCTCGCGATGGACGTTCGCCCGTCCGCCGCTCGGGCGCGCACCGAGCTCGATTGGCGTCCCGTCGAATTCGAGGAAGGCTTGCGTCGCACGCTCGAGGATCTCCGCGGCCGCGGCGAGATTCCGTGACCGTTTCACGGGCACGGGACCGATCTGCCGCCGGCCGGCGCTTTGACGCGCGCGCCGAACCGCGCTACAGATCGGCTCGTGCACCGGTACTTCGCTCACGCGGGATCCTTTACCTGGCCACATTCGGGGCGGCAGGGTACCGCGTGACGGCCTGACGGCGACTACGCATCCTTGAAAAGCCCCGAGAGCGCGCTCTCGGGGCTTTTTTTTTGCGGGAGGAAGCAGATCATGGCGGAGAGACTCGAAGATCGAAACGTCGTCGACATCGTGCCACTCATCGCGCCGCGGGCGGTGAAGAACGCGCAGCCGGCGAGCGACGTCGCGGCCGCGCTCGTGCTCGAGACGAGGGCGGCGATCCGCGACATCCTCCACGGCCGCGACACGCGGCGCCTCCTCGTCGTCGTCGGGCCGTGCTCGATCCACGACGCCGACGCGGCGTACGAGTATGCGCGGCGCTTGCGGCCGGTTGCGGACGCCGTGCGCGACGACCTGCTCGTCGTCATGCGCACGTATTTCGAGAAGCCGCGGACGACGATCGGCTGGAAGGGCCTCGTGAACGACCCGCGCCTCGACGGCTCGTGCGATCTGGAGGCGGGTGTGCAGTTGGCGCGGAAGATCCTGCGCACGATCAACGAGCTCGGCGTGCCGTGCGGCAGCGAGGTACTCGATCCGATCACGCCGCAGTACATCTCCGACCTTCTCAGCTGGGCGTCGATCGGCGCGCGCACCATCGAGAGCCAGACGCATCGCGAGCTGGCGAGCGGCCTCTCGATGCCGGTCGGCTTCAAGAACAGCACCGAAGGGGGGCTCGAGGCGCCGCTGCACGCGATGATCTCGGCGCGGCACCCGCACACGTTTCTCGGCATCAACGACGCCGGCGTGACGGCCATCATCAAGACGCAAGGCAATCCCGACCGCCACATCGTGCTGCGCGGCGGCGCGCACGGCCCGAACCACACCGCCGCGGATGTCGCGCGCGCGGCAGGGCTCGTTGCCGCCGAGGGCGTGGCGCGGTCGATCATGGTCGATTGCTCGCACGACAACTCGGGAAAGGATCACACGCGCCAGGGCGCCGTCTGCCGCGAGGTGCTGGCGCAGCTGCGAACCGGGCAGCGCTCGCTCATGGGGCTTCTTCTCGAGAGCAACCTCCACCCCGGGAAGCAGGCGTGGAAGCCCGGCGGCCCGCACGCGTACGGCGTCTCGATCACCGACGCGTGCATGGGGTGGGAGGAGACCGAGCGCCTGCTCTACGACGTTGCGGCAGCCGTGCGCGCGGGCGCGGCCGCGGCGTAGCGCCACGCGCGAGCGCGTCGCCGCGCGGCGGTGCAAACGACCGCGCTGCCGCGCGGCGGTGTAAACGAGCGCGGCTGCCACGGGCCGGAGGCCGACGGGTCGTCTGCGCGCGAAGATCGCTCGCGCGGGTTGCCGGACCCGGTGTGGATCTTCCGTACTCCGGAGCGTCCAACTCGAAGTGGCTCGCTCTTTATGCGCGCGCAGACGACCCGTCGGCCTCCGGCTCGCGCCTGCGGCGCTTGCCGACCGCGGCGCAGGCACCGGCACCGGCGCGATACGCCGCTGCCGGGGCGTGCGCGAGCGACGATCGTCGCTGCCGCGGGCGTGCGCGGACCATAAGCGTCGCTGCTGCGGCGTACGCGGTGCTGGCGTGTTTCCGCGCGCTCTTCGGCGCGCGGAGCGGCGGCAGTTGGTGGGCGGGGGACGGTGGGTCGTGGGCGCGCGCATAAAGAGCGAGCCATTGCGGCAAGAAACGCTTCGGATTACGGAGGATCCACACCGTGTCCGGTGCCCCGCGCGAGCGATCCTCGCGCGCCAACGACCCACGGTCCCCCGCCCACGACGGCTGGCGGAAGCGTGCGCGGATCAGGACCGCGCGCGAGCACGTCCGCGGCGGCGTCTTGCGGCCTTGGATGCGCGCGCCGAGCTCGTGACGCTCGCCGATGCGGTCGTTGCGCTCACGGTCGTCGTCGACGTCGGCGCGGGTGTGGCTGCGTCTGCCGGCCGCGGCTCGTGGCGCAGTGCCGGGAAGATGCGGCGCGCGAGCGGCGGGATCACGAGCATTGCGAGGAGCACGACGCCGCCGACGACGCGATCGTCGTCGACGATCGCGGCCGCGGCGAGGCTCGTCGCGAGCAGCAACGCGAACCAGACGAGGTCGCCGGCGATCGCCGACGCCCATCCGAGGAGACGCGGCACGCGCAAGCCGTTCACCAGCATCCCCGCCGTGTAGACGTCGACGCCGAAGCCGACCGTCGCGATGCGGAAGAGCGCGGGCCCCGCGCCAGTGCCGGTCTCGATGTCGGCGGGCCGCGGCATGCGCGCACCGAACATGGCCAGGCGGATCATGCGTGTCCCCAGCCACTCCAGCGCAGGCACCCGCCTCGCCGCGCGCCGGAGCATGCCGAAGAGCGGGTGGCACACCGCCGCGCCGAGAACGTCGGACGCCGTGTAGAGCAGGAAGGTGAACGCCGGATGCAGCGGGATGTGGCGCGCGAGCAGCACCCCCGCCGGGATCCCGGGGCCGACCGGCGACCAGAAGAGCGCGAAGACGAGCAGCGTCGGACCGCCGGGGAAGTGCTGCGCCGCCTCCAGCAGCCTGTTCGCGCCCGCCGTGCCCGTCAACTGGGTCGGGTCGGGCATGATCGTGGGGTTGAAGAGGTCGAAGGGATTCACGGTCGGATCGCGTCGCGGGTCGGTCTGTGGTTGCTTGTACCGTGGAACGACGATGCGGGCCAGGCGGTCCCGGCCCGCGCCACGAGGAGGACGCGCATGCACGCGATGTGGGCTCACATGTTCGGTCTCGGGCTGCCGGTCGTCGAGAAGATGCTGCGGCCGGTTTTGGTGTACGCGTTTTTGATCGTCGGCTTGCGGCTCGCCGGGAAGCGCGAGCTCGCGCAGCTGAACGCGTTCGATCTCGTCGTCCTGCTGACGCTCTCGAACACGGTGCAGAACGCGATCATCGGCGACGACAACTCCGTCACCGGCGGAATCATCGGCGCGACCACGTTGCTGACGATCAATTACGTCGTCGTGCGCTTCCTCTCGGTGCACCAGCACCTCGACCGTCTCGTGGAAGGCGAACCGACGGTACTGATCGAGAACGGTGAGCTCCGCCACGACAGTTTGCGCAAGGAGCTGCTGACGGTCGCGGAGCTGGAGGTCGCGGCGCACAAGCAAGGCTTCGCGTCGCTCGACGACGTCGACCGCGCCGTGCTCGAGCCGGGAGGCGTGATGTCGTTCTTCGCGAAGAAGCCGACGGCCGAGAGCAGCCGCCATGCGGAAATCATGGCGCGTCTCGACGACATCACAGGTCGGCTTGCGGCGCTGCAGGCGCGGGCGAGCTGAGTGCGCCGGCGGCGCGCAGCTCGCGTGAGCGGTAGAGGATGATCGCCGCGGCGACGGTGCCGGCCGACGCGACGACGAACGCGGCCGGATAGCCGAAGCGCGCCGCCACGACCCCGAGCCCCGTCGGACCCGCCCACAGGCCGAGGCTGAACGAGCCGGTGAAGATCGCGACGATCCGCCCGCGCTCGTGCGGCGGGGTGGCGATCAGGGCGAGGGCGTTGATCGCCGGATAGAAGACGCCGTGCGCGAGGCCGAAAATCGCGCCGAAGACCTCGAGCAGGCCGGGGCGCATCGCCGCCATCGCGAGAACGACCGCGGCGTAGAGCACGAGCGCCGCGAGCGCGACGCGGTAGCGCCCGAAGCGGTCGGGCACGTGGCCGAAGCCGACGCGTACGAGGATCGCCGCCGCCGCGTACGCGACGAAGAAGCCGCCGACGCGCTCGCGGCCGAGCGCGAGCGCGTACGGCTGCTGGAAGGTGAAGACGGTCCCGAACGCCGCGCCCGAGAGCGTGAGGATGATCGCGTACTGGCGGGCGAGCCGGCCGCGGAGCAGCACGAGGAGGCCGTTGCGCGATGCGAGCGCCGTGGCCGCGGCCACCGCGCGCCTGGGAACGCCGCGCGAAGATCGCCCCGCGATACGCTGCCCGTCGGCCGCCCGGTGCGCCATGCGACGACCCTCGCCGCCTCGTCCGGCCGCAGCCGCCGGCTCGCGCTCGCGGATGCGCAGCGCGAGCGCCGTCGACACGAGGGCGGCGAGCGCCGCGAGTAGGAAGACGGGCCTCCATCCGACCGTCGCGGCGAGCGGCTCGGCGACGGCGGGGGCGACCGCGTTCATGACCAGCATGCTCGCGCCCGAGAGGCCGAGGGCCTGGCTCAAGCGCTCGTGCGGGACGAGCTCCGCCATGAGCGTGCCGACCGACGTCACGACGAGCGCGTAGGAGATGCCCTGGAGGACACGCAGGATCTCGACCGCCAAGCCGAGCGTGTGCACGCGCGTGAAGCCGATCGCGGCGACGGCCATCGCCAGCGCGCCGAGCGCCATCGCGTGGCGGCGCGGCAACCGGTCGATCCACTCGGCGGCGAGCACCGTGAACGCGACCGTCGACACGCCGAGGATGCCGACGACGAAGCCGATCTCCGCCGGCCCTGCGCCGAGCTCCTGCACGAGAAACGTCGGCAGCAGGTAGAACGTCGAAAACGCGAATCCCCACGTCGACGCGACGACGAGCACGAGCACGGCGTCGGTGCCGAGCCAGTGCTCGCGCGCTGCCGCCGACGGGGGTTCGGTCCGCTGTTCGTGTCTGACGATTCGTAGGCCACTCATCGCGTTCTCCGTTCCGCCGCCGCGGCACCGGAGAGGCTCGTGAGCGGTCCCACGAAAAAGCCCCTCCGGCCGACGCGGCGGGAGGGGCTTGGAAGCCGATGCTGGTTCTCGCTACCGCAGCACGGGCCCCTCCGTCGCCTGGCGCCGGACGGCTTTTAGGCCGGCGCGCCACGTAACGATGACGGACGGGCGATGCTGCGTGATGTGCATGACGGTCGCATGTATTCACAGTCGCGGCACCGATGCAACCGTGATACATGCCGCGCCCGTGCGAGGTGGGGCCCGTGCGGTGGGGATCGCGTTCCGAACGGCAGCGGTGTGCGGCGTGCTGGCGGGCTGCGCCGGCGTGCGCGACATTCATTCCGCGCGCGCGCACTCCGCGAGTCCGCACGTCAGTTGCGACGACGCGCGGGCGAGCGCGATCGAGACGCTGCGCGTCCTCGGCTATGCGATCGCCGCCTCGTACGAGCCGATTCCGCAACGAGTGGCCGTCGTCGCCGTCGAGAAACAGTCGACCCGCGGCCGCTTCCAAGCGACCGTGACGGTTCGGTGCGACGATCGCGACGTCGAGGTGATCGGTGGGCGGTCCGCACCGCCGCCGCACGATCAGTTCGAGGAGCACCTGCGCGCCTCCTGGCGCGAGCGCGGCGGTGGACGCGTCGCCGCGCCGCGGAGCGCCACCGCGACGACGGGCCCGGTTGCGCGCTTCGAGCTTCTCGCCGCGGGCGACGCCCGCGAGCGCTTCGGAGGCGACGTCGCCGCCGCCGGCCTCGTCGCGGCGCGGCTCGCGATCTCGAACTCGACGGCGCGGCCGTACGTCGTCTCCGTGCCCCTCATCGGCATGCTGCATCCAACCGGCGACTTGGTTCGCCCGCTGCCGTGGACGGGCGCGCGGGCGCGGCTCGAGGTGTCGGGGCGGGGTTGGAAACCCTACGACGAGATCGAGCGTCAGCTCGTGACGGATCAGGTGCTGCAACCGGGTGCGAGCGTGAGCGGCATCATCTTCTACCCGATCGGTGAGTACGCTGACGTCGATCTGGTGCTGATCGATCAGACGAGCGCGCGCAGCGAGCGGTTCCAGGCGCCGTTACCGCCGTCGCCGCGCGTCCGTCCCTAGTACAAC
>JBGPOW010000131.1:0-11905 GCA_041488235.1 Binatia bacterium
AGGTGGATGCCGGCATACGTGAACGTGATGAGGGCGCAGATGCGGTGGATGATCCCCGCCGCCGCAAACCCGCCGAACAACCGTGAGAGCGCTGCAGCCCACGGCAGGTACGAGAACTTGAGCGTCATGCCGGTGAGCGCGAGGCCGATGAAGCTGATGATGACGAGGATGTGCAGCTGGCGCGTGCGCTTCCCGAAGCGGCGGAACTCCCTCCCCTCCGCGTGCGCGACGAGCTCCGTGCGGTCCTTCATCATGCGCCACGAGCGCGGCAACCAGAGCAGCGTGTGCGTGCCCGCGACGGCCAGCGTGCCGACGAGCAGGCTGGTCATGAACCAGAACGTGTAGAAGAGCACCGGGTACTTCCGCCGGTCGTGATGCGTCGCGTGCGTCAGGTAGCCGGCGAACTTCCGGTGCGAGCCCGGGTGGCACTTGCCGCAGGTCGCGACGATGTTGGCCCGCGAGAGGTGCGACGATGGGTCGCTCGGCGGCAGGATGTCATGCGCGCCGTGACAATCGTGGCATTTCGCGGTCGCGGCGAACCCGAGCTTCGAGACCTTGCCGTGGAACGTCTCGTAGTAGCTGTCGGCGACGTCGCCGTGACAGCGCCCGCACTCGGCCACGATGCCGAGCTTGAAGCCGGCGCTGTCGGCGCGCGCGATCTCGTGCGACGTGTGGCAGTCGGCGCACTGGGGAAGCTGCTTGTCGCCTTTGTACACGAGCGGCGAGTGAATGCTGGCGCGGAACTTCTCGTAGATGCCGTTGTGACACTTGGCGCATGTCTGCGGAATGTTCTTGCGATTCACCGTCGAGCGCTCGTCGCTCGCCGGCAGCTCGCGGTGCGCGGTGTGGCAGTCGGCGCACATCGCCGTCACGACGAGGCCGCTCTGCAGCAGACCCTTGCCGTGGATGCTCTCGACGTAGCGCTCGACGACGTGATGGTTGTTGCCGTTGTAGCGTACCGCCGCCTTCTGCCCCTCGCGGTGGCACTGGCCACACAGGTTGGGCACGTTCGTCGGAAACGTCTTGGCGAGCGGGTCCTTGTGGGCACGGATGTCGTGCACGCCGTGGCAGTCGCGACACACGGGCGCGTTCGTGTCGCCGCGCTCGGCGAGAGTGCCGTGGATGCTCGTGCCGAACTCCTTCACCACCTCGGCGTGACAGATCGAGCAATCGACCTTCGGTGCGACCGTCGCGCATGAGCGCTCGGCGAACGGGTCGGTGCCGGTGTGGCACTTGGCGCACGAGGTGGTGCGGTGGATCGAGCTGCGAATCTCTTCTCGCGCGACGTAGAGCGACACGCTCTTCCCGTCGCGCTCGACCTTGAGATCGGGATCCGAATGGCACTTGAGACATTGCTCGTCGGCGACCCCCTCGTCGTAGAAGATCTTCCGCACCTTGTGCGGCGCGTGGCAGTCGACGCAGATCGGCACCGTGTTCGGCGCCTTCTCCCAGAGCTCGCCGCGAATCACCTTGCGGTGCACGGCCTGGATCTGGCCGTGGCACTTCTGGCAGAGCTGCGGAATGTTGTCGCGGTAGATGCTCGAGCGCGGGTCGGTATGCGGCCGGACGTCGTGCGACGTGTGGCAGTCGGTGCAGACGGCGACGACCGTCAGGCCGCGCTTGAAGAGCCCCTCCCCGTGCATGCTCTCCGAGTAGTGCTCGAGGATCTTGTCCTGCGGGATGTCGTAGGTCTGCGTGACCGGCGTCCCTTCCTTGTGGCAGGAGCCGCAGACGAACGGGATCTTGAACCGCGCGACCCGCGACGCCGGCGAGGCGACCTCGACGATGTCGTGACTTCCGTGACAACTCGCGCACCGCGGCGCGAGCGGCGCCCCGCCGCGCGCCTCGCGCCCGTGCAAGCTCTCGGCGTACACCTTGGCGATGGACTCGTGGCACCCGCCGCACTCCACCGGCGCGACGTGCTCGGTGTGCGGGATCTCGGTATTCGCGAGATCGGCGTGGCAGCTCGTGCACTCGAGGCCCATGCGCCCGTGCACGCTGGCGGCGAACTTCTCCGCGCCGACGAAGAGCGCGCGGCCGTCGGCCTCGAAGCCTTCTTGGCCGTGGCACGCGACGCACGCGTCGGTCTCCGCGCGCGCCGCGCCGCGCGCGCCGGCGCAGAGGAGCGCGACCGCCGTGGCGAGCACAAACCCCGTGCGCGCGCGGCGCGCCGCGCTGCCTGCGCGGTGCCGAGCCGTCGCCTCCGGCGCCTGCCAACGTGGCCGAGCGATCATTGCGCTGTCCGTCTTCTCGAACGTGTGCGTGTCCGTCGCCGCCGACCGCCGTCGTCGCCCGCTCGGGCGGCGAGCGTGCCGCCGACGCGCGCCGCGAGCGATCACGCGTCGGACGGACTCACCTCGCGCCGCGTTTCCAGCCGTCCCGAACGCGCACCGCGACCACCACGAGGCGGTCGAACGCCCCATTGAGGTCGAGGAGCAGGAGCGTACCGAGCACGACCAGGACCGCGCCCATCGCCATCAGCTGGCCGCGACCGAGCGCCACGCCGATGACAATGATCATCGTCGAAAGCAGCTGAGCGGCGAATCGGGAAGCCGAGCGTTCGAGGACGTCGACACGCGACGCGCGCGCCGACGGAACCACACGCGGATTTCGTCTACGCATGACGCTGTGCGTGAGCAGAATCCGTGCCGTCCGCCGATCCGACGTATCAACACGCGGCGTCACCAGGATCGGGAAGAAACCGAGAGCGGCTTCCGAGAACTGCCACTCGCGGGCGGCCGGTCCGCGGACGATCAGAGGTTCGCGGCCGTGAACTCTGCGTCGAGATCGCGCTCGAGCACCCGGCGCGCGCCGCGCCTCACTTGCAGCAGGCGGCGCGCGTCGACGTCGAGGCAGCTGAGCTTGTTGCCGTACACGAGGCCCGTATCGAGCCCGACGTGGAACGGTAACGCGATCCGCGCCTCGCGCTGCGGCGTGTGGCCGAAGACGACCGTCCACGGCAGGTCGTGTCGAGTCGCAAAGAACTCCTCACGGATCCAGAGCAGGTCGTCGTCCGTTTGCTGCTCGAGCGCGACGCCCGGCCGTACGCCGGCGTGCACGAACAGAAACCGGCGTTCGCGATGCATGAGCGGCAGGCCGCGAAAGAACGCCAGGTGCTCCGGCGGAAAGCACGCCGCCGCATCCGCACCGATCGCGCCGGGCGGGACGCCGTAGCTCGCGAGCGTCGCGCCGCCGCCGTTGGCGACGTAGACGTCGCCGTGGCGGCCCGCCAGGCCGAGATACGCGAGCAGCATGTCCTCGTGATTGCCGCGCAAGAAGATCGTCGCCGGCGCTTCGTCGCGCAGGCGCAGCAGGCGCTCGACGAGCGGCCGCACGCGCGGGCCGCGATCGACGTAGTCGCCGAGGAAGACGAGCGTGTCGCCGGCGCCGGCGCCGAGCCGCTCGAGCAGCACTTCGAGCTCGTCGGGACAGCCGTGGAGATCGCCGATCGCAAAGACGGCCATCAACTGCTCCCGTCGACGAGACGGCGCAACCCGTCGCGATCGCCGAGCACCTCGAGCGCGGCGGCGTACGGATCCTGCGTTCCGTCGCGGACGCGATCGACGAGCGCCGCGTACGCGCCGCCGATCCGCGCCTCGATACGGCCCGCGAGCGTTGCGCCGAGCACGTCGAGGAACTCGCGCACGCGATGCTCCGCCGCCGTGCGCTGCGCGCTGCCGTCGGTCGTCACGTGGCGGCGATGCGCGGCGATCGCCGCGACGAGCTCATCGATGCCGCGGTCGCGGTGCGCCTCGGTGAGCACAACCGGCACCGTCCACGCCGCGGGCGGCCGCAGCTGCAGCATCTGCTCGAGCTCCGCCTTCATGCGCAGCGCGCCGTCGCGGTCGGCTTTGTTCACGACGAACACGTGCGCGATCTCCAGCAGGCCCGCTTTCATGACTTGGATCGTGTCGCCCGCCTCCGGCACGAGCACGACGACGACCGTCTGCGCGACCTCCATGATGTCGAGCTCGGTCTGGCCGACGCCGACGGTCTCGATCAGGATCGTGTCCTTGCCGAACGCGTCGAGCAGCCGCGCGATCTGCCGCGTCGCGCGCGCGAGGCCGCCGCGCCGGCCGCGTGTGCTGACGCTGCGAATGAAGACCTCGGGATCGAGGCAGTGCGTCTGCATGCGGATGCGATCGCCGAGCACCGCGCCGCCGCTGAACGGGCTCGACGGATCGACCGCGACGACGCCGATCTTGCCGCCCTCGGCACGGAGCCGGCCGACGAGGCGATCGACGAGCGTCGACTTCCCAGCTCCCGGCGGCCCGGTGACGCCGATCGCGTAACTGCGTCCGCCGTGCGGCGCGAGACGCGCGAAAACCGCCGCCAGATCGGGCGCCTCGTTCTCCGCACGGCTCATGAGCTTCGCCAGCGCCACCCGGTCGCCCGCGAGCATGCGCTCGACGAGGTCGGTCGCCGCCGCGCTCAGACGCCGGCCTCCCGCGCCATGCCTGCAAGCGCCGGTGCCGCGAACGCGGCTCGCCCGAGCGCGGTCGCGGATGGCGGTGCGGACGCGACGAGCGACGGCGCCGTCGTGAGCAAGCGACACGCGATCGCCTCGGCCACCGGCAGCACCCCGGCGATCGTCGCATTGCGGGCGCGTTCGGCCGCGAGGCTCGTCACCGGCGAGCCGGCGACGCCGCACGGCCTGATCAGGTCGAAGGCGTCGAGGTCGGTCGTGACGTTCAGCGCCAGGCCATGCAGGCTCACGCCGTCGCGCACGCGGATCCCGACGGCGCCGAGCTTGCCGCGGTCGGTCCATACGCCGTGACCACGCTGGTCGCGCCGCGCGACGACACCGCGATCGGCGGCCAGCTCGATCATGATCTGCTCGAGCGTCCACACGAAGCTCGCGACGCCGAACCCGCGCGTCGCGAGCGCCAGGATCGGGTACAGCACGAGCTGTCCCGGACCGTGGTAGGTGGCCCACCCGCCGCGCTCGGTTGCAACACACGCAATGCCGCGTCTCGCGAGCGAGGCCTCCGAGACGCGCAGCTCGGCGCGCGTCGCACGCTTGCCGAGCGTGATCGTCGGCGGGTGCTCGACGGCGAGACAGGCATCGCTGCCGCCCGCGCACCGTGCGCGCCAGCATGCCACCTGGACCGCCAGCGCGGACTCGTACGCGCGCCGTCCGAGCCAGCGCCATGCGATCGGCGCGCTCATTCACGAGATGTACCGCGTGCTTGACGAGCGCGCAAGCCGATGTTAGCCGCGCCTGATGCCGGGGCGGCGCTACTATCAGAGCCGCTTTCTCGTCACCGGCGTCTCGCTGCTCGTCCTCGGCGCCGGCAACGTCCTCATCGGCAGCACGAAGCTCGTGCAGTATCAACGCGTCGTCGCCGAGGGGCGGGCGCGCGGCTACTTCCCCGATACCGGCACGTCGAGCGGGATCCTGCGCCCGGTCGACGACGAGGGCGAGCGCTACAACATCGGCCGTGCGAAAGTCGATCTGTACCACGTCGTGCTGAGCGGCGGCCTCTTGATGCTCGGCCTCGGCGCGATACTCACCGCGGCGGCATGGGTGCGGGTGCGCGTCAACCGCGAGAAGATGATCGCAGCGGGCAGCGGCGCCGTACGCGACGCGTCGAGGGGCTCACCACCGTGAGCGACGCGCCGCCGGGCTCGTCGCCGTAGCTCGCGTCACTGCGCTCGCGACGATCTCGACGCGCGTCGTCGGATCCGATCACGACGTGTCGGCGCCGGCGACAGCCCGCGTCAGCGCGACGCGCCCGTCGCGGCGCGCGACGACGCATCGGCGCGGCGTTCTCCAGCTGCGACGCCGGCACGCCGGTTGCGATCGTCGATTCGCGCAGCCGCAGCTGCACCTCACCCGCGACCTTGTGTCAGAGCGAGCACGAGGCCTGGGGGCAACGTCGGTCCGCCATGGGGGCGGGCCGACGTGCGGGTGAGGTCGCCGATGCGCCGATTCAGCTTGACAGCTCGAACGAGCGCGACGTACAAAATCGTACAGTTCGCGTGGGTCGGGGGGTTGGCGTGGGTGTGGCAGCGACGATGCTCGTGGTGAACGCCTCTTTCGCCGCGCCTTTTTCGGTCCGGGTATTCGCGATGGACCCGGTCACGCCGCAGGCGCTCGTGCCTTCCTGCTCTCTGACCGCTCTCCCTCCGACGGACACGACGGCGCCACATGGCAGCGATCCTCGTCATCGACCCTTCGACCACGATTAGAGAGACCCTGCGCATCGTGCTCGGAGGTGAGCACGCGGTGTCGGTCGCATCGTCGTGGGACGTGGTCGCGCCCGGCACATCGCCGGAGCTGGTGATCTTCGGCGCGCCGCCGGGTCCACGCGACGATGCCGGCGCGGCCGCCCTCCGTGCGCGGCTCGCGCCGGAAGCGCCGCTGCTCCTGCTGAACGCCGCCGACGAAATCGACCCGCATGCGCTGGCGCCGCCCGGCCATCGCGTCGAGTTCATGACGAAACCCTTCGACGCACACCTGCTGCGCGAGCGCGTGCGCGCGCTGCTGACGCGCCCACCGCGCGTCGTTCCGCCGGAGGCGACGGTCTCCCGTCACCGCCGCTGGGTGGAGCCCCCGCTCGTCACACCGGCAGCCGCCGGGCTCGCGCGGCGCGCGACCCTCACCGACGTGCCGGTGCTGCTCGTCGGCGAGCGTGGCACGGGCACGACGGAAATCGCGCGTGCAATCCATTTCTTCGCCGGCGGCGGCACGATCGTCGCGCGCGCGGCGCGCGAGCTCGGCACGGAGCCACTCCTGTCGGCGGGCGAGCCTCGCGATGCGCCGGCAGCGGTCATCCTCGAGGACGTGCACCTGCTGTCGGCGGACGCGCAACGCACGCTCGCCGCGGAGCTGCGTGAGACGAGCGTGACCACCACGGCGGTTCGGCTTTTCGCGACGACCGACGTCGACCTCGAGGTTCGCGTCAGCGAGGGTCGGTTCGCAGCCGAGCTCGCGTTTGCGCTCGGTGTGCTGCCGATCGTGCTCACGCCGCTGCGCTCGCGCCTTGCCGACCTCCCTGCCCTCGTCGACGCGCTGCTGCCGCCACTCGTCGCGCGCGCGCGTCTCGAGCGCGTAACACTCGCCACCGCCGCGCTCACACGATTGCAGCAGTACTTGTGGTTCGGCAACGTCGCAGAGCTCGAGGCGGTGCTGGCGCGGACGCTCGCCGTCCACCGCCCGCGCGTCGTCGAGGCGGACATGCTTCTCTTCGACGCCGCGGGTGCGATGCGCACGGCTGCCGCCGATGCATCAGCAGCGGGGCATTCCGCGCTGACGACGACGCCGCTCGCGGGCGACGCGTCGCATGCAGCCGCTTCATCCGACAGCGGCGTACCGTCGGGGGCCGCCGCGTCATCCGCCGGCGCCGCCGCGTCCAGCATCGGCACCGGCAGCTCGTTCGGGACGGGTACGTCATCCGACACGAGTGCTCCGCCGGCGAGGCCGCCGGGGGCTGTAACACCGGGCGGCGTCGTGTCGCCGGCTACCGCACCGTCGACGCCGCCGCCACGTGCGCGCGTGGTGGCGCTCGAACGCCGACGCGCCGATGAAGCCGTCCCAGAGGCGGCCCGCGCCGCAACGTCGTCGCGTACGGTGACGTCAGCGCCCGCGGCCGCTGATGGAATAGGCGGCAACGACGATCGCATCGCGGCCGCGGGGCCGGGCCTCGAGGTGCTCCTCGGCGAGCTGGCCCACGAGCTCCGCAATCCGATGGTCACGATCAAGACCTTCGCCCAGCATCTGGACAGCGTCCTCGACGATCCCGAGGTGCGCACGCGCTTCGCGGCGCTCACCGGCGAGGCAATCACGCGCATGGATGCGCTCCTCGAGACGCTGCTCGACTTCTCGCGCTTTCGCGCCCCGCTGCCGCGCGCCGTCGATCTCGCGGCACTGCTGGCCCGCGCGCTCGACGAGCACGCCGCGGAGCTCGCGCGCAAGAGCGCGCGCATCGAGCACACGGCCGCGACGCGCGAGCCACGTACCGTCGAGGCGGACGAGGCGCAGATGCTGTTTGCATTCCGCAGCCTGGTCGACGGCCTCGTCCGCGACCTGGTGGCGCATACGGCGGTGCGGATCGCCAGCCGTCCCGACGGCGCCGTCGAGCTGCGCGTCCACGCCGACCGCGCCATCGCGGCGCGGCTCGCGTCGTGGGTCGCAGGAGCGGAGCAGGATGCCGACGCGACGCCGCCGCTGCCGTTCGCGCTGGCAGCGGCGCTCGTCCGCCGCAATCGTGGACGACTCGACGTCCGTCCCGACGACGGCGAGACCGTCATTACGGTGACGATTGCGCCGCGCGGCGGCGGGCAGGGATGATGAGGAGGTGGTGATGGAGAAGCCGAAGGTACTGATCGTCGACGACGATCCGGGCGTCCGCGAGTCCCTCCGCATGGTGCTGAAGGAGCGCTACGAGCCGCAGCTCACGAGCTCCGGCGAGGAAGCGCTCGGCGCGTTCGCGGACCTCCGTCCGGACGTCGTGCTGCTCGACGTGCTGATGCCGGGGCTGGACGGCCTCGAGGTGTTGGAGCGCGTGAAAGCCGAGGACCTACGCACGCCCGTCATCATGCTCACCGCGACGAAGACCGTGAAGACGGCGGTCACCGCGATGAAGCTCGGTGCGTTCGATTACGTCACGAAACCGTTCGACGTCGACGAGCTGCTGATCATCATCGAGCGCGCGACGCGCGACGCGGCACGAGAAGCCGAGCTCGAGAGCCTGCGCTGGGAGGTCGGCCGGCGCTACAACCCGTCGAACATCATCGGCAACAACCCGCGCATGCAGCAGATCTTTCGCACGATCGGCATCGTCGCGCCGCTGAAGACGACGGTGCTCGTCACCGGCGAGAGCGGCACCGGGAAGGAGCTGATCGCCAAGGCCATCCACTACCAGAGCCCGCGCGCCGAGCGGCCGCTCATCACCCTCAACTGCGCCGCGATCCCCGAGAACCTGCTCGAGAGCGAGCTCTTCGGCCACGAGCGCGGCTCCTTCACCGATGCGCACGCGCGCAAGCTCGGCCAGTTCGAGCTCGCCGACCAGGGTACGATCTTCCTCGACGAGATCGGCGAGATGGCGCCGTCGCTGCAAGCCAAGCTGCTGCGCGTGATCGAGCAAGGCGAGGTGATGCGCGTCGGCGGCAAAGCGACGATTCACATCGACGTGCGCATCATCGCCGCGACGAACCGCGACCTCGACAAAGCGATGCGCGAGGGCGCGTTCCGGCCCGATCTCTTCTACCGCCTGAACGTCGTCTCGATGCACCTGCCGCCGCTGCGCGACCGACCCGAAGACCTGCCGCTCCTCATCAAGCACTTCGTCACCGCGAAGTCGCAGCAGATCGGCATTCCCGAGAAGCGGATCAGCGCCGAGGCCGTCGACGCGATGCTACGGTATCCGTGGCCGGGGAACGTGCGCGAGATCGAGAACGTGATCGAGCGCGTGCTCGTGCTCTCCGACCACGATCCGATCGGCGTCGAGGACCTGCCCGAGCAAGTGCGCCTCGGGCGCGTCGAGTCGTCGTCCATTCAGCAGCAGGTCCTGCGCCAGCAGAAGACGCTGACCGACGCGGTCGACGAGTTCGAGCGCGAGATCATCCAGGCCGCGCTCCAGCACGTCGACTTCAATCAGACGCGTGCCGCGGATCTCCTCGGCACCACCCGCCGCATCCTCAAGTACCGCATGGACAAGCTCGGCATCGCCGCGGAAGACTGACGGCCGGCACGAACGCGCCGACCGTCCGCGCCGGTCAAGATTGGCGGCGTCGGCGCGTTCAAATTTGGACGCGGCGCGCGGGCCGCGGCGATCGGCAGCCTATCGCGTGGGCGCTCCCGCCGTCGCAAGCGGCACTCGCACGGGCACTTAGCAACGGTCGTGACGCGTACCGGCCGTGGCATGGAACCTGCTCCCCGTGGGGTCGATCATGGCCGCTCAAGGAACCGTACTGATCGTCGAAGACGAGCCGGGACCCGCGCTCGCCCTCAAGATGATCCTCAAGCCTTACTACGACGTGTACACCGCCGAGCGTGGCGAGGCCGCGCTCGCCATCCTCAAGTCGACGCCGATCGACGTCGTCACCCTCGACCTCCGGATGCCGGGCCTCTCCGGCATGCCGCTCCTCCAGAAAATGAAGGAGCACGACCCCGACATCGAGGTCATCATCATCACCGGCTACGGCTCGCTCGAGACGGCGGTGGAGAGCATCAACCTCAAGGTCTTCGCCTACGTGTCGAAGCCGTTCGACGTTCTAGAGATCCTCGAGACCACCAAGCGCGCACTGCACAAGCGCCGCAACTTGCAACGGCTCCGACACATCAAAGAGGAGTTCTTCGCGAACCTCACGCACGAGTTCCGCACCCCGCTCTCGGCGATCATGGGCTACAGCTCGATCCTGCTCGACGAGCACGGCGGCACGCTGACGTCCGATCAGCGGCACGCGCTCGATCGCATTCAGTCGAACTCGCACGATCTCCTGTCGTGCGTCGAGGGCATATTCTTCCTTGCGGCGCTCGAGGCCGGCGAGATCCCGGTCACGCCGTGGACGTTCGACGCGCGCCAGATCCTCAGCGCCGTGGCGGCACGGCACAACGCGGTGTTCCGCGAAAAGGGCGTCGCCTTGGAAATCGGCGACTTCCCGGCGTTGCCGATCCGCAGCGACGAAGAAAAGGTCGTGAAGGTCGTCGAGACGTTGTTGTTGAACGCGCTGAAGTTCACCGCCGAAGGCTCGGTCACGATCGACGCGGCGGTGCTGCCGGACGCGACGCTCGAGATCCGCGTGCGCGACACCGGCATCGGCATGCGTCCCGAGGAGGTGCACGAGGTGCTGGAGGGCTTCAAGCAGGCCGATCCGACGGCGCGCAAGCGCTTCCGCGGAATCGGCCTCGGCTTGCGCCTCGTGACGCGCCTCATCGAGGCGATCGGGGGCAACCTCGACGTCGTGAGCACGCTCGGCGCCGGGACCGAGTTCATCGTGCACGTGCCACCGATCGCCGAGGAGGCGGAGCAGCAGGGCGCGGAGCCGACCGACATGATCGCGACGATGGCGTCGCAGGCGCTCAAGGCACAGGCGTCGGCGTGACCCATCTCCAGTTCGTGCGCTGCCGCGATTGCGAGGAGCTCTTCCGGCCCTCGCCGCTCGACCGCGCGCCCGAGTATTACCTGACCGACGACGGGCCGGTCGCCGAGGTGCGCGACGACTGCATGGCGTTTCTCACCCGTCACGCCCGTCACGCGCTCGAGACGCTGCGGCCGACGGCGACCCCGCCGGCGCACGATGGACCGCTCGCCGATCCGATGGCGCGGACGGTGTGGGAGGTGTCGAACGGCACTGACGTCGTCCTCGTGCAGAGCTGGCGCGAGAACATGCGCGAGCCGCTTCGCTACCGCGCGATCCCGGGACGGCTCGTCGCAGAGCGGGCGACCGTCGAGATCTGCGAAGACGACGTCCGTAGCGACCTCGATCGCGCGCTGTATCCGGGCATCGCCCCCCACCGGAAGCTCGACGCGTTCCTCGCCCGCTTCAATGCGGTCGCGTGGACGTTGGATCCCGCGGCGCTCGAGATCGTCTACGACCATCCCGGCGATCCGACGTTGAGCGTCGCCAAGCTGCCGGCATCGGCGCTCGCGCAGCTCGCGGAGAGCGCGTCCGAGATCTTCGACGAGGACGACGCCGCGCGCATCGCCGCGAGCCTCACGGCAAGCGCGGCCGATCCCGACGCGTTCACGGTTCTGCTGCGCCAGCGCGTCCGCGTCGAGTAGCGCGCCGCCGCGACGTCCGCTCGTCACGCAGCCGCACCGCGAACGCGTCGTTCTTCGCGGGGAGGCGGAGACGCGCGGCCCGCGCCCCCCCCCCCCCGCGGGCGCCAAAGGGTGAGTGGGGCCCCCCCGTGCGGCGGGGGGGGGGCGCGCGGCTCCAACACCCCCGGGCGCGCGGG
>JBGPOW010000132.1:0-11847 GCA_041488235.1 Binatia bacterium
CTTCGACGGGCTCTTCGCCTACTTCCGCGACCACCCGACGGCGACGCACCAGCATCTCATGTCGTGGTACCAGGACACGTCGTGCGCCGACGCGCAGGGGAACGACAGCGCCTCCGACGGCGACCTCGACGTCGCCTTCGCGCTCCTCCTCGCCGACAAGCAATGGGGAAGCTGCGGCGCGATCAACTATCTCGCCGAGGCGCAGCAAGTGATCGGCGACCTCGACGACGGCGACGTCGACGCAGCGATGGGCTACACGCTTCTCGGCGATTGGGTCGTCCCGGGCGACGCGCAGTACTACCCGTCGACGCGCTCGTCCGATTTCATGGTCGACCACTTCCGCAGCTATGCGGTCGCGTCCGGCAACGGCGGGTGGTCGGCGCTCCGCGATCGCACGTACGCGATCGTCGATGCGCTGCAGAGCGGCTACGCCGCGACGACGGGGCTCCTTCCCGACTTCGTCATCGATCCCGCAACCGCGCCGCAGCCCGCACCGTCGCACTTCTTGGAAGGCGCGAACGACGGCCGCTACGACTACAACGCGTGTCGCGACCCGTGGCGGCTCGCGACCGACTTCCTCGTCTCCGGCGACGGCCGCGCGAAGACAGCGGTGCAGCGCATCGAGACCTGGATCCGCGGCGCGACCGGCGGCGATCCGACGGCGATCAAGAGCGGCTACCATCTCGACGGCACGATGAGCAGCGGCGCCGACTATCTTTCGATGGCGTTCGTCGCGCCGATCGGCGTCGGTGCGATGGTCGACGCTGCGAACCAGACGTGGCTGAACGACGTCTGGGATCTCGTCGTCGCGACGCCGATCACGACCGACGGCTATTACGAGAACACGCTGAAGATGCTGGCGCTGCTCGTCATGTCGGGGAACTGGTGGGCGCCGGAGGCCGTCGCGGGCGATCCGTGCATCGCACCGACGCTCACGCCCACGGTCACCGCGACGCCGACCGTCACGCCAACGCCGATGTGTCCGCCGACGCCGGACGCCGGCTGTCGCACGCCGATCGCGCCCGCGGCGGCGCGACTCGACGTGAAGGATCGCATGCCGGACACGAAGGATCAGCTCGTGTGGCGATGGAGCAAGGGCGCGGCGACGTCGCTCACCGACTTCGGCGACCCGACCGTGTCGACGCACTACGACCTCTGCGTCTACAACGGCGCGTCGATCCTGCTGACGAGCGCGCTCGCGCCCGCCGCCGGCACGTGCGACGGTCGTCCGTGCTGGAAAGCGCGTGCGACGGGCTTCAGGTACGCGAGCAAGGACCGCTTACCGAGCGGCATCCAGACGCTCGTACTCCGCGCCGGCATCGACGGCCGCGCCCGGATCACACTGAAGGCGAAGGGCGATCCGCTCGCGATGCCGTCACTGCCGATCGCGACGTTCCCGGTCACGGTGGAGCTGCACGCGGGCGCTACCTGCTGGAGCGCCGTGTACGACGCCGCCGGCGTCCGCCAAAACGACGGCGACGGTTTCAAGGCGCGCTCGGACTGACGACCCTCGACAGCGCCGCCGAACGGCGGTTCGTCGCCCCGTCGCAGCGGCGGAGCGGCGAGGCAGATCAGCCGCGGAGCGCCGGCGCGACGTACGTCGCGAGGACGTCCACGGTGCGGCGGAACGCGTCGGCGTCCTCGTAACGCGCCCCATGCACGATGGCCGTCGCACCGGCGTCGGCGAAGGCGCGGGCGCGAGCAGCGGCGGCGGCGGGATCGTCGAGCGGCAACGCGGTCAACATGACGACCTCGGGCGCGCCCTTCCCCGCCGCCGCCATGAGCTCTCGCAGCTGCGCGACCGGCGACCGCAGCGCCGTGGGATCTCTGCCCATCGGCATCCAGCCGTCGCCGAAGCGGGCGGCGCGGCGCAGCGCGTGCGGCGCGCCGCCGCCGACGAGGATCGGCGGCCGTGCCGGCCGCGGCAGAAAGAGAAAGCGCTGGCCGTTCGCCTCGACCTCGTCGCTCGCGAAGCAGCGCTGGATGAACTCGAGCGTCGCGTCCGTGACCTTGGCTGCGTCGCGCTTCGCGACGCCGACGGCGCGGAACTCCGCCTCCATCCAGCCGACGCCGACGCCGAAGCGCAAGCGCCCGGTGGAGAGCTCCTGGATCGTCGCCACCCATTTCGCGGTCGCGAGCGGCGGCCGATACGGCAGCACCAGTACGCCCGTGCCGAGACCGATGCGCTCGGTCGCGCCGGCGAGGAACGCGAGGGTCGCGAGCGGGTCGAGGTAGCGCCCGCCCGAGCCCTCGGCGTCGTCGGGCGGGATCGCGATGTGATCGGCAACCCAGAGATCGTCGAGACCGGCCGCTTCCGCCGCGCGCGCGCACGCGAGCAGCGTCGCGCGCGTCGACTGCGGTCCCATGTTGCGCAGGTAGGCGCCGAGCTTCATGGCTTACTTCGGCAGGCTCTCCGGCACAGAGACGTTCGTGACGTCGCCGGTCAACGACTCGAGGAACGCGATCAGGTCCTGCTTCTCCTGCGCCGAGAGGTGCAGCGGCTTGATCTCCTTCGAGAGATTCGCGTTGGCGATGCCGCCGCGGTCGTAGAAATCGACCACCTGCGCGAGCGTCGCCTCGCTGCCGTCGTGCATGTATGGCGCCGTCTGCACGATGTTGCGCAAGGTCGGCGTCTTGAACTTGCCGCGGTCGTCGTTGTTTTTCGTCACGTCGAAGCGGCCGGCGTCGGGTGTCGGTTTGTCCATGCCGACGCCGATGTCCTGATACGTCTCGTCGGTGAAGTTGAAGCCGGTGTGACAGGCCTTGCAGTTGGCCTTGCCGTTGAAGAGCTCCATGCCGCGGACGGCGGCGGCGCTCAGCGCGCTCTTGTCGCCGGCTTGGTAGCGGTCGAACGGGCTGTTGCCGGCGACGACGGTGCGCTCGAACGCGGCGATCGCCTTGCCGAGACGGTCGAGATCGATCGTCGCGTCGCCGAACGCCTTCACGAAGAGCGGCTTGTAGCCGGCGATCGCCTGCACGCGTTGCACGACGTCCTCGTTCGAGCCCATCGCCATCTCGACGGGATTCGTCAGCGGACCGTGCGATTGGAGCTCGAGATCCTTCGCACGGCCGTCCCAGAACTGCTCGGCGGAAAAGAGCCGGTTGATGACGGTCGGGCTGTTGCGCGCGCCGAGTTGGAAGCCGACGCCGGACGAGGTGCGCGAGGGATCGGCGAACCCGTGATACGGGTTGTGGCAGCTCGCGCACGCGATCGACATGTCCTTCGAGAGTCGTTTGTCGAAGTAGAGGAAGCGGCCGAGCGCGACCTTGTCGGCGCTCATCGGGTTGTCCTCGGGGATGTACGCCGACGACGCCTGCAATCCGAGCGGCAACGCCATCGACCAGTTCCCGGACTTCAACACCTCGCCCGCCGCCGCTGCCTTCGCGCCGCCGCCCGCCGCGGCGGGAGCGACGGTCGTCACCGGCAGCGGCGACTTGTTCGCCGCCGCCTTCGGCGGCGCCTTCTCTTGCGCGCCGGCGACGACCGTCCAGGCGAGTACCACCGCGACGATCCCCGCCGCCGCCCCACGAACGTTGCCCATCACCCTCCCCTCCGCGCCGCGGCGCCGCGTGAACGTCAGCGCCCGACCTCGGTCCACCCGACGACCTCGACCGTGGTCTCGAAGCGACCGTCGTCACGGTCGGGCAGCGGCGGCTCCGGCTTGTAGCTGAAATCGACCGTCGCGCCCGGCGGCAGATCGCTCCGCACGGTGTAGTAGTCGACGCGCCCCGGGCTCTCCTCGCCCGGATGCATCTCGTTCTTCCACAGCCACGTGTGGTGGAAGAGCAGCCGTACGTCGCGCAGCAGCTTCTCCGAGCGATTGACCAGCACGCCCGATACGAGACCGGGACGCGACGTCACGTCGCGCACCGTGACGATGCGCGACGGCTGCTCGTCCGCGATCGACGTCTCGGCGCTGCTCGTGACACACGTCCCGCCGAGCGGCCCAAGCACCGCAACGAGAGCGAAGATAGACGCGAGCAATCTCATCGTCACTCCTTCCCGAGCGCCGCGCCGAGCATCGGCGTCAGATCGATTTCCTTCCACGTACAGTAGCGGCGGAGCCCGTCCTCGGCCAATTGAAAGGCCATCGCCATGACGAGCGCGTCGTCGAGCGTGCCGATACGCGGCAGAAAATCGGGGATCAAGTCGAGGTCGTCGACGAGGTATGCAAGCGCGGCGGCGAGCATGCTGATGGTGAAATACGGAATCTGCGGACATTCCCCCGCCGCGTGATCGCGTAGACACGTGATCGCGAGCTCGAGCTGCGCCGCGAAGAGTTTGCCCGCTTCACCATCGACGCGGCCCGCGCGCTCGCGCAGGTCGTCCTCGCTGCCGAGCAGGTCGTCGACGTCCGCCGGCGCGAGGATGTTCGCGAGCTCGAAGATGGCGCGTCGCAGCTCGTCGGCGGTGATGAGCGGCGCGGGCGTGCGCTGCGGAGGCGTCGCCTTGTCGGCGTCGCGTGTGCGTCCGGCGGTGGTGGCGCGCGAGGGCTTTCGCGATTTCATGGCGCGCCTCCTCCATAGGCCACGACACATATGGAGGCAACGCCGCCGCCCGCTCCGGTTTTCGAGGAGCGGGCGGCGCCGCGGGCGCGTCAGCTGCGGGCGCGCTGGAAGGCGGGTCGCTCGGACAACCGCTTCGCGTACGCTTGGAGCGTCGGATGCTCCGTGAGGAGACCCATCATGGCGGCCCATCCGATCGTGCCGCCGATCAGCACGTCCGCCGCGGAGAACTGCTCGCCGAGGATGTAGGGACGCGTCGCGAGGGCGTTCGAGAGCACGCGCGCGACGTCGGCGAACTGCGCCTTCGCCTTCTCGACCGCCGCCGCCGAGCGCTCCGCCTCCGGCAGCATCACCGTGTTGAAGAAGATCTGCGCCACCGGCGGCTCGAGCGTCGCCATCGTGTAGATCATCCACTGATAGTAGAGGCCGCGCGCCGGCGTACCGACCGCGGGCGCGAGCTTCTTTTCGGGGTACTTGTCGGCGAGGTACATGCAGATCGCCGCCGACTCGAAGAGCGCGAGATCGCCGTCGACGAGCGCCGGGACGGCGCCGTGCGGGTGGATCTTCATGTACTCGGGCTTCTTGTGCTCGCCCTTCGTGAGATCGATCGGCACGATCTCGTAGGGGACGCCGAGCTCCTCGAGCAGCCAACGCGGCCGGACGGCACGCGTCTGCGGGGCAAAGTAAAGCTTCATCGTGACCTCCTGTGTGGGTGACTGCGACCGGCGCATGCTGGCGCCGTCGCCACGCTGAGTCCAGGGCGACGCGTGCTGCGGCCGCTCGTCAGTGTCCGGGACGCCGCTCCGACTGCTCGTCAGCCCCGCGCAGCGCCGACGGCGGGTTGCTGCTGCGTCGCGCAGTGAAAGGCGCCGAGCCCCCACACGAGCGCCCTGCTGTCGATGCCGACGATGCGGCGCCCGGGGAAGCAACGGCGCAGGACGTCGAGCGTCACCGCGTCGTTCGCATGCGCAAACGTCGGCACGAGAACGGTCTCGTTCCCGACGTAGAAGTTGGCGTAGCTCGCCGGCAGGCGCTGCCCGTCCCATTCGACGGCGCCGGGCATCGGCAGCTCGACGACCTCGAGCGGCCGTCCGTCCTGATCGCGCGCCGCTCGCAAGCGGCGCAGATTCTCTTGCAGCGGACGGTAGTTCGCGTCCGCGGGATCCGCCTCGACGACGGTCACCACGACGCGCGGCGCGACGAAGCGCGTGAGGTCGTCGACGTGCCCGTCGGTGTCATCGCCCGCGATGCCCTCGCCGAGCCAGACGACGTGCGGCGCGTTCAGATACTCGCGCAAGTACGCTTCGAGATCGTCGCGGGAGAGCGACGGATTGCGGTTCGGATTGAGCAGGCAGGACTCGGTCGTGAGCACGGTGCCGCGCCCGTTCACGTCGATCGCGCCGCCTTCGAGAACGATGCCGGGCCGGAATGCGCGCACGGCGAGCAGTTCCGCGATGCGCGACGGGACGGCGTCGTCGCGGTCGTACGGAGGATACTTGCCGCCCCAGGCGTTGTAGCGCCAGTCGACGAGCGCGAGGTCGCCGTCGCCGACGACGAAGGTCGGGCCGTGATCGCGGCACCACGGCTCATCGGTCGGGATGCGATGCAGCGACACGCGCTCGCGGCGGATGTCGGGCCCCTCGAGGACGGCACGCACCTCCGCCTCCTGCGCGTCGTCGGTGACGTTCACGTGCACGCGCTCGCCGGGCGCGAGCGCCGCGACCATCGCCCGCCAGAGTGCCGGCACCGCCTCGTAGCGCCCCGGGAAGCTGATGCCCTCGCGCCGCGGCCACGAGAGCCACGTGCCCTCGTGCGGCTCCCATTCCGCGGGCATGCGAAACCCGAGCGCACGCGGCGTCGCGCTCTCCATGACGTCAGTCGACGAGACGACGCGTCAGCTCGCCGTACGCGTCGACGCGGCGGTCGCGCAGGAACGGCCAGTGCGTGCGCGTCGTCTCGACGGCACCGAGATCGCACGGCACGACGAGCACCTCCTCGCGACCGGCGCTCGCGCGCGCCAGCACGCGCCCCGCGGGATCGACGACGAAGCTCTGGCCCCAGAACTCGATGCCGGCGCCGCCGACGGGACGCTCGTGACCGACGCGGTTCGGCACCGCGACGAAGACGCCGTTCGCGATCGCGTGGCTGCGCTGGATCGTCTCCCACGCCTCGTGCTGCGCGGCGCCGTGCTCCGCCTTCTCCGCCGGGTGCCAGCCGATCGCCGTCGGATAGAAGAGGATCTCCGCGCCTTGCAGCGCGGTGAGACGCGCGGCCTCGGGATACCACTGGTCCCAGCAGACGAGCGTCCCGATCCGCGCCGGCGCGGTGGTGAACGCGTGGAACCCGAGGTCCCCCGGCGTGAAGTAGAACTTCTCGTAGTAGAGCGGGTCGTCGGGAATGTGCATCTTGCGATACTTCCCGACGAGCGCGCCGTCCGTACCGAGGACGATCGCAGTGTTGTGGTAGACACCGGCCGCGCGCCGCTCGAACACCGACGCCACGATGACGATTGCGAGTGATTTAGCGAGCGCGCCGAGCGCGCGCGTCGTCGGCCCGGGAATCGCCTCCGCGAGCGCGAAGTTGTCGTGGTCCTCCGACTGGCAGAAGTAGAGCGAGCGGAAGAGCTCCGGGAGACAGACGATCGTCGCGCCACGCCGCGCCGCCGCGCGCACGTGGCGCTCGGCGCGCGCGAGGTTCGCGTCCGGGTCGGCGACGCAGCGCATCTGCACGAGGCCGACACGCACAACGCGCGCGGCGGACGGCTGCAACCGCGTCGGACGCGGCCGCCGTTCCGCGCCGCGGTCCGGCGGCGCCACCGCCGTGATGCGACGGCGGCGAACCGACGCTCCGTCGGCGCCGGATCGTCGTCGCTTCATGCCGCGAGGCATGCGGCTCACTGCGCCGCGGGCGCACCCGCGGGCTTGCGCCGCCCGCCGCGGCGGCGCCGACGGCGCGGCGGCGCCTCGGTGGCGGCGGCGCCGTCACCGCTGACCGGCGACGGCTCGTGTGCAGGCGCGTGCGCCTCGGAGGCGCGCCCGCCGTCAGCCGCGCCGCCGCTCGGACGACGCCGCCGCCCCGCGGCGCCACGCCGCGACCGTCCCCTCTCCGGTGCCGCGACCGGCGGCGGTACGTGCTCGTGCGTCCCGTGGTCGAAGTTGGGCAGGATCACGCGCGGCAAGGTCGCGCCGATCGTGCGCTCGATCGTGAGGAGATCCCCCTCCTCCTCGGGCGCGACGAAGGTGATCAGCTCGCCGCCGGCGCCGGCGCGCGCGGTGCGCCCGCCGCGGTGGATGTAGTCGTCGGGAGAGAACGGGACGTCGAAGTTGACGACGTGGGAGATGCCCTCGACGTCGATGCCGCGCGCCGCGACGTCGGTCGCGATCAGCACCGGGTATTGCCCGCGACGGAACGCCTCGAGCGCCGCGATGCGATCCTCCTGGCGGCGATCCGAGTGGATGCTCGTGGCGCCGACGCCGCTTCGCGACACGGTGCGCGCCAAGCGGTCGGCGTCGGCCTTGCGCTTCACGAAGACCAGCACGGAGCGCATGCCTTCGCGCTGCAGCAGCGTCGTGAGCAGCGGCGCTTTCCGCATCTGCGCCACCGGATACACGCTCTGCACGATGCCGCTCGCCGGCTTCTGCGCGCCGACCATGATCGTGACGGGATCGCGCAGGATGTCCTTCGAGAGCTGCTGGATCTCCGGCGCGATCGTCGCCGAGAACATCAGCGTCTGCCGCTCCGTGGGGAGCGCGCGTAGGATGCGGCGGATATCCGGCAAGAAGCCCATGTCGAGCATGCGGTCGGCCTCGTCGAGGACGAGCACTTGGAGCGCGGCGAAGTCGACGTAGTCGAAGCGCATGTGATCGAGGAGGCGCCCCGGCGTCGCGACGACGATCTCGGCGCCGGCGCGGAGCGCGCGCTCCTGCGGCCGCATGTCGACGCCGCCGACGACCGACACCGCCGTGAGCCCGATGTGGTAGCCGAGCGCGAGCGCCTGCTCGTCGGTCTGCATCGCCAGCTCGCGCGTCGGCGAGAGGATGAGCGCGCGGCAGGTACCGCGTTTCCCCGTGTGCAAGCGTTGCAGGATCGGCAGCAGGAAGGCCGCCGTTTTGCCGGTGCCGGTCGAGGCGCAGCCGATCAGGTCACGACCGGCGAGCGCGACCGGAATCGCCTCGGCTTGGATCGGCGTCGGCCGCGTGTAGCCCATGTCGGCGACCGCTTCCGTGAGTGCGGGGATGAGGCCGAAGTGCTGAAACGTATCCATCGCGTCCCTGCGTTATGGGCCGAATTTCGCAGCGCCGCAAACACGACCCGCTCAGCGAGATCGGTGAGTCGGTCCGCGGCCGTTCAAGGCCCGGCGAACTCGAGGCGCGCGTAGAACGCGTTCTGGCCGGCGTGGTCGAAGCTCAGCGGACCCGTGCCGAGGATCTTCATCATCAACGTGCGCGCGGCTTGCGCGCTGCGGAAGATGAACCCCTTCGGCATGTTCACGCGGACGTCCTGCACGTCGCCCGAGACCGGGTTCGTGAACGGCGTGAGCGCGACGTCGAGTACGCCCGGCACGCGAAACGCGCTGCGGCGGCCGTCGACGTGGAACTCGATCGCCGCGTCGATCGTCTCGAGGTCCTGCGCCATGGTGCCGGCGAAGAGCTCGAACGGGCCGCTGCCCTTCGCCTTCCCTGAGAATATGCGCACCAGCGCCTCGCGCTGCGGCGGCTTCGCCGTCTGCGAGACGTAGAGTCGCGCCGTGCCGCCGCCTTGATGAATCGCCTTCGGCCACGCCGCGGCGTAGACCACGTCGAGACCGTCGAGACGCGTCGGACCGAAACGGCCCTCGCGGATGTGGTACCCGACGAGCGCCTCGCAGAAGCCGTCCGTCGGGTAGCCGCTGAAGTTGCACGGGCAGCCGAAGTTGCAGTTGCAGCTCTCGACGTAATCGACCTTGAGCGACCAGCGCGGAATGCGCTCCTCGCCTCCGCCTGCCGCGTTCTTCTCCGTCTGCGCCGCGCGCGCCATGCGTTCTCCTTTCGTCGCCGTCAGGCGAGTAGACGCCTCAGTCCGACGGCGCAGAGCGCGAGCCCGGCGATGCGACTCACGAGCCCGCCCGTGGGAACGACCTTCTCGAGATAGATCACCGCCGTCAAGCCGACCATCCACGCGAGGTCCATCATGCCGACGACGAGGAGCACGACCATGAGCGAGGCGCAGCAGCCCATGAAGTAGATCGCGTGGTGCGCGCGCCATGCCCATGCGACTCCCGTCGCGATGACGAGCGAGCCGCCGATCGCGAGCGCAAGCTGCGGGCTCACGGAGCGGGCGAGCGCCGTCGCGTCGCCGCCGCTGAGGTCGTCACGCACGAAGCGCGTCTACACCGGCGACACGTCGCAACGCAACGCGCTCCGGAAGACCGCCGGGCGCGGGGTGCGCGCCATCTTCGCGATCGACACCAGGTCGCTGGCGCTCTTCCGCGTCCTGCTCGCCGCGACCGTCGCGGTCGACCTCGTGATGCGCGCCGGTGATCTGCGCGCATTACTCCGACGCCGGCGTGCCGCCGCGACGCGTGCTGCTCGAGCTGCGCCCCGATCGTTGGTATTTCTCGCTCTTCTTCGCGAACGGCAGCGCTGCACGTCGAAGGTCGTGACGATATTTTCGCCTATTGTGCGGGCGTCGCTTCGCGGGAAGACCCTATCGATGCCACTCTTGCGAGTGCGCCCGAACTGATGATGCGGTCCGCAATCGCGGCGCTCAGAATCTCGACGCCAGCGGCGTTCAGATGACAGCAGTCGTCCATGTAAACCGTTTGCGAAGTGTCGGCGAAGACGTGACCGAGGAAGTGTGACTCGATGCCTTCTGCACGCAGCTCGGTTGTCATGCTCTCGATCTCGCGGTACCCGGTCGTAACCGCGTCGAACCAATCGTTTTTGATGTACAGCGCGCGCTCTTCTTCGCTGAGCGGCTTCGAGTCGCGCTCATACTGGTTTGGTTGAACGAAATGGAAGAATTGTTTGCCCTGGCGGCGCGCGATCACGTCCGAGAAGCGGATCAAGTTCGCCCAGAACTGCATGTAGCGTAGGCGCTTCGCTGCAATCGCCGTGGACGTGGTTGCCGGCTCCATCGCGTTCCAGTCGTTCGTGGGTGCCCCTTCACGGAGCTTGGTGACTCGTCGCTCGTATCTTCGTATGAAGGCTTTCCATATGAGATACGCGAGAGCACTCGAGCGCACGACGGGAACATCGAGCCATCGCGTTAGTCGTGCCGCTTCGCGGCGGGCCCGAATGAGCTCGGCCCGCTGCAGCGTCTCGCGCGACGACGGGGTTCGAGCCAGCGTCAGGTAGACTTCCGACCATGGGAAGGCGGCCGGCTGTTGCTGGAGGTGCCAGTCGCTGAGCTGGATCACTTCGTTGAATCCGTCGAGGACGATTGCCGCGTCGATCGTCTCGAGAAAGTAGACGAGCGCATAGAAGCTCTGGGGCTGGCGCCAACCGCCGACCGCGAACGACAAGAGCGTGACACGATCGTAACCTTTGAGTGCAAGCGCCGGGCGCAAACGTTCGAGTAGCAGGTTCGGAGCGGCGGCGACTTGCATTGCCACCGAGGCGCCAAAGAGGCCGATGACGAATTCGCGCGGCGCCTTGCGGTACGGATAGGGGGGGCCGTCGCCGGGGCCGGCAGAGAAGAAGCCTTGGTTGTTTGCGCCGCTCGCTCCGTGAGTGAAGGTGTATCCGAAGAACGGGTGGAGCACGAAGCCCGCGCCGTATGCTCGCGCGACGGTCGGATTCGTCCGCACCAGCTTGCCGTCCTCCGCTTGAGCGGGAAGCTTCAGGAGAAACGCCTGACGCTCGAGGAGCGCGCCTTTGCAGCCGTCCGGCACGACGAAGCGCGCCATGAGCTCGCACGCGAGGATGGCAAGCGTCACCGCGGCGGAGAGCAGCAACAGCATGCTGCTCTTGCGACGGCGCACGCCGCGTTGCGGCGCCGCGAGTTCCTCGGATTGGCTCATCCGCCTCGATCTGCTGGGCGCCTCAGATCCCGCGCTCGAGGGATCGTGGTACTCGATCGAATTTGCAAGCGCAAAGATACCGCTCATCCATCGGGAGAGGAGACGTACGGCGCGCAGTGACCTGTCTGCTTGACCGGTCGACAGGGGCGGTAGAGAACGGCGCTCGCATGCGCGTGCTTTTCGTGAGCGGCATCGACGGCTTTTGCCATCGGTACGCGGTGCTCCATTGGGCGGAGCAGCTCGCGACGCAAGCGATCGCGAGCACGGTACGCGCGCACACCGATCCGCGCCTCGCCGCGGACCTCGCGACCCACGACGTGTTCGTGCTGTACCGCGTTCCC
>JBGPOW010000133.1:0-11506 GCA_041488235.1 Binatia bacterium
ACGGCGAGTGGACGCTGCCGCGGCGGAACGGTGAGCTGCCGTCGAAGCCGCCGCTCTTCCACTGGATGGCCGCCGCGGCGGCGCGCGTGTTCGGTCTCACGGACGCGACGGTGCGCTCGCCGTCCGCGCTCGCCGCGTGGGTGATGGTCGTCGCGACGTTCGCGCTCGCCGCCGCGATCGGCGGCCGTGCGAGCGGCTGGCTCGCCGCGGGCGCGCTCCTCGGGATGGCGGGCTTCTGGCAGTCGGCGTGGGAGGCGCGCGTCGACATGGTCTTCGCCGCCGCGATCACCGTAGCGCTGGGCGCGTTTTTCGCGTGGTACCGCGGCGGCGGTGCCGTTGCGCGCGCCGGCTGCTACCTCGCGACGGCGTGCGCCGTGTTGGCGAAAGGTCCGGCGGGCGCTGTGCTGCCGGCGCTGATCGTCGTCGCGTTCGTCGCGCGTGAGTCGTGGCGCCGGCATCGCGGCCACGCACGCGCCGGCACCGGTATGGACGCGGTCGTGCAGGACCCGGCAGTGCTCGCTGGTGCGCCGGCGGCGCTCGGCGCTCCCGGCGGCGGGCCGCTTACGCACCTCCGCGCCGTGATCGCGCGGTTTTGGTCGTGGCCGCTCGTCGCCGTCGTCGTGCTCGTCGATCTCGGGTGGTACGCGCTCGCGTATCGCCGCGGCGGCGTCGAGTTCCTGACCGTGCAGTTGCTGCACGAAAACGTCGATCGCCTCGTCGGCCGCGGCGTCTTCGGCATGCACGGCGGCCGCTCACGTCTGACGATGATCGCGCAGCTCGCGACCGATCTCGTGCCATGGAACCTCGTCCTCGTCTGGGCGGCGGTCGCGTGGGCGCGGGGCGCGCGCGCCGATCTCGGCGAGCGCTTCCTGCACGCGTGGTGGCTCGTCGTCGTCGGCGTGTTCACCGCCGCGTACGGCAAGCGCGACATCTATCTCTTGCCGCTCTACCCGGCGATCGCGCTCGTCGCGGGGCGCGCGCTCGCGGCAGCGACGGCGCGTGCTCCCGGCGGACCCGTCCTCGGCGTCGTGCCCGTGCCCGCGGCGCTGCGGCGACGATTTCCGACGCGCCCGGCGCTCGCGCTCGTCGCCGTCGCGATCATCGCATTCGACGCCACCCTGGTGACGGTCAGCCAGGTGGCGCGCCTCCACGGCGTCCGTCGCCGGTCGTTGCTCGCGTTCGTCCGCGACGTCGAGGCGGGCGTGCCGCCCGATGCGCCGCTCTTCGCCGCGCAAGATCTCGATGGCAGCGACCTCCAAGTGCTCGCGTATCGACTGCGACGCACGATTCCGCGGACCCCCGCGCCGGACCCGCTCGCGATGCCGCGGATCGCGGCCGCGCCGTACGTCTACGTGCTGCTGCCGTCGACGACCGCCGACGCACGCAGCGATCCGCGCGCGCGCCGCGTCGCGACGTCGAGCCGCCGCGGTACCGACGTCGCGCTCATCGCGGTGTCACCCGAGGGCGGCGAGTGAGCGCCGCGCGTTGACACCTCCGACCACCTTCCGTACGCTTTTCCTCACGATCTGATGCCGACGGCGAACGAGAAGACACAAGCCAAGATGATGCTCGGCTTCGTCGTGCGGCAATGCGCCGTCGCGCTCGGACATCGTCCGTCGCCCGCCGAGCTCGCCGACTGGGCGAACAATCAGCGCGAGGGTCGCCGGCGCTACTGTCTCTTCGGCCGCGCGATCACCGTCGAGGAGGCGCGCGTCATCCTCCGTCACCCCGGCCGCCCGGTGACGGTCCGATCGGCCGGCCCGTACCCCTTGTACTCGCTCACGTAGTCACCCGATCAGCACTTCGTCGAGCCACGACGCGAGGTCGGTGAGGCTCGGAGCGGTGATCTCGTGGCCCATCGCGTACTCGCGATAGGTGACGGGAACGCCGAGCGTACGCAGCGTCTCGACCGACTGCCGGGCACGCGCGACGGCGATGACCTCGTCGCTCGAGCCGTGCTGGACCAGTGTGGGCAGGTTGCGGCGCGCGTCGGTCGGCCGCAGCGTCGCGACCATCGGCGGCGGCAGCCACGAGCTGAGCGCGACGAGCGCGGCGAAGCGCTCGGGCTCGGTGAGCGCGAGGAGATATGCGAGCACGCCGCCCTGGCTGAAGCCGGCGAGCACGAGCTTGCCGCGCTCGATCGCGTAGCGCTCCTCGGCCGCGGTGATGAACGCGCGCACGCGGTCGGCGGAGCGCGCGATCGCGGCCTCGTCGAAGAGCTGTCCCGAGCCCATCAGCGGAAACCAGCCGAATCCGGCGGCGTTCGCGACCGGTACCGTCAGCGCGCCCTGCGGACAGATCATCTGCACGCGTCCGCCGCCGAGAAACGGCGCGATGCCGATCAAGTCGTGGGCGCTCGCCCCCCAGCCGTGCAGCGCAATGATCGTCGGGTGCGGGCCGTCTCCGGCCGGCTCGTACAGCGTATGCGTGAGGTCCATTCGGTTTTGCCCCCGTGCGCGCGGCGCGCTCCGCGCGCCGTGCTCCGATGGGCGTCGCGGCGCGAAGTGAATTCGCGCCGCTCCCTCCTTCCCGTTGGCAATTTGTGCTGGTCCATTCCGGTTGGGAATTGGTGCGGTCCCACGCGTGTTGGCGGGGGCGACGGGGTCTCTGCTACCTTCTTCCGATGCGGTACCGCAAGGCGTGCGGATGAAGCTCCTGCTGTTCGACCTCGACGGCACGATCCTCCACGCGCGGCACACTCCCGGTCGTGTGCCCTTCGATGCGGCTATGCGCGACGTGTTCGGCGTCGACGTGGCGTTGCGGCGCATGCGGCCCGACGGCAAAACCGATCCGCGGATCGTCGCCGAGCTGCTGGCGCAGGCCGGCGTCGGCAACGAGCCCGACGACGCGGCGCTCGCCGCGTTCCACGACGCGCTCGCCGCGCACCTCGCCGCGGCGATCGCCGGGGGCACGACACGCGTCGAGGCGATTCCCGGTGTGCCGCGTCTCCTCGAGACGCTCGCGCGCGACGACCGGTTCGCCCTCGGCGTCTTGACGGGGAACCTCGAGCGCGCCGCCGAGCTGAAGCTTCGTGCCGCCGGCCTTGCAGGGTTCTTCCCGGTCGGTGCGTTCGGCAGCGATCACGCCGACCGCCACGTGCTGCCGGAAATTGCGCGCGCGCGCCATCGGGAGCGGAGCGGCGTCGACGTGGCGCTCGCCGACTGCGTGATCATCGGCGACACCCCGCTCGATCACGCCGCCGCGCACTGCAACGGCATGGCGTGCGTACTGGTGGCGAGCGGGCGCATTCCACTCGAGGATCTCGTCGCGCTCGCGCCGGCGGCGGCGTTCGGCGACTGGAGCGACGCGGCGGCGATCCACGCCGCGCTCGCGGGTTTGTGACGAAGGCGCGCCCCACGTCCGTCGCCGGTCGAGCCGTGACGAAGGCGCGGAGCACGTCCGTTCCCGGCGGCGACTATCGCGTCGTCGTGCAGAAGGACTACCTCAAGTTCTCGGCGGCGCACTTCATCGCCTACAGAGGGTTCCGCGAGCCGCTGCACGGCCACAATTACCAAGTCTCGGTCGCGATCAGCGGCGTCGTCGGTCCAGACGGCTACGTCCTCGACTTCGGCGTCGTGAAGCAGCTCACGAAGGCGGTCTGCGCCGAGCTCGATGAGCGCGTGCTCGTGCCTGCCGAGAGCGACTGCCTGCAGATCACGCACGACGCGACGACCGTCACGTTGACGTACGAGGACGGCGCGCGGTTCGCGTTTCCGGCGAGCGACGCCGTGCTGTTGCCGATCGTGCACGCGTCGGCGGAGGAGCTCGCGAGCTACGTGCTGCAGCGATTGCGCGCCGGCCTCGCCGCGCACGCGGTGCGCGGCCTCAGCGACATCGAGGTCGGCGTCAGCGAGGCGCCAGGGCAAGCGGCGTACTGCCGCGAGCGCTTTTGAAGCGCACGAGCCGTCTCTTCGTCTACGGCTCGCTCATGCGCGGGCAGGAGGCGCATCGGCTGCTCGTGGGGGTACGAGGCGCGCGCCGCGTCGGTCGCGGTTGGATCGGTGCTCGGCTCTATGATTTGGGTCGCTATCCGGGCGCCATGCGCGATGTCGGCGGGCGCGTCTACGGCGAGCTCTGGGAGATGGACAGTCGCGCCGGCGCTCTCGCGTCTCTCGATCGCTACGAAGGGGTCGATCGCCGCGCGGTGTCCGCAAGCGTGTTCGTCAGACGTCGCGCCTCGGTCGCGCTGTCGAACGGTCGTATCGTTCGCGCGTGGGCGTACTTCCTGCGACGCGCGCCGGCGACGGTAGCGCTCATCGAGAGCGGCGACTGGCGTTACACTCGCCGCTCGCGGCCTTCCCAGTACGGGGCGCGGATCTCGCGCTTCAAGAGCTTGCCGGACGGATTGCGCGGGATCTCGGCGACGAAGTCGACCGAGCGCGGGCGCTTGTAGTCGGCCAGACGCTCACGGCAGAAGTCGATGATGTCGTCGGCGGTGGCGTGCGTGCTGTCTTTCAGCTGCACGACGGCCTTCAGCTCCTCGCCCCAGTCGTCGTTCGGTACGCCGATCACGGCGACGTCGAGCACGGCGGGGTGCTCGTAGATGACCTCCTCGATCTCGGCGGGATAGATGTTGACGCCACCGGAGATCACCATGTCGGTCTTGCGATCGACGATGTAGAGGTAGTTGTCGGCGTCGAGGTAGCCGACGTCGCCGACCGTCATGTACTCGCCGCGGAACGCTTCCTTCGTCTTCTCCGGATCCTTGTAGTACTGCATCGCGCGCACGAGCGGATTGCTGATGTAGATGTTGCCGACCTCGCCCGGTGCGAGCTTCCGTCCCTCGTCGTCGAGTATTGCGACGTCGGTGCCGGCGAGCACCTTGCCGCAGCTCGCGGGACGCGCGCGCTGCTCGGCGGGCGTGAGGATCGTGTTCAACCCCGCGTCGGTCGAGCCGTAGTACTCGTAGACGCAGTCGCCGAAGAACTCGATCGCCGCGAGCTTCGTCTCGAGCGGAAAAGGCGCGGCGCCGACGATGAGCGACCGCATCGACGAGACGTCGTAGCGGCGTTTCACCTCGTCAGGGAGCGCGAGGATGCGCTTCACGATCGTCGGCACCACGAGACACGACGTCACCTTCTCGCGGTCGACGAGCGCGAGGAACTCCTCGGGATCGAACTTCGCCATGATGACGAGCGTGCCGCCGAGGACGATCGTCAGGACGGAGCCGAGCGTCGGCGCGCTGTGGTAGAGCGGGGCAGGGACGATGTGCACCTCGCCGCCGGGCTGGAGGCCGAAGCCCTGGACGATGCCGAGGATCAGCATCGGATCGATGCCGCCCGGACGGTACACGCCTTTCGGCCGTCCCGTCGTGCCCGAGGTGTAGATCATCGCGTTCATGCCGGGAGGCGCTTGCTCCTCGGGCTCGGTCGACGGCTGCGCGACGAGGAGAGCTTCGTACCGAGCGAAGCGCGAATCGCCGCTCTCGCCGACGACGACGTATCCGCCGCGGACGATGCCGCGTAGACGCTCCATCACCGACGCGACCTCGGGAACGAATTCGGCGCCGCAGACGAGCGCGCGCGCGTCGGAGTTGTCGACGATGTACTCCACCTCGCGGCCGCGCAGCCGATAGTTGAGCGGCACCATGACGGCGCCGATCTTGGAGGTCGCCTGCGCGACCTCGAGGAACTCGTGGCAGTTGTGGAGCATCACCGCGACCTTGTCGCCGCGCTCGAGGCCGAGCGCGCGCAGCGCGTGGGCGAGCTGGTTGATGCGACCGTTCCAGTCGCGCCAGGTGTAGCGCACGTCGCCGAAGACGATGGCGGTGCGGTCAGGCGCGATCTTGGCGTTGGCGGCGGCTCCGATGTCCATGGACGGCTCCTTCGCGGGGCGGGATGGCGCGTCCCGTAGACACGCGCCCGTACCTCATAGGAGGGGTGTGCGACCGGAGTCAACGCGCGGTGCGCGAACCGTCAGGCGGCCGCTTCGCTCGTCGCGCCGGCGCAGAGGAACGCCTCGATCTCGTCGCGGCGCTCGTCGGCGTCGCGATAGCCGATGTCGATCAGCGCCTGCGTGTAGGCGCCGTCGAAGAGGAGGTAGCTGACGAGATCGGCGCTCTGCGCCTCGGGCGTGCCGAGACCCTCCAACAGGTGGCGGATCAAGCGCGGCATCTTGTGGGCATGGATCTTGGCCACGACCGCGAGATCCTCGGAGGGGCTGATGACGAGCGGCGTCACGATACGCATCGGCTCGGCGACCGTCACCGCGGCGCTGCGCGCCGTCGACGGCGCCGGGCGGTCGCTGCCGTACGCGAGAATGAGCTCGTTCATGCGCTTGAGGTGATCGTGATCGGTATCGAGGTGATCGAGGAAGACGGCGTTCAGGAGAATGCCGCAGATCTGCGCCAACGGCGGCGGCGCCGGGACGCCGCTCGTGTCGCCGATGCGCTCGCCGGCGAGCGCCTCTGTGGGTGAGATCGCGTCGGTCGAGCGTTGCGAGCGGATGCCGATCGCGAGGACGCGCGTCGCGCCGAGACGGATCGCCGGGCTGAACGGCGCCACCTGGCGGAGGGCGCCGTCGCCGAAGAAGAGCTCACCGGTGCCGCAGTCGATCACGACCGGCGGAAAAACGACCGGGATCGCGGCCGACGCGCACACGTGATCGACGCCGAGCTCGACCGGCAGGACGACGCGCCGGCTTTTCGCCCAGACCGGGTGTCCCGGACGTCCTTGGACGAACGTGAACGAGCGTCCGGAGTGATAGCTCGTCGCCGAGATCGCGACCGCGTAGAGGTGACCGCGGCGGATGGCGTCGGCAATGCGGGCGAACGGGACGGTGCGCGCGATGAGGTCGCGGAGCGGCGACGCGTCGAGGAGCGAGCGTGCGCCAGGGCCGGGGACGAGGCCGCCGAACGAGAGATCGCGCAGCCAGCGCAGGCCGCCGAGCGTGAGCGACGCGGCGCCGGTGCGAAACACGTGCGGCATCTCGAGCTGCGACCAGAGCTGCGCCATGAGCGACGTGCCTTCGACGAAGTCGGCACTGTGCGCGGCGAGCATCGTGCCGTTGATGGCACCCGCCGACGCGCCGGCGACGATCGCGAACGGCGACGGTCCGCCGCGCAGCGGGGCGAGCTCGCCGATGCGTTTCAAGACGCCGGCCTGATACGCGCCGCGTGCGCCGCCAGCCATGAGCACCAGTCCGCGCATGTTCTCGTCCGCCTGCGGAGATCGTACGAGCAAAGCGGATGCCAGCGGCGTCGCGGCGGCGGACGTGCGATGTTTCAAGTTCGACGCCGCACGCGACGTCGCTGCGTGACGTGAATCGACGGCGCATGCGCCACGATTGCCGCGGAGCGGTACTGCGGTGACGCTTCTGCGTTGACGCTTGTCAAATTCGTTGCTGCCCGATAGCTCGTGACGGTTCATGTGTTCCGTCGGCCGTCCCGTGCTCCTCGTCGTTGCGTTCGTGCTGCCGTTCCTTGCCGCGTGCTCGACGCCGCTCCCCGATCCGCAGTCCGCCGGCGCGCAGGTGTATCAAGTGCGCTGCTCGGGCTGTCACTCGCTCTATGCCCCCGGGTCGCTCACCGCGGCGATGTGGGAGGTGCAGCTGGAGCGGATGCAACCGGTGCTGCAACGGGCGGGCGTGAACCCGTTGACGGAGCAGGAGCGCTTCCTCGTGCTCAGCTACTTGAAGGCGCACGCCACCGATGCGTCGCCGCCGAGCGCCGCGCCGGTGGCGTCGCCGTGAGCCCCACGGGCGCGACGCCGCGAGCGGACGCGTGCTGAGCGTTCGTCTCGCCACCGGCGACGCGGCGCACGCACGCGTCGACCTTCTCGCGGTCGCGGTGACGCGCGATCAGCTGCGCGCCGCGCTGCGGCCGTTCGAGCGCGCGCTCGGGCGGCGCGTCGGTCGCGAGCTCGAGGCGCGTCGCTTCACCGCTGCGGAAGGCGCGTCGTTCTTGCTCGCGGGCGGCGGCCGGCTCGCCGCGCCGCACCTCCTCGTCGTCGGTCTTGGCGCGCACGCGCCGGTCGGCGCGGACGCGTGGCGGCGCGCCGCCGATCAGGTGCTGGCGAAGGCGCGCGAGGTGCGCGCGCGAACGGCCGCGCTCGCGCTAGCGCGTCCACCGGCGGACATGGCGGCGGCGATCGAGGTGCTCGCCGAGGCGGCGACGCTGGCCTCGTACAGCTTTACGCAGTACCGCCACGATCCGGAGCGCGTCGCGCTGCGGACGTTGACGCTCTTCGGAGCCGGTGTGCGCGACGCGGCGGGCGCGGCTGCGCGTCGCCGCGACGCGCCCAGCCAGGCCGCGCTCCGCCGCGGCACCGTCCTCGCGCGTGCGACGAACGAGGCACGGACGTGGATCAACACGCCCGCCGCGGTACTCACGCCGTCGGCGCTGGCCGCGGAGGCGGAACGCGTCGCCGCGGCGTCCGGTCTCACCGTCGAGATCGACGGCCCGGAAGGCATCGCCGCTCTCGGCATGGGGGCGCTCCTCGGCGTCGCGCGCGGCAGCGCGGAGCAACCGCGCTTCATCCGGCTCACGTATCGTCCGGCGATGCCGCCGCGTCGGCGCATCGCGCTCGTCGGCAAGGGGATCACGTTCGACAGCGGCGGGCTCTCGCTCAAGACCGCCGACGGCATGGAGCACATGAAGCGCGACATGGCGGGCGGCGCGGCCGTGATCGGCGCGATGCGCGCGATCGCCGCGCTCCGCCCGCCGGTCGAGGTCCGTGCGTACGTCCCCGCGAGCGAGAACATGATCGGCGGGTCGGCGATGAAGCCGGGCGACGTGCTGCGCACCGCCTCGGGAAAAACGATCGAGGTGGTGAACACCGACGCGGAAGGCCGCCTCGTTCTCGCCGACGCGCTCGCCGTCGCCGTGCGCGACGCGCCCGACGCGATCGTCGACATCGCGACCTTGACCGGCGCCGTGCGCACCGCCCTCGGGACGCGCGTCGCGGCGGTGCTCGGCAACGACCCCGCGCTCGTCCGCGCGCTGCTCGACGCCGGTGCCGCGAGCGGCGAGCGCCTGTGGCAGCTGCCGCTCGTCGCGGCGTATCGCAGCCAGCTCGACAGCACCGTCGCCGACCTCCGCAACGTCGCCACCGACGGCCACGGCGGGACGATCCACGCGGCGCTCATGCTGCAGGAGTTCGTCGGCGCGCGTCCGTGGGCGCACCTCGACATCGCGGGGGTCGCGTTCACCGAGCGCGATCTGCCTTGCACGCCGCGCGGCGCCGTTGGGTTCGGCGTCCGGTTGCTCACGCGCTACGTGCTCGCGGTCGCCGAACACGCGGCGAGCGAAGACCAGGGCGCCGCGACACGCGGGCGCAGGCGGGTTCGCGGGGAGTCGCCCACTGGACCGCGCGTGCGCAAAAGGTTCAGTGCGCACAACGGGTCCAGTGGGCGGCTCCCCACGAGCCCGCCTGCGCCCGCGCGTCGCGGGGTCGCGGTGAGTGCGGCGTCGCGGGAAGCGGCGACGGCGAATACGTTGCGCGCGGGAAGGGGGCGCGGCGCGCGGGCGCGCGCGGCTGGGGCAAAGGCGGGCGTGGTGCGTGCGTCCGTCGCGCGGGCGAATGTTCGTGGGGGACGGGCGCTCGACGAAGAGGCGGAGGTGCTTGGCGTCAGCTCCGGCGGAGGGCCTCGACGTCGGGGACGTGTTTCGGGACGGCGGCGGAGAGGACGCGATTCCCCTCGGGGGTGACGAGGACGTCGTCCTCGATGCGGATGCCGATGCCGCGCCACTCGGGGGCGACCTGCTCGCAGTCGGGGGCGACGTACAGGCCGGGCTCGACCGTCAGCACCATTCCCGGCGCCAGCGTGCGCGGCTTGTCGTCGATGCGATAGACGCCGACGTCGTGCACGTCCATGCCGAGCCAGTGGCTCGTGCGGTGCATGTAGAAGCGCCGGTAGGCGCCGCTCTCGATCGCGGCGTCGCGCTCCTCCTGGATCAGGCCGAGATCGCGCAGGCCGTCGACGAGGATCTCGAGCGCGCACTGGTGCGGCTCCTCGAATGAGGCGCCCGGGCGGACGGCCGCGATCGCAGCCTCTTGCGCGGCGAGGACGACGTCGTAGAGCGCGCGCGGACGTCCTTCGAACCGCGCGCCGACGGGAAACGTGCGGGTGATGTCGGCGCAGTAGCCGCCGTACTCGGCGCCGGCGTCGATCAGCAACAACTCGCCGTCGCGCATCTGCCGCGTGTTCTCGACGTAGTGGAGGATCGTCGCGTTCGGGCCCGAGGCGACGATCGACGGGTACGCGGGACCGGTCGCGCCGCGGCGGCGGAACGTGTAGTCGATGAGCGCCTCGATCTCGTACTCGAACGCGCCCGGTCGCGCCTCGCGCATCGCGCCCGCATGCGCCTCGGCGGCGATCGCGATCGCGCGCTCGAGCGCGTCGACCTCCTCGGGCGCCTTGAAGAGCCGCAGGTCGTGCAGAATGGCTCCCGGATCCAGCAAGCCGCGCGGGCCGGCGCCGCTGCGCGCGTGGTTGTCGCGCGCCCAGCCGAAGAGCTCGAACATGCGGGTGTTGAAGCGCTGATCGCGCCCGGGGGCGTAGTAGACGACGGCCGCGTGCTCGACGAGCTTCGGCAGGCGCGCGTCGAGCTCGTCGATGGTGTATGCGGCGTCGGCGCCGTAGAGCGTCTTGGCGCCGTCGACGCCGGCACGCCGCCCGGTCCACGTTTCCTTCTCCGGGTCGCGCGCGCGGACGAACAGCGTGTACGGATGCTCGGCGCCGGGCGCGAGGATGCAGGTCGCCTCCGGCTCCGGGAAGCCGGTGAGATAGAGGAAGTCGTTGTCCTGCCGGAACGGGTACTCGACGTCGTGCGAGCGCACCGCGACCGGCGCCGCGCGCAGGATCGCCACGCCGCCTTCCATCCGGCTCATGAACTCATGGCGGCGGCGGGCATAGACGTCGGGCGCGTGCATCACGTCGCGTTGTACCATACGGTCGCGCGCCGTCGTAGGCGCGACTCGCCGCCCACGGGCACGGCGGGGCGAGACTTTCTGCTCCTACCGTCGGCGGCTATGATGACGATCCGGAGGTGGTGACATGCGGATCCTGACGGTTGCGGCAGTTCCGGTTCTGTTGCTGGCGAGCGCATGCACGGCGGCGGCCCTCGATTGCGCGCGCGTGAAGGCACTGAACGCCGAGGGCACACGCGCCTCCGACATCGCGCGCCAGCTCGGCATCACCACTCCCGACGTGCAGGCCTGCCTCGCAGGGCAGGTCGAGGAAACGCCGAAGACGCGCACGCAGCGGCCCGACACGTCGGTGAACGCGCCGACGTTGCCGTCGAGCGACTCGCCGATCCCGCGCCCGCCGGGGCAGTAGGTTCGCCGCGCCCGCGAGTCGCCTCGCGGGGGTCGTCGCGCGCTGCGGCTTCCCTTCGCGTCAGCGCAGTGCCGCGAGGCCGTCGAGGACGGGCCAGACCTCGACGCCGCTCTCGAAACGCTGCTTCCGCTCGCCGCGATAGAGCACCCACTTCCGGTACGTCCTCTTGCTGCCGACCAAGTCGCCGAGCGACATCAAGCCGCGCGTATCGGCCGGCGTGACGGTCCGG
>JBGPOW010000134.1:0-11299 GCA_041488235.1 Binatia bacterium
CATCCGCACCACCGACGCCGACCACGTACGCACGGTGCGCGAGATCCTGCAGCAGGTCTACGACGCCGGCGACATCTACTTCAGCAGTTACGGCGGCCTGTACTGCACCGGCTGCGAGCGCTTCTACACCGAAAAGGAGCTCGTCGACGGCAAGTGTCCCGACCACCGCACGACGCCGGAGTGGATCGAGGAGGAGAACTACTTCTTTCGGATGGGGAAGTATCAGGAGCGTCTCATCGCGGTCCTGAACGAGCGTCCCGAGCTCGTCCGACCGGAGCGCTACCGCAACGAGGTCCTGGCAATGCTGCGCGAGCCGCTCGAGGACCTCTGCATCTCGCGCCCGAAGGCGCGCCTCACGTGGGGCATCGAGCTGCCCTTCGACGACCGCTTCGTGACGTACGTCTGGTTCGACGCGCTCATCAATTACGTGACCGCCGTGCGCGAGCTCGGGCCCGAGCGCTTCGCCGCGCTCTGGCCCGTCGCCAATCACTTCATCGCCAAGGACATTCTGAAGCCGCACGCGGTCTTCTGGCCGACGATGCTCATGGCGGCGGGGCTGCCGCTCTACCAGCACCTGAACGTGCACGGGTACTGGACGGTCAACGGCGACAAGATGTCGAAGAGTCTCGGCAACGTCGTCCGCCCGCTCGAGATGAAGGAGCGCTACGGCATGGACGCGTTCCGCTACGTGCTCCTGCGCGAGAGCGTCTTCGGCCTCGACGCCGACTTCCGCGAGGAGTCGATGGTGACGCGCATCAATGCCGACCTCGCGAACAACGTCGGTAACCTCGTGAGCCGCACGCTGTCGATGCAGCAGCGCTACTTCCAGGGCGTCGTGCAGCCGCTTGCCGACACGCGGCCCGAGGACGACGACTTGCGCGCGACCTACGTCGCCGCCGCGGCCGAGGTCGAAGAGCACGTCGGCGAGCTCATGCTGGCGCGCGCGCTCGAGGCGATCTGGCGCGCCGCCGACCGCGCCAACAAGTACATCGTCGAGACGGCGCCGTTCACGCTCGCGAAAGATCCCGCGGCGCTGCCGCGCGTCGGCACGATCCTCCACACTCTGCTCGAGGCGTTGCGCGTGACGGCGCAGCTGGCGGCGCCGTTCATTCCCGAGACGGCAGAGCGCATCCGTGAGTTGCTGCGGCTGCCCGAGAGCGCGCTCGCGGTTCCCGGTCCGCAATGGGGCGAGACGTTCCCGGCGGGGCACGTCGTCGCACCGCCCGTGGTGCTGTTCCCGCGGATCGACGTGGCGTGAGTGAAGGCGGCATGACGAGCGCCGTCGGCGCGACGTGAGCACGACGGATCCGTCCGATCCGGGCAGCGGCGTCGCGGCGCGGCCGCGGCCCGCCGATCTGCGGCCGCCCGCGACGATCGTTCCGCTCATCGACTCGCACTGCCACCTCGAGCAAGACGCCTTCGACGCCGACCGCGACGCGGTGATCGCGCGGGCGCGCGCCGCCGGCGTCGAGCGCATGATCACGATCGGCGCCGGCGGCCCGCTCGCGAGCAACCATGCGGCGGTGGCGCTCGCCGAGCGCGATCCCGGCATCTTCGCCGCCGTCGCCGTCCACCCGCACGACGCGAGCGAGATCACCGACGGGACGTACACCGAGCTGCGGCGGCTGTGGGCGCATCCGAAGGTCGTCGCGGTCGGCGAGACCGGGCTCGACTACTACTACCGCCACTCGACGCCGGAGACGCAGCGCGAGCATCTGCGTCGCTTCGTCCGCGAGGCCGGCCGCGCCGGCCTACCGCTGGTGATCCACTGTCGCGACGCGTACGAGGACTTGCTGACGATCTTTCGCGAGGAGGATGCCGGCGCGATCGGCGGCGTCATTCATTGCTTCAGCGGCACGCGCCGCGACGCGGACGCCTGCCTCGCGCTCGGCTTCGCGCTGTCGTTCTCCGGGATCGTGACGTTCAAGAACGCCGGCGAGCTCCGCGACGTCGTCCGTGCGACGCCCGCGGACCGTCTTCTCGTCGAGACCGACGCGCCGTTTCTCGCGCCCGTTCCGCATCGCGGCAAGCGCAACGAGCCGGCGCTGGTGCGGCACGTCGCCGAGGAGGTGGCGCGCGCGACCTCACGGTCGCTGGAGGAGATCGCCACGCTCACGAGCGCCAACGCCGAGCGCGTCTTCCGCATCCCGCGCGGCTGAGCGGCGAGCGCCCGTGTTCTCCCGCCTGCCGCGCGGCGGGCGCGTCAAGGAGGAGCGCCGGCGACGATCATCGGCAGCGGCTTCAGGTCGCGACGAATCGCGTCGAGGACGAGGCCCAGCGATTCGAGCGTGACCGCGCCGAGGAGCGTCGCGTCCCCGGGCTCCCCGAAGACGACGGGCGCGGCGCCGCGCCGGGCGCCGTAGATGAAGATCGCGTCGCCACGCTCGCGGTCGATCGCGGATCCGTCGGCGAGCCGGAACCGCTCGCGACCATGGGGTTGGATGCCGAGGCGCTCCAGAATGACGCGCGGCACGAACGAGTACACCGCCCCCGAGTCGACGAGGAAATCCACCGTCGCGCGGACGGCCGGAGCCGCCGGGTTCGCGACCTCGATCGTGACCACCGTGAGTCCCATGACGCGCGAGCCTAAAGCGCCGGATCCCGCGCCGTCAACGATACTCGTCGCCCTCCTCGTCGCCTGCGTCGCGGTAGGCGTTCGGCTGCGCCGTCGCGAGCGCCCACGCGACGGCGACGAGCATCGTCGCGAGCGTCGTCTCCAGCGTCAGGAACGCGGCGATCTTCAGATACGCGAATGCGGGAGCGACGAAGCGCACCAGCCAGCCGGCCGCCTCGTCGCCGATCGCCGCCGCGAACGACAGGCTCACGATCCACGCTTTCGCCGCCTTCGCGATCGGCACGAAGAGGAGGAGATGCGTCATCGTGAGCACGAGGATGCCCATCGCGAAGAGATGGAAATGCGCGATCTCGAGCATCCCTTGGAAGCTCCGCGGCTGTAGAAACCGCGATTCGTCGCCGCGATAGTACGCAACGACCGATGCCGGTGTGAGCCCCATCTTCGTGAAGTAGAGGAGCGCGTTCGTCACCCAGAACAGAGCGACGTAGACGAGGAACCACGCCAGCACGAGCTTGAGGAGGCGGTTGTCGCGCCAATCCGGCGTCACCGTGAAGCGCACGTCAGCAGCTCCGTGCCAGCGCGACGCGCATGTCAGTCGCGATCCACGTCGCCGCCACGGGCACCCGCGTCACGATCGCGTCGTCTGCGCACGCGCTCATTTCGTCGCCAGCACGCCGGCTTCCGATAACACCGCGTACAGCGCGAGCACGCGGCGGACGGCCGCGGTCAGCGCGGTCGCGCTCAAGGTCGCGCCGGTGATGCCGTGCACGGCGGCGCCGAGCTTCAGATCGTCGTCGAGCCGCCGGCCGTCGAACTGGCGCGTCCAGCGCTCGGGCGGCGTGTACTCCGGCGGCTCGTAGAACGCGAGGATCTCGACGCGGCGCACCTCCCCGCTCGGAGATAGCACGACCATCGCGGTTTCCGGGAGCGTGCGGACGGTGTGGGTGTCGATGACCGCGCAGCCGAGGAGCTCGCTGCCGTGCCAGCCGACGTAGACGGTCCAGAGCTGCGACTCGAGGGGAGCGTGCGCGCGTTTCTCGACGGCGGCCTTCTGCTCGTCGGTGAGGATGATCGCGCGATCCTCGACGCGGTCACTGCCGGGAAACGCGAGCGCAAGCGCCTCGTCCTTGGCGTGGAACACCGTCGCACGCGCCGGCGTCGCGCAGAGCGTGGCGCCGATGACCGCAAGCACCGCGACGCAGACGGCACACGGCCGCAGGCGCGACGTCAAAACACGAACCCGGCGCCGACGTTCACCTCGTCGGGGGTCGGCTGCTTCTTGCCGGAATCGAAGTCGCGGTACTCGAGCTTCACGACCACCTGCGGATGCGGCTTGTACGACGCACCGACGGTGTAGAGCTGCACCGCGTTTCCGGGCACACGCGCGAAGCCGCGCGGCACCGAGTCTTGCGTGTCGAGGTTCTCGTAGCGGAAGAACGGCGCGAGGTACTGCGTCGTTTCAGGAAAGAGCAGCGGCGCGACGTCGTATGCCGCCTCGACGTAGAACCCGTACTGGTGGTTGCCGATCGTCTCGCCGAGCTCCTCGCTCACGAGACCGGCGTCGTGGACGTCGATGAGCGCACCGAGGGCCCGCATCTCGAGCCCACGGTAGCGGAGCTGCGCGTGCGTCTCCCACAGCAGCGTGAAGACGCTCGGCTTCCGCCCGCCGAACACGTCGTCCTGACCGGAGTCGCCCGCGAAGAAGGATGCGCCGACGAGCGCGCCCGGTAGCGGCGAGTAGTCGAGACGGACGGTGCCGGCGAGGTCGTCGGCGAGGGCGACGCTCCCCTCCTGGCTGCCCTCGCGGATGCTCGCCGACGCGAAGCGCTTCGCGGTGAGACCGTTCAGCACGTAGGCGCGATAGTCGAGGCCGGGCGCGAGCGTGCCGAAGATGCCGAGGCCGCCCTCGCGCCACGTCGTCGGGATGATCCGCTGCTCCACCTCCGGACGGAAGACGCCGTGGAAGAACGGCGGCTCGTGGATCTCGTTGATGAAGCCCATCGGCACCAGCAGCAGACCGGCGCGGAAGTTCAGCGCCTGCCAGGCGAGAAAGTCGAGGTTCAGAAACTCCACCTCGGCCTCGCCCTCCTTGTCGCCGGCGACGACCGCGTGCTCGAACTCAAGCTCGGAATTGAGGATGATCCGGTCGGTGAACTTGTAGCCGGTGTAGAGGACGAAGCGCGCGACGTCGAACTGATCGCGCCGGCCGCGCTGGTCGTTCACGAACTTCTGGAAGTTGAACTCGCCGTAGCCGCCGATCGAGAGACCGCGGTCGATGCCGTAGACCTTGGACGCGGCGGGGCCGAGTCCGTAGTAGCTCTTCAGCGCTCGCGCCTCGGGAAGGACGAGGCGGCTCTTCAGGCCTTCGACCTCGTGCGCCAGGACGTCGATCTTACGGTCTTGGTCGGCGACGCGCGGCGGCGCGGTCTCCGTCGCAGCAGCGCCGGTCGCCGGCGCGGGCGCGGGATGCATGCCGCGCTCCTCCTCGAGCGCCCGTAGCCGCGCGCGCAGGTCGTCCATCTCGTGCTGCATGTGCTCGAGCTGCTGCTCGTAGACGCGGATGCGCGGGTCCTCCTCGGCGGCGGCCGGGGTCGTGGCGCCGGTCGCGGCGGCAACGGTCGCGAGGCCAATCAAGATCACGCAACCGCGGGCGAGAGCGATCATGGAGCACGTCTCCTTTCGACTCAACGCGCGGCGACGGTGCGCCCGTCCTCGATGACGATCCAGTCTCGCGGCGGACGGCCCGCGATCGTCAGGTGGTGCGCGGCGCCGCGTCCCTCGCTGAAGAGCGCACCGGCACTCGGCTCGCGCGCGAGGAGATCGGCAGCGGCGGCGCGGCCGAGCACGACCAGCGCGGTGGAGAGCGCGTCCGCCGTCGTCGCGTCGGGTGCCCACACCGTCACCGCAACGTCGCGCGTGGCCGGACGGCCGGTGCGCGGGTCGTAGATGTGGCTCGGTGCGCGCCACCCTTCGGCCGTGAAGTCGCGGGCGTAGTTTCCCGACGTCGACACGCTGGCGTCCGCGTCGAGAGTCAGCACGCCGAGCGTGCGGCCCGGCCGTTCCGGATCGCGGAGCGCGACGCGCCACCCCGCCGGATCGCCACCGACGAACGCGAGCTCGCCCCCGACGTCGAGCCGCGCCCGTTCGACCCCGGCGGCGGCGAGCGCCGCCCGCGCCCGATCGAGGGCGAAGCCCTTGGCGATGCCGCCAAGGTCGATCCCCATGCCGCGACGTGCGAAGCTCACCGTGCGGGCATGGGCGTCGAGCCGCAACCCCGCGAAGCCGACCGTGGTGACGCTTCCCGGCGGCAGCGACCTGAGCCCCGGATACGCGCCCCAGAGACGCAGCAGCGGCAGGATCGTCACGTCGAACGCGCCGTCGCTCTCGACGGCGAGCGTACGCGCGCGGGCGAGCAGCGCGAAGAGCGCGTCGCCGACAGGCTCTGGCCGGTCGGCAGCACGCGCGTTGACGCGCGAGAGCTCGCTCGCCGGCCGATAGAGGCTCATCGTATGGTCGACGTCGCGGAAGGCCGAGAACGCCGCCTCGAATCGCTCCGCGGTCGCCGCGCGCGCCGGCAACGTCACGCGTGCGACGGTTCCCATGACGAGCTCTGCGCGCCCGACGTCGTCGCCCTCGCGCGCCGCGGCTGCGGCGTGCACGGCGCCGCAGCCGAGCAGCATCACTGCTGTCGCTGGCACAACCCAATTGAGAATGAATTTCATTTTCGGCGGCTTCTTTACGGTACGCCCGCCGCGCCTGTCAAGCGCGCGTTGACGCTCGACGGCGTCGCTGGATAGTCGCGGCGTGCCGGCGAGCCCGTTCAGCCGCGTCGACCACCTCGTCATTGCCGTGCGCGATCTCGACGCCGCCGCCCGCGATTACGCGCGGCTGCTTGGTCGCGAGCCCTCGACGCACGGTGCGCATCCGGCACTCGGCACGCGCAACGTCGTCTTCGGCCTCGCGAACTGCTACGTCGAGCTGCTCGCGCTCGCGACGCCGTCACCGGTACATCCGGTGGCGTCAGGGCTCGCGGCATTCCTCGAGCACGTACCCGAAGGACTGCTCGCGATCGCGCTCGGCAGCGACGGTTTGGAAGAGACGGCGGTGATGCTGCGCGCCGCCGGCCTGGCGCTCGCCGATCCCGTCGAGCTCGACATTGCGGAAGACGACGGCAGCCGGCGCCAGGCGCGCCTCCTCGCGATGGCGCGCGAGCAGACGCGCGGCGTGAACGTCTTCGCCATCACGCACGACCGCGCGGCGATCCCCGTTGCGCCGCCACGCGGGTCGCCGGGTGCGAGCGCGACCGCCGTCGACCACGTCGTCCTCTTCAGCGACGATCTGACCGGCGCGCTCGCGCTCTGGCAAGACACGTTCGGAATTGGCGAGCGCTGGCGTCGAGAATTCCCCGGCCGCGGCACGGTGAACGTCGGCCTGCGCCTCGGCGGCGTCACGATCGAGCTCGTCGCTCCCCTCGGCGCCGCCGCCGGCGACCGGGGCGAGCGCCTCTGGGGCGTCGCCTACACCGTCGACGACTGCGCCGCCGCCGTCGCCCGCCTTCGCGCCGAGGGCATCCCCGTGAGCGACGCCCGCACCGGCCTCGCCCCCGCGACCCGCGTCGCCACGGTCAAGCGCGACCCCGGCGTCCCCACGCTCCTCATCGAGCACACCGCGCGCTGAACGCCGCGCCGTCCGGGGGTGTCAGACGTTTTTCGCGGGCGCTCCACGCGCGCGTGAAATGCTGCACATCCGCGGACCCGACGCCGACGCGCCGGCGGAGTCGAGACCGCAGGGCGAGCGGAGAGGCGCCGACTGCACCCGTGGTGCGCACTTGAACCTTATCGCGCACGTCGGGTGCAGTCGGCGCCTCTCCGCTCGCCCTGCCACCCTACCTCGGCCGGCGCGCCAGCGTTCAGGTACGAATGATGTGCGCCTGGTCGCGAACGGAACGTCGTGGCGCGCGGCCGGTGCGGCAATCGCCGCAGATGCCGTAGAGCTCGAGCTTGTGCCCGCTGATCACGAAGTCGAGCTTGCGCGCGACGCGTTCCTGCAGCTCCTCGATCTCGACGTTCGAGAACTCGACGATGCGGTTGCAGCGCTCGCAGATGAGATGATCGTGGTGCTGCTCCTCGACGGCGTTCTCGAAACGCGCCTCGCCGTCGTGGAAGTGGCGCTCGGCGGCGAGACCGCACTCGCGGAGCAATCGTACCGTCCGATACACGGTGGCGTACCCGACGCGCGGATTGATCTTCCGCACCTCGCGATAGAGCTCCTCGACGCTGATGTGGCGATTGCTCGCGAAGAAGACGCGCGCGATGTCGTCGCGCTGCGAGGTGGATTTGAGGGTGCGCTCCTTGAGCGCGTTCTTGAAGGCGGCGAAGCGCTCCGCTTGCAGGCGGTGCGTGACGGTCATCCGGCCGGCGGCGTCGCGAGCCGCAGCGTCCGGCTTCCGAGCCGGGCGCGCAGCGCCGGGGAGAGGAACACACGCTCGAGATCTTCGCGCGAGAGCACGGCAGAGAGGGCCTCGACCCGGTCGTCGACGCTCGCCCGCCGGTCGAGCAGCACGACACGGGCGCTGCGCACCCGGCAGGCGCCGCTGCGCGGCCGATACCCCGCGTCGCGCAAGAGCTCCTCTTCGCGCACGTCGAATCCAAGCGTACGCGCGGCGCTCTTCAGCTCCTCGAGCAGCGCCTCGGCGGCCGCGTTGCCCTTCTGCTTCATCGGTTTCGTAGACTGCATTGGATCATAGTGGTAAATCAGCGCGCGAGTCCATGATCAAGAGTATTCTCGTAGCGCTGGACGGCTCGGAGCATTCGCACGCCGCCTCGCAGTACGCACTGTGGCTCGCGGAGCATCTGCAGGCCACCGTCATCGGGCTGCACGTGATCGACGTCGTCTCGATCGAGGGCTCGGGATCGTTCCTGCACGACATCTCGGGCTCGCTCGGGTTCGAGCCGTACCTCGACTTCTCCTCGAAGATGCGCGAGGCGTTGCACGACCGCGGCCGGACTCTCCTCGACGGCTTCCTCGCGATGTGCCAGGAGCGCAGCGTCCGTGCCGACGTGCAGCTCGCGACCGGCATCGTCGCCAACGAGATCTGCGAGCAGGCGCGCACCGCCGACATCGTCGTCGTCGGACACCGCGGCTTGAACGAACAGTTCTCGACGGGTCTGCTCGGCGGCACGACCGAAAGCGTCACCCGCAAGTGCCCGAAGCCGGTCCTCGTTTGTCCGATGCAGTTTCGCGCGATCACCCGGCCGCTGCTCGCGTATGACGGCAGCCAGCGCGCAGCGGCGGCGATGCGCGAGGCCGCCGAGCTCGCGGCGGCGCTGCACCTGCCGCTCGGCGTCCTGCACGTCGGTAAGGACGACGGCGCCATCCAGAAGGCGCTCGACGAGGCGCGCCGCTATCTCGCCGCGTATACCCTCGAGGTCGAGCTGCTGGCGCGCTCCGGCTACGCGAACGAGACGATCCTCGACGTGATGGCGGAGCAAGCGTACGACTTGCTCTTCATCGGCGCGTACGGCCACAGCCGCATCATCGAAATGGTCCTCGGAAGTACGACGGAGTACGTGCTCCGCAACTCACCGTCGCCGTTGTTTTTGTGCCGCTAGCAACGCGGCGGCCGGTAAGGGCGCATCTGCTGCGTTGCGATTAGAGGCGCTAACGGATTTCGTCGGTCGGTGTTGAACCCGTCTCTTCGCGGCGGCGCAGGCGCGCTATCCGCTCTTCGAGCTTTTTGATGGAGCGCTCGATTCTTCGGACCTCGTTTTGGAAGGCGGGGTGGCCGGTGATGCGGCCTACGGAGGATTTGATGCGCTCGTCGATGGAGCGTTGGAGCGACTCGAGGCGGCGCTGGGGGCCGGAGAGGAGGTCGTCGAAGAAGCCTTTGGCGTGCGCGTCGTCGGCGTTCGAGGCGTCGACCGCCGTGACGTCGATCGGCGGTGCCTCCGCGGAGGGCGCGGAGCCGCGGCCGCTCACGATCTCTTGCATGCGGCGGCCGGCGATCTCACCCATCGAGCCTATCGCCTCGATGCCCTTGTCGACGCTCGAGCGCAGCGTCGCGAGCGTCTCCTCGCCGTGCTGAATGAGCTCACGCAGCAGGCCGAGCGAGAGCAGGCTCGAGCGCCGCTTCTCCTCTTCGAGGATGATCTGCGCGAACGTGATCGTGGTGAGATCGTCGCCGTTCTCGTTGTCGATCACCTTGACGTCGCTGCCGCTGCGCACCAGCCGCGCGATCTCCTCGAGCGTGATGTACCGGCTCTCGAGCGTGTCGTAGAGCTTGCGGTTGCCGTAGCGCTTGATCAGACGGATCGAGTTGGACTGGTTCATGATGCGGACCTCCTCACTCGGCCATGACGCGGAGCAGGACGGTCCGCGCGCGCGGGCCATCGAACTCGCAAAAATAGATCGCCTGCCACGTGCCGAGAACGAGCTTCCCGTTCTCGACGAATACGCTCTGCGACGCGCCGAGGAGTGAGGACAGGATGTGCGCCGCCGCGTTGCCCTCGGCGGTCAGGTATTCGTCCTGAAGGGGGATGGTTTTCAGGAGCTCCTTGATCATGTCCTTGCGAACGTTCGGATCGGTATTCTCGTTGATGGTGATCGCGGCGGTGGTGTGCGGCACGTAGAGATGGCACATGCCGCGGGCCACGCCCGAATCCTTCACCAAACGACGAACGTTCGCGGTGACGTCGACCATCTCCATTTGCGACTCGGTGTCGATCTTCAAGGTGTGCACGGACCGACGCCGCCTACCATACGCCGCAGCGCGTGAGCAAGCGACGACGCCCTGCGCAACTCGGCTAAGGTCGCGAGTCCACGTAATTCCGTCCGACCGGCGACGCACCGCGGCCGTTGTCGGTCGAGGGGCCTCTGCTACACTCTCGCGCCATGTCGAGACACCTCGTCGCGGCCGTGCAAATGCGAACCGGCCCCGACCTCGACGCCAACCTGACGCGTGCCCGCGCGCTCGCCGAGGAGGCGGCGCGACGCGGCGCCGAGCTCATCGTCTTCCCGGAAGTCTTCGCGTGGCGCGGCCCGCGTGTGGACGAGGACGCCGCGGCGACGCCGATCCCGGGGCGCGTGAGCGAGTTCCTATGCCGTCTCGCGCTGGACCTCGCGGTCGTCATCGTCGGCGGCTCGTTTCTCGAGCGCGCGGCCGGGGGCGGCAAGAGCTACAACACCTCGCTGCTGATCGCCCCCGACGGCGCCGTTCTCGGCCGTTACCGCAAGATCCACCTTTTCGACGTCGATCTGCCCGGACAAGTGAGTGTGCGCGAGTCGGAGACACGCGCGTACGGGCGCGACGTCGTCACGGTGCCGACGACGCTCGGCACCGTCGGGCTCAGCATCTGCTACGACCTGCGCTTCCCTGAGCTCTATCGCCGTCTGGCCGCGAGCGGCGCGAGCATACTCACGGTGCCGTCCGCGTTCACCTTCTACACCGGCGCGGCGCACTGGGAGCCGCTCCTGCGTGCGCGCGCCATCGAGAATCAGTGTTACGTGATCGCACCCAATCAGGCGGGGAAAAGCCCGCACGGTTTTCCGGACTACGGGCACTCGATGATCGTCGATCCGTGGGGAACCGTCGTCGCGCACGCGGCGGACGGCGAGCAGGTCATCCTTGCCGAGCTCGACTCGGAGCGCGTCGCGCGCGTTCGTCGTGAGATGCCCTGTCAGCTGCACGCGGTGCTGGCACGGTGAACAAGAAGGTGGCCGGGCGCG
>JBGPOW010000135.1:0-11281 GCA_041488235.1 Binatia bacterium
ACCGGACACGCGACTTGGCAGGCGATGAGACCCCGATGGTAGCCCTCACCGGGGAGCGCGACGTCGAGACGCGCCGCCGCCGCGACGCCGTTCGCGTCGACGGGGAGATCGTCCGCGGTCGCTGCGCCCCAGGCCATCGCCCCTCAGAACGACACCGTCGCCTCGACGTAGCCGTAGTCGCCGTCGCGTCCGGCGAAGTTGGCGGCGACGATTCCCTGCCCGAACGCGTGACCGTAGTACCCGTAGAGCGTGAGGTGCTTGTTGACGGTGTACGCGAGCTCCAGGTCGGTCAGATACGCGAGGCCGTTCCGGCCGCGCGCGTTGATGCCGGAGAAGCCGAAGAACGTGTCACTGGTGGCGCCGCCGCCCGCGTACCAGAGGTCGCGCGACGACGTCGCGCGCAGCGAGTGGCCGCTCACAGTCGCCGTGAGCCCAGTGAGCGGCCGCAGGATTCCCTGCACGAAGAGATCCTGATCGTTCATCATGTTGAAGAACGGGAAGAGCGCGTAGAGCCGCGCCGTCGGGATCATCTGGAAGAACGTGCCGTGATCGCGGTCGGCGCGGTTGGTGTCGCCGGACGCGCGGCTGAACCCGATCCGCGCCCACGGCTTCAGCGCGACGTCGGGCAGCTGGTAACCGGCCTCCACGACATACGCCCACGCGCCGTGGTGCAGCGCTTGCCACTCGCCGACCTGCCCGGCGACCCAGCCGAGGAGATCGAGCTTCCCCGGTCCGACGTCGACGACGTGCACGACGTCGGCGCCGATCGTGTGGATCGCGATGGAGCCGTGGTCGCAGCTGCGGACGAGACGGCGGTTTCCCCCGGTGCAGGTCTGATCGGCTGCGAGGTCGCGGGCGCGGTTGTCGGTCGCGACGAGATGCCGGCGGTCGCCGTAGTACATGTAGAAGAGCTGTGCGCTCGTCGGCGCGAGCCCCTCCGGCTCGACGAGTGACGCGGTGGCCGCGGCGAGGTCGACGTCGTCGATCTCCTTGTTGGCGTTCACGTTGTAGCCGCCGAACGTCGGACGGCTTCCCATCAACGTCACGTTCAGTGGGCCGCGATCGTAGAGCGCCTGCACGCCGTCGAAGCTGCGGCCGACGTTGGTGTAGTCGAAGTTGCCGATGAGGCGCTGCGAGATGCGCGCGCGCTGCAGCCAGAGCAGGCTCGGATCCTTCGCCGGCCGCTCGAGGCCGTTGTTGTACCCGAAGCGGCCGACGCGCGCCGACACGCCGGGAAGCCCGAAGTCGCGTACGGTCGCGTACGCGAGGTGCAGGAACACCTCGCCTTGATCGCGCGTCCGGGTGTTGGCGAAGTAGAGCGCGCCCGGACCGAGGGGGCCGTCGCCCCTCGTCCCGGGTCCGGTGTTGATGGCGTCGGCGCCGGGGAGATTCACGAGCCGCGTGTCCTGCCCCTCGACGACGACTTCGAGCATCGGCACGGCGAGCGTCGCACCGAAGCGCACGCGATTGGCGAAGAAGGCGTAGTCGTTGTTGGAGCGCGGCCCGCCGGGGTCGAACCACGACACGAGCTCGCCGCGCACCCGATCGGAGACGGAGAGCGTCAGATGATCGCCGAGCACGAGCCCGTCGGCGCGCGCCATGGACGCATGGGCGCTCACGGCGAGGATCAAGACCAACGAGAACCGAATCATCACCGATCCCCCTTTCGTCGCTCTCCTCAGGGGATCGTTAGCAATCGACGCGCTGCGCCAGTATGACGTGGATCACATGTCCGCGTGCGGCTCCCGCCGCCGAGGACTGCGATCCGACGTGTCGCCGACCGACGAATGGAACCCTATGGCAAGCTTTTGGGCCTCTTTCTCGTCCTCGTCGGCGGCGGCGTCGGCCTGCCGTTTCCCGAGGACGTAACGCTCGTCGGCTTCGGCGTGCTCGTCGAACAACGGCTCCTCGGACTTCGCGCCGCCGTCGCGATCGGCATTGCCGGCGTCATCGTGGCGGACTGGATGCTCTATCTCTTCGGACGCCGCTACGGCGGAGTGCTCGTCGCGCACCCGAGGGTGATTCGGCTTCTCGGCGTCCACCGCGTCGAGGCGGTGCGCGCGGCGGTCTTGCGGCACGGCGCGAAGGCGGTCTTTCTCGCTCGCTTCATGTTCGGCTTTCGCATCGCGACGTTTCTCTCGGCGGGAATGTTCGGCGTCTCGGCGCCGCGGTTTGCGGTCGCCGAGGCGGCGGCGACGATCATTTTCGTGCCGGCGGTGGTCACGCTCGGGCTGCTCTTCGCGCACCAAGCGGAGCGCGTCCTGCATGACGTGGGCAGAATCGAGCACTGGCTCGTTCTCGTCGGGCTCCTCGGCCTGGCGCTGTTCGTCGTCCTGCGCGCGCGCGCGGCGCGCGATCTGAGCGACCGCGGAAGTTGAGCGGCGCGACGCCGCAGTCTCGCAGCAACCGCGGCGTACGTCGCGCGGTCGTCCGTTTTTCGACGCCGTAGCGTCGTAAGTGCCGTCGCCGATGCTGACCCGCGTGACGGAGAACGGTCGCGAGGCCGTCGCGAACGATTGACGGCGATGTGCGAGCAACGTTAGAAGCGGTTGCGAGGGGCCGGCACCGGGCGGTGACCGGCCTGCAGGATGGGACACGGCGTCGTCCGACGGACGGCGCCGAGACGGGGCGCGCGGCGCCTCGTGGAGGAGAGGAGGCTGGACGTGCGGACATTCGCAGCTCTCACCGTCGCGCTGGCATTCATCGCGTTCAACGCGATTGTGGCCGCGCCGGCACACGCCATCGTCATCAACCCGAATGCGATCGAGCGGCCCGACGCCAAAGGCGATCAAGTCGTCTTCTATTACGACGCACGCGCGAGCTTCACGACGTTCGTCAACCTGCACAACGACGGCGGTTCCGACCTCGACGTCACCGTGCTCTTCTATGGACGCACCTTCAGCTCGCCGTTCACGCAGACGTTCTCGCTCGACGCAGGGGCGAGCCGCATCATCGACGTCGGCGCGCTGAAGACCGCCGAGCCCGGGTTGCCGGAAGACTTCGGCGTCGCGATCGCCACCGCCGTCGACAACCACGGCAAGGCGGTCGTCACCCGCGCACTGTCCGGCAACTTCACGGTCGCGAATCTACAAGTGCACTCGGCATGGGGCGCGCCCGGCGCCGCGCGCTCGGCGATCAACGCGCCGGAGCCGCCGGCGCTCTCCGACGGCGTCGCGGAGCCCGCGCTCGGAACTGTCATCGACGGCACGACCGTGCTCTTGCCGCCGATCCAGCCGACGAACGTGCATCTCGCCGTCTACTACGACCCCGCCACGCTCGAGCCGCCGAGTCTCGGCGGCAACCAGCTCATCTTCGTGAACTTCCAAGACGTGCCCGGTGAAGTGTACAGCGCGCAGGTCGCGGTCACGACCTGGTTCGTCGACGTGACGCGCAGCAACGGCGACTTCATCGGACCGGTGGACGGCTTCGTCGCGAGCGGCGTCACGGTGACCGACCTCGCGAGCGTGGCCGGCAGCGACGTCAACGGGTCGAGCGGGTCGATGTCGTTCAACGCGTTGTCGAGCGCCGACCCGGTAACCCGCCTCGTGTTCTTCACGGAGACGTTGGGAACGTTCGCGACGGGATACCTGCTGCCGCCGACCATACCGTCCATACTCTAGCCGTCGCGGGTCGCGTGTGAGGCTACGACCGCGTCGCCGCCGGCTGCCGTGGCTCACGGCGATGTTGGTCGTGGCGACGGCGTGCGCGGCGATCGACGCCGCCGCCGTGCGCGGCGCCCGCGCCGACACGCCCACCGCGACGCCGACGGCCACGCTCGACGTCACGCCCTCGGCGACGGCCACGCCCGATACGACACCCACGACGACAGTCGACGCGACCGCCACGCCCACGCTCTTCCCCACGGATACGCCGACCGCGAGCGCGACGATTACCCCCACCGACACGATGACGCCGAGCACGACCGCGACGCCGACCGCCACGCGCACGCGGACGCCAACGCGCACACCGACGATCACCGCGACGCGCACGCTCACGCCAACGCGCACACCGACGATCACCGCGACGCGCACGCTGACGCCGACCCGTACGCCGACGATTACCGCGACGCGCACGCTGACGCCGTCCGCCACGGTGACGGTGACGGCGTCGCGCACCGCGACGATTCTCCCGACGCCGACCGCCAGCCCGACGCGGACGCCGACCGTGACGCCCACCCCGACGCTCACCACGACGCGGACGCCGAGCCCGACCCGCACCGCCACGACGACGCGCACCCCGACGCCGACGGTGACGCGCACCGCGACGGTCACCGTCACTCCGACGCCGACGCCGACGCGCAGCCCCACTGAGACGCCGACGCCGAGCCCGACCGTGACACGGACCGCGACCGTGACGCGCACCGCGACGGCCACGGCCACACGCACCCCGACGCCGACGCTGACCGCGACGCCGACGCCGACCCGCACCGCTACGCCGACGCTGACGCCGACGCCGACGGCGTCGCGCACCGCGACTGCGACGCGGACCGCGACACCGACTGCGACCCGCACCGTCACGCCGACGCCGTCGCGCACGCCGACACCGACCCGTACGGCAACGTCGACGGCACGCACCCCGACGCCGACCGCATCGGCGACGGCTTCGCTCACGCCGACGGCGAGCCCGAGCGCGACGGCAACGGCGACGGCGGATGACACGCCGACGCCGACTGAGGGCGTGACCGCGACTCAGGACGTCACAGAGACACCGACACCGACACCCACGGACACCGAAACCGCGACGCCGTCTCCCACGGCAAGCGAGACGGCGAGCCCGTCGCCGACGGCGACGAGCACGCCCACCGCGACGAGCACGCCCACCGCGACTGGCTCGCGAACGGCGACACCATCGTCCACGCCAACGGCCACGGCGTCGCCGACGGCGACGCCGTCATCGACGACCACCGCCTCTCCATCGACGACGCCGAGCACGACCGTGACGGCCGCCGCGACGGCGACCGCGACCGCCACCGCCTCGCCGACGCCGTTTCGAACACCGACCGCGACGGCGACGGCGTCGCCTTCACCGACGCCGACACCGCCGATCTGCGGCAACGGCGCGCTCGACACCGGGGAGGAATGCGACGACGGCAACGTGCTCGCGGGCGACGGCTGCGACGCGAGCTGCCGCAGCGAGCTCGTTCCGGGAGGCGGCCCGCGCCACACCGACTGCGTCCATGAATGGTTGACGAGCCCGGTACCGTCGCGCGTGCGCAGCGGGGTACCCGTCGCGCGGCTCACCTGCGTCGACGACGATCCGGCGTGCGACTTCGGCGCCGCGGCAGGCGATGCTGCGTGCACCTTCCACGTCGCGCTCTGCCTCAACGTCGGCGAGCGACGATTCGTCGATCGAGACGGCCGGCCGCTCTGCACGCCAAGCGACGTGGCCTGGCTCAGCCTCACCAGTCCGCGTGAAGCCGAGCCTCACGGCGCGAACGACACGCACACGCGCGACGCGCTCGAGGCGGCAATCGCCGCGATCGGCGGCGACGTGCGCCGGCAGTGCGAGCGGCCGGGCGCGGAGCCCTCGACGCCGTGCACGATCGACGCCGATTGCGGGCGCTCGCGACGCTGTCGCGGACGTTTCATGACGTTCGCGCCGCCACTCGAGACCCGCGACGCCTGCACGCCCTTCGCCGACGTCGTCGTGCCCCTGCGACGCGCCGAACGCGGCACGCTCGTGGGCACGCGTACCCTGGCGGGCACAAGCACGCTGCGCGTGACGGCCGCCACCGGCGATGCGGCGGCAGCGCGCGACTTCGATACGCTGAAGCTCGTCTGTCGACCCGCCGCGCTCCCGTGAGCACGCGGGAGCGTTTCGCGGCGCGCCGCCGGCGCCTGCTATCGCGCGCCGGCGATGACGCGGGCGCGCGCGCGCTGACGTATCACGAGATGCGTACGACGCAGCCGGAGCACGTGCTGGCGATAGGAGACGCCGGTCGTTTGCCGCTGCTCGTCGTCCTCGGGCTCGCCCGCGAGCGCATCGGCGATCGCATTCACGTCGTCGGCGATCGAGCGCACGTCGTCGGAGATGGTACTCATGTCGCGCGCGACGACGTCGAGGTCGTCGGAGACGCGCCGCAGGTCGCGCGACACCAGCATCAGGCCATAGGCAATGCCGGCCGCCGCGACGAGCACGGCGAGAACCGTCGGAACGCTGTGACGCATGCGAAGCGTCGCGACCACACCACACGGTACCGTACCCGTCAAGGAACGTGCTATCCACCGGCCGATGAAGAACTTCCGGGACAAGGTAGCGGTCGTGACCGGCGCCGCAAGCGGCATCGGACGCGCGATGGTCGAGCGCTTCGCCGCCGCGGAAATGAAGGTGGTGCTCGCCGACGTCGAGGAGCCGGCGCTCGCGGAGGCGACACGGGCGCTCGTTGCCGGCGGCGCCGCCGCGCTCGCGGTGCGCACCGACGTCGCGCGCGCCGCCGACGTCGAGGCGCTCGCGGACGCGGCGTTCGCGCGCTTCGGCGGCGTGCACGTCGTCTGTAACAATGCCGGCGTCGCAGGCGACGGGATCAGCACGTGGGAGCAGAGCCTCGAGGCCTGGCAGTGGGTCCTCGGGGTCAACCTGTGGGGCGTCGTCCACGGCATCCACACGTTCGTCCCACGGATGCTCGCGCAGGGCGGCGAGGCGCACGTCGTCAACACCGCGTCGATGGCGGGGCATCTCTCGATGCCGTTTTTGTCCACCTACAACGCGACCAAGTTCGCCGTCGTCACGATCTCCGAGTGTCTGCACCACGAGCTGCAAATGGCCGGCGCCGGCGTCAAGGTGTCCGTGCTCTGCCCGGGCTTCGTGCGCACGAAGATCATCGACGCCGAGCGCAATCGGCCGCCGGCGCTGCGCGACGATGGGCGGCGCTCCGAGGCGGCGCAGGCATTTCGCACCGCGGTGCGCGGATTCGTCGACGCGGGCACGCCGCCGGAGACGGTCGCCGAGCGCGTGTTCGAGGCGATTCGCGACGAGCGCTTCTGGATCTTCCCGCATCCCGAGATGCTCGAGTCGGTACGCGCGCGCGCCGAGAACATCCTCGCGCAGGAGAATCCGCTCTTCATGCCGCCGCCCGGAATGGAGCTGAAGCTCTGACTGCGTCGCGCCGCCGCTACGGTGGCGGCGGCGCGGTGCACCCCTCGAGTACGACCGGCGCGGCGCTGATCCGCTTGAACGCCCAGCGACACGTGAAGACGCTGCGCGCGATCAGCACCGACGCCTTCAACGACGTGCCGCTCAGGGACCCGGTGCCCTTGCTCGCGTTCGTCGTGACCTTCATACGCCCGAGCTCGCCGCCGAAGTCGGCGGAGCGGGTCGAGTTGGTGTCGCAGCGAATTAATCGCGATGGAGCCCTTCTGCGCCTGACCCGGCGCAGGATACGACGCGCCGCTGTAATGCACCCCGTCGACCGCGAGCTCGAGCGAGGATCCGCCGTCCGCGACGAGCAGCGTCGACGTCGACATCGTCGCCTGCGGCGTGCCGTCGAAGACGCCCCTGCACGTGACCTTGCCCGTCCAGGTACCGCTGAGGTCGAACGCCGCGGCCGGAGCGCCGAGCGCGAGCGACGCCGCCACCGCCACACCGAGCCGCCATCCGAACGTCCACATCATCCCGTCACCTCCCGCAAGCGACGCTGCCGCGGAGCGAGGCGCGCGTCAAGGGTCACGGCCCGAGGAACTCGGCGACGGCCGCGAGCGGCTTGATCTCGTCGCAGAAGATCTTCAGCGTCGCCAGCATCGGCACCGCGAGGAGCGCGCCGCCGATCGAGTCGAACGTCGTCACCCCGACGAGCGTCAGCACGATCATGCTGGCGAACGGACCGACGTAGGGCACGAAGTTGAAGGTCCCCATCATCACTCCCCACAGGACGGGGTTGGGCATGCCGATGAGCGACAGGATGAAGCCCATGGCCGTCCCGAGCGCGACGTTGATGCCGGTAGCGGTGCGGGGTCCATACATTCACGTTGGCCGCGGATGGGATGCGAGGCAACCGTGCTCCCGCGCGACGGTTGGACCGGTCGCGCTGCGCGCGTGCTATAGAGCGGTCATGGACCTCGTACAACTCGCGCCCAGTGTCTACGCCTGTCTGCAAGAGGACCGCGGCCTCGGCACCAGCAACTCGGGGCTCGTGAGCCGCGCCGGCGGTCTCGTCGTCGACACGTTCTGGGACTTGCCGCACACGCGCGAGCTCCTCGCCACGTACGCGCGCGTGACGGACGAGCCCGTGCGGCGCGTCGTCAACACGCATCACAACGGCGACCATTGCTGGGGCAATCAGCTCTTCGCGGACGCGGAGATCATCGGCCATCGCGCCTGCGCGGCGGCATTCGGACGCGACGCCGCGCCCGCGATGCTGCAGGGCATGAAGGCGCTCGCCGGCGGCGACGATCCCGCGCTCGCCGCGTTCGCCGCGGCGCTCGCGCCGTGGGACTTCCGCGGCATCGAGCTCACGCCGCCGACGACCGTGCTCGACGACCGTCTCGATCTCGACCTCGACGGCATCGCGGTCGAGCTCCTCTACGTCGGCCCCGCGCACACGATCGGCGACGTGATCGTGCACCTGCCGGCACAGCGCATCGTGTTCACCGGCGACGTGCTCTTCCATCGCTGCACGCCGATCGGCTGGGAAGGCACCTACGCGAAATGGATCGACGCGCTCGACCGGGTGATCGCGCTCGCGCCCGACGTCGTCGTGCCTGGACACGGGCCGATCTGCGGCGTCGAAGGACCGCGCGAGATGAAGGCCTATCTCGAGTACGTACGCGCCGAGTCGCGGCGCTTCTTCGATGCCGGGCTGTCGGCGCTGGACGCCGCCAAGCGTCTCGACCTCGGCCCGTACGCGCGCTGGACCGAGCCCGAGCGCCTGCTCTTCAACGTCGAGCGCGCATATCGCGAATTTCGCGGCGAGCCTTTCGACGCGCCGATCGACGTGATGGCGATCTTCCGCGACATGCACGAGCTGCGCGTCGCGCTGCGTCCCGCGGCCGCCTGACGTCGCGTTCGGCCGCATGCGCGAGCAGACGCACGGGACCGACGCGCACGCGGATCGCGACACCGGCCGGCACCCGCCCGACGATGCCGCGCCGTCATCGACGTCGCCGCTCGAGCCGCCGCCGACGCGCTACCAAATGCCGGATCCGCGCGACGCGCTGCCCTCGGGGTTGCTCGCCGGCGGCGGCGATCTCGAGCCCGGCACCATCCTCGCCGCGTATCGCGCCGGCATCTTCCCGTGGCCGGACGCGACTGGCACGCTCTATTGGTGGTCGCCGGACCCGCGCGCCATTCTGCCGCTCGACGGCATGCACGTGTCGCGGAGCCTGCGCCGCACGCAGCGCCGCGGCAGGCTGCGCGTCACGACGGATCGCGCGTTCGGCGACGTCATCGCCGCGTGCGCCGACCGCGCCGGCGGCACCTGGATCACGCCCGCGATGCACGCCGCGTACACGCACCTGCACGACCTCGGCTGGGCGCACAGCATCGAGGTGTGGGACGGCGAGCGGCTCGCGGGCGGTCTCTACGGTGTCGCCGTCGGCGGCTTCTTCGCCGCCGAATCGATGTTCCACCGCGTGCGCGACGCCTCGAAGGTGGCGCTCGCCGCGCTCGCCGAGCGCCTGCGCGGCCGCGGCTTCATGCTTCTCGACGTGCAGCTGCGGACGCCGCACCTCGCGTCGCTCGGCGTCGTCGAGGTGCCGCGCGTCGAGTACCTCAGCCGCCTCGCCGCCGCGCTCGCGCGGCGTCCCGCGTTCTAGCGCGCCGTCAGCGGAAGAAGACGAAGGTCATCACGATGAAGATCGGCACCAGAATGCCGACCGAGTACGCCATGTAGCCGAAGAAGCTCGGCATGCGGACGCCGTTGTGCTCGGCGATCGCCTTCACCATGAAGTTCGGGCCGTTCCCGATGTAGCTGTTCGCCCCCATGCAGACCGAGCCGACGCTGACTGCGCGTAGCAGCGCCTCGGCGTCGTGACCGAGGCCGAGGAACTGGGCGAGGTAGCGGCCTTCGGCGACCACGCCCTTCACGCCCGCCGCCGTCGCCGCGAACGTGAGATACGTCGGGGCGTTGTCGAGAAAGCTCGAGAGCCCGCCGCTCGCCCAAAAGAACTGCCACGGTTCCTTCAACCCGAGCTCGCCGCCGCGCGCGTTCAAGATGAGGAGCGCGGGACCCATCGTGATGAAGATGCCCGCGAAAAGCACGGCGACCTCGATGATCGGCCCGAAGTTGAAGCGGTTGTGGACGTGGTAGTCGCTCGGCGTCGAGAAGTACGAGACGAGCGCGGCGGCCGCCATCAGGCCTTCCTGCCAGCCGAACGGCCACGCGTGTCCGCCGGTGCCGATGCCGCGTCCCGAGGCATAGACGATCGCGACGATCGCGCCGAGGAGGAAGAGGTTCCGCATACCTTGGATGCGGAGGGGCTCGTGCTCCATCACCTCCTCGAGCTGCGCGCCGGGGCGCTCGCGTTCCTCGCGGTTCAGCACGACCTGGTCCCAGACGTGGGCGACGACGAGCAGGATGCCGTTCACCATCAGCCACTCCGGCCAGAGGCGCAGCGTCCACTGGAAAGGAACGCCGTTCAGAAATCCGAGAAAGAGCGGCGGATCGCCGAGCGGCGTCAACAGGCCGCCGCAGTTCGAGACCATGAAGATGAAGAAGATGACGAGATGGGCGCGGGCTTGGCGCGCCTCGTTCGCGCGCAAGAGCGGCCGAATGAGCAGCACCGACGCTCCCGTCGTGCCGATCACGCTCGCCAGCAGCGCGCCGATCAGCAGCAACGCGCTGTTCATGATCGGCGTTCCGGAGAGCGAGCCTCTGACGACGATGCCGCTCGTGATGACGAACAGCGAGGCGAGGAGCACGAGGAACGAGGAGTAGTCGCGCGTCGTGTGCACGAGCTCGTCGAATCCCGCGCGACCCCAGACCGTGATCAGATAGATGGCGACCGGCAGGGCACACACGGCGGCCACGACGCCCTTGTTGCGGTTGTGGTCCCACCAGTCGGGGATCGAGAGCGGCAGGAGCGCGATCGCGAGCAGCAACGCGGCGAACGGCAAGACCGTGTACACCGGGAGTGTGGCGCCGAGCGTTGCCGTCTCGGCGGCTGTCGCGCTCGTCGGCAGCAACACGAGCATCGCGATCGCCAGCAGTCGCATCAGTAGTCCTCCATCGTTCGTCGTCGCCGTTCTACGCGGACGGGCGGGGGGGGGCCCCGGGAGTGGCCCCGCGGGGGGGACCGGGGGTAGGTTGGGGCACCAGGGGGCCGACCGCGCGCGCGGCCCCCCCGCC
>JBGPOW010000136.1:0-11272 GCA_041488235.1 Binatia bacterium
CCGGGAACTGCAGCACCTGCAAGCCTAACCAGACCTGTAGCGGCGGCTTCCGCAACTGCTTCCTCGATCCGATCGTCCGCGTCGGCATCCCGGGAACGCAGAACGCAACCCTCGCGGCGACCTTCTGCATTCCGCCGACGGCCAGCCCCTCGGTGAACAGCGTCGGCGGTCTTCCCGGTCCGGGTGCCCTCGAGCTGCCGGTGCGCATCTTCAAGACGGGCGCGCAATGCGGCAACGGCATGATCAACTCCGGCGAGCAGTGTGACGGCGCCGACGACGCTACGTGTCCGGGTGCGTGCCTGCCGAACTGTCAGTGCCCGAAGTGTGGCGATCAGCAGGTAAACCGGCCGAGCGAGCAGTGCGATGGTAGTGACGACAGCGCGTGTCCCGGCCAGTGCCGGACAAATTGCACCTGCGCGGTCGCGGTGTGCGGCGACAACGTCGTTCAAGCGGGCGAGGAGTGCGACGGCAGTGACGATGCCGCGTGTCCAGGTCATTGCCAGAATTGCACGTGCGGCACGTTCTGCGGCGACGGCGTCGTGAACAACGGCGAGCAATGCGACGGCGCCGCCCCCGGCGGCGCCTGCCCGGCGAGCGCGTGCCAAGCCAACTGCACGTGCGGGCCGTTCTGCGGCAACAACCAGATCGATCCCGGCGAGCAGTGCGACGGCACCGGCACCGGCGATTGCGCAGGGGGGACGTGCCAAGCCGACTGCCAGTGCTCACCCGTCTGCGGCGACAATCATCGGCAGGCAGGCGAGCTCTGCGACGGCACCGACGACGCGCTCTGCCCCGGCAAATGCCGAGTCGACTGCACGTGTCCGCCACGCGGCACCCTCACACTATCGGTAGTCCCGGGCGCCGACCTCGACACCGGCTGGACGGGCATCGCCCACAACTTCGAGGTCCAAACGGGGTCGACCATCAGCGGTGACCTCTCGAATTGCGACGGTGTCAGCGACTTCGAGTGCGACTTCTTCGGCAACGTCGGCTCCTTCTGCTCCGGCGATCCGAGCCGCTCGTGCACCGACAACAACGGGTGCAGCGGTGCCGGGAACTGCGTCATCAACACGTTCGGGCCACCGCTGCCGCTCTCCGCGGGCGGCGTGCCGGCGTGCATCATCGACCGCTTCGCGAGCGACGTGACCGGCACCTACAATCTCCAGAACGGCTCCTCCGAGCTGTTCGTCGACATCAACGCGCTCGTCCATCTCGGGAACTCCGTGAGCCGCCCGTGTCCGATCTGTGATTGCGGTGCAGCGGATCCCCATGACTGTCAGATCGGCCAGGCCGGTACCTGCTCCGACATCACCGGCAGCCCGCCGTGCCACGTGCAGGGCAACGGGCCGTTCGGACCGACCTCCAACGATTGTCCGCCGAGCTCGGGACTGAACGTCTCCGGTGGCGGCCTCGCCATCCCGTTCCGCCCGCTCTCGACCGGGACGGTCAGCTTCGGCACGAATCAAGTTTCCGAACCGTGTACGGGCGCCGGCTTCCAGAGTCAGAGCTGCTGGTGCAACGGCGAGGCGCAGCCGAGTTCGTGCTTGAACGGCTGCGACGGTGGCGGAAACGACGGCATGCCGTGCGACAGCAATTCGGATTGCGGCGGCGGCGGCGTCTGTCATCCACTGTGCCGTCAAACTCAAAATGCACCGGTCGGCGAGGCGCGTTGCGCGGTCGGCCCCGCCGATCAGACCTGCGCCGGCGCGCCCGAGGTCGGCTGTCAGGCCGACACCGACTGCCCGACGGGTAAAGGACCGTGCGGTACGCAGAACCGGCGGTGCTTCCTCGATCCGATCGTCCGCGTCGGCACGCCGGGTACGACGACGCTCACGGGTGCGGCGACGTTCTGCATCCCGGCGACGAGCGGCCAAGCGATCAATCAGACCGCTGGCCTGCCCGGTCCTGGTGCGCTGCGCCTGCCGGCGAGCGTCACCGTCACGCGTTGCGGGGACAACGTGAAGAACCGTCCGCAGGAGGAGTGTGACGGCAGCGACTCGACGAACTGCCCGGGTGCGTGCCAAGCGGATTGCACGTGCCCGCAGGAGTGCGGCAACAACGTCCTCGAGTTCGGCGAGCAGTGTGACGGCACGGCCGACGCGCACTGCCCTGGTCAATGCGGGGCGGCGAACACGCCGAACGCGTGCATGTGTCCGCCGGTCTGTGGCGACGGCCTGGTCGGTTCTGGTGAGCAGTGCGATCCCGGCGGCATCAACGGCGCGCCGCCGAGCGAGAGCGCGTGTCCGCCCTTCAACGGCGTCGAGCAATGCGGTCTCACGTCGCCGTGCCAATGCCCGGCGGTTCAGCTCCCGACCTGCGGCAACAGCACGCTCGACTCGGGCGAGGTGTGCGAGCTACCCGCGATCGGCTGCGGCCCGGAGCAGGTATGCCTCGGCTGCTCCGAGTGCTTCCCGCCACCGGGCGTGCTCCCTGTGAATCAGTTCATCTGCGGCAACGGCGTCATCGAGCCGACGGAGATCTGTGAGCTGCCGGCCCATGGATGCGGCGACGGCCAGATCTGTTTGCAGTGTACGCAATGCGTGCAGACGCCGCTGCCGCCTGTCTGCGGCAACGGCAACGTCGAGACCGGCGAGGTCTGTGACCTTCCGGCTGTTGGCTGCGGACCGCTCCAGGCATGTCTCCTCTGCCAGCAGTGCGTCGACGTGCCGATCGCGATCTGCGGCAACGGCAACATCGAGCCGGGCGAGATCTGCGAGCTGCCGCAGAAGGGGTGCGGGCCCTTGCAGGTGTGCGTCGCGTGCACGCAGTGCTTGCCGTAGTTCGCTGAGAGCAGCCGGCGGCGCCGCGGCCCGGCGCCGCCGGTGCGCACGCGGCGGCGGCGGGACGTTGGGCGCCGCCGCGCGTGCGTCGCGGCCCGCGAGCGTTCGCCGCCGGGCCCACACGACCGCGCGGCCGGCCAAGGCGCGGTCGCATCGCGACGAGCGACGTGGTACGGCGACGCGGTGACGTTCTCCTCGCATCAGGCCACCATCGTCGATCAATTCACGCGGCAGGCGGTGCCGTTTTCGGAGGCGCCAGGGATCAAAGATGAGCAGGCGCTGGCGCTGCTCGTCGCCGAAAGTGGCGCCGGTCCCGACGACACGCTTCTCGACGTGGCGTGCGGGCCGGGGTTGGTGGTTGCGGCGTTCGCGCGGTTCGTGCGGCACGCGACGGGCGTGGACATTACGCCGGCGATGCTCGAGCGCGCGCGTGAGATCGCGCAGGCGCGCGGCCTCACCAACGTGGGCTTCGATCAGAGTGACGTCACGTCGCTCCCGTACGCCGATGGATCGTTTACGATCGTCAGCTCACGGTTCGCGTTCCATCACTTCCTCGATCCGGCGGCGGTGCTTGCGGAGATGCGGCGCGTGTGCGCGCCGGGCGGAACGATCGTCGTCGCCGATCTCATCGCCTCCGATGATCCCGTCAAGGCGGCGGCGATGAACCGCATGGAGCGGCTGCGCGATCCGTCGCACGCGTGTGCCATGCCGCTCGCGGAGCTCGAGCAGCTGATCCGCGACGGCGATCTCACGATCCGGCGCCGCGCGTTCTATCGTCTCCCGGTGGAGCTGGAAGCGGTGCTGGAGCGGTCGTTTCCCGCTGCGGGCGATGCTGACCGCGTGCGCGCGATCTTTACCTCGTCGCTCGCCGACGACGCGCTCGGTCTCGCCGCACGTCGCCACGGCGAGCGTGAGATCCGCTTCGAGTATCCGGTCGTGATCGTCGTCGCCGAACGTCCTCCCGAGCGATGAACGCCGACGCGCAGCCGCTCGTCGCCGCCGCGCAGCGTCTTGCGCCGGATCTCCGCGCGCGTGCCGACGAGATCGAGCGTGGACGGCGCGTGCCGCTGGACATCGTCGGCGCGATGGCGGGCGCCGGCATCTTCCGCATGTGCGTGCCGCGCGCGATCGGCGGCGGCGAGGTCGAGCCGGCGACGCTGCTGCGCGTCCTCGAGGTGCTCGGCGAGGCCGACGCCTCCGCCGGCTGGTGCGCGATGATCGGCTGCACGAGCGGCCTGCTCTCCGGCTATCTCGAGGCGGACGCGGCGGCGGTGATCTACGGCGATCCGAACGGGATCGCCGGCGGCGTCTACGCGCCGAGCGGCACGGCGGTGCCGACGAGCGGCGGCTATCGCGTGAGCGGGCGCTGGCCGTTCGCGAGCGGCGTCGAGCACTGCTCGTGGCTCATGGGCGGGAGCGTGATCGTCGAGAACGGCGCGCCGCGCCTGCTTCCGAGCGGCGCTCCCGACGCGCCGCTCATGCTCTTCCCGGCGCGCGACGTCGAGGTGATCGACACCTGGAATGTCTCGGGGCTGCGCGGCACTGGAAGCCACGACATCGCCGTTCGCGACCTCTTCGTGCCGGCGGCGCACGCGGTGTCGCTGGTGCGCGACCGCCCGCGCGCGGAGGGCGCGCTGTACGCCTTTCCCGTTTTCGGTCTCCTCGCGATCGGGATCGCTGCCGTTGCGCTCGGGATCGGCCGGCGCGCGATCGCCGAGCTCGTCGAGATCGCCGGCGGCAAGCGGCCGACGGGAAGCCGGCGCATCCTCGCCGAACGCGCGACGGCACAGGTACAGGTGAGCGAGGCCGAGGCGCTCGTCCGCTCCGGACGCGCGTTTCTCCTCGAAGCCATCGAGGAAGCGTGGGCCGCCGCGGAGCGCTCCGGTACGATCGACCTCGCGGCGCGTGCCGCCGTCCGTCTCGCGGCGACGAACGCCACGCTCGCGGCCGCGAAAGCCGTCGACCTCATGTACAACGCCGGCGGCGGCACGTCCGTGTACGCGACGAGCCCCCTACAGCGCTGCTTCCGCGACGTGCACGTCGTGACGCAGCATCTGATGGTCGCACCGGCGACCTACGAGCTCACCGGTCGCCTGCTCTTCGGCGTTGCGACGGACGCGGCGCTGCTGTGAGCCGGCGTGACGGCACGCAGATGAGCGCCACGTCGACCGCCGGGAGCGTTCGCAGGTGAGCGACGGCGTGGACGCGGCGGCCTTCACGACGCTCCGTCTCGAGCGCGTCGGCGACGTGCTGCGGGTGACGATCGACCATCCGCGGAGCGAGCTGAACGCCGTCGATGCGGCGTTGCATCACGACTTCACCGCGCTCTTCGCGGCGCTGCGGCGCGAGCGTACGGCGCGCGCCGTGCTGCTCACCGGGCGCGGCAAAGCGTTCAGCGCCGGCGGCGACTTCCGCTGGTTCCCGCAGCTGCGCGAGCCGGAGCGCATGGAAGCGTTACGGCGCGACGCCAAGCAGCTCATTTGGGATCTCCTCGACGTCGAGCTGCCGATCGTCGCCGCCGTGAACGGCCACGCGATGGGTCTCGGCGCCTCGATCGCGCTCCTCTGCGACGTCATCCTCATCGCCGACACGGCGACGATCGGCGATCCGCACGTGCGCGTCGGCCTCGTCGCCGGCGACGGCGGCGTCGCGATCTGGCCGCTCGCCGTCGGTCCGGCGCGCGCGAAGGAGTATCTCCTCACCGGCGACCCGCTCACCGCGGCCGAGGCGGAGCGGATCGGTCTCGTGAACCGCGTCGTCCCCGCGGCGGCGCTCGACGCCGAGGCGATGGCGCTCGCGACGCGTCTCGCCGCCGGCGCGCCGCTCGCCGTGCGGTACACCAAGCTCGCCGTGAACAAGCTCGTGAAGGACGCGCTCAACGTCGCGTTCGACACCTCGACGGCGCTCGAGCTCGTCACGTTCCGCAGCGAGGATCACCAGGAGGCGCTCGCCGCGATTCGCGAGAAGCGCCCGCCCGTTTTCAAGGGGCGCTGAGGACGCGCGACCCGCCGCAGCAGGGCGCGGCCGCGTGGCAGGAGCGATCATGGACCTCTTCGAGGCACTCACGACGACGCGCGCGGTCCGCCGCTTCACCGCCGAGCCGGTGACCGACGCCGAGATTCTCGACTGCATCCGCATCGCCACGCAGGCGCCGAGCGGCGGCAACATTCAGCCGTGGCAGTTCCTCGTCGTGACCGATCCGGAGTCGAAGCGCGCGATCGGCGACGTCTACCGCCGCGCCTACGCCCGCTACGAGCCGGCGCTCCTCGCCGCGCGTCCGCCGGCGCGCTCGGCCGAGGACGAGGACGCGTTCACGCGCATGCTGCGCAGCTCGCGCCATCTCGCCGAGCACATGGGTGAGGCGCCGGCGATGGTGCTCGTCTTGATGCCGAACATCTCGATGGCGCTGCGCGATGCCGACAGCGAGCTCGACGTCGGGACGCCCTTCGCGTCCGTCTATCCCGCTGTGCAGAGCTTCATGCTGGCGGCGCGCGGTCTCGGGATCGGCACCACGCTCACGACCGTCTACCGGATTCATCACGACGAGGTGCGGGCGCTCTGCGGCATTCCCGAGCGCTACGAGATCGTTGCACTCCTGCCGATGGGGCGACCGCGCGGACGCTTCGGCGTCGGACGGCGGCGTCCCGCCGAGCAGGTGACGCACTGGAACCGCTTCGGCACGAAGCGGGTGTGACGCGGCAGCACGTTCCTGCGTGTCCGCGGATTGACTGAGCGGCGAGCGGCTGCGACAGCTTCGGGCGTGCGGCTCGGTCTCTTCGGCATCAATTTCGGCGCGTGTGCGGATCCCGCGCTGCAGGTGCGCGTCGCCCGCGCCGCGGAAGAGAGCGGGTTCGAATCGATCTGGACCGGCGAGCACGTCGCGATGCCGATCCACGACAACCCGGTGCCGACGCCGCCCGAGACGCCGTTCCTCGACTCGGTGGTAGCGCTTGCGACGGTCGCCGCGCACACGCGGCACGTGCGCCTCGGAACCGGGATCCTCGTCCTGCCGCACCACAACCCGGTGCTCGTCGCGAAGGCGCTGGCGTCGCTCGACATCGTGTCGGGCGGACGGTTGATCGCCGGGTTTGCCGCCGGCTACGTCGAGGCGGAGTTCGCCGCGCTCGGCGTCGACTACCGTCGTCGCGGCGCGATTACCGACGAGTATCTGGCGGCGATTCGTACGCTGTGGACGGACGAGCTGCCGCGCTTCGCGGGCCGCTTCGCGGCGTTCGACGACATCCGCTTCGAGCCGAAACCGGTGCAGCGGCCGTACCCGCCGATCATCGTCGGCGGCCATGCGGCGCCGGCGCTGCAACGCGCCGCGCGGTTCGGCGACGGTTGGTACGGCTTCGGCTTGACGGTCGACGCGGCGGCGCCGCTGATCGCGGAGGTGCAGCGTCTGCGCAAGCAGTTCGGCCGCGGCGACGCGCCGTTCGAGATCTCGCTCACCACGTTCGAGCCCCTCGACGCGGCGCTCGTCGCCCGTGCCGCGGCAATCGGCGTCGATCGCCTGATCGTGTATCCGCTCGTCGCGGCGGCCGAGCTCGAGGCGACGGTGCGCGCACTCGGTGCCGCGCTCGGCCCCGCTGCCGCCCGCGCCCGGTGATCCGGCACGTCCGTCCCGTCCCCGCGCTCGACGCGACCGGCATCGTCGGCGTCGTCTATGCCGAGGTGAAGCGCGACTTCGGCGCGCTCGTCGAGCCGTTCACGTTGCACTCGCCCGCGCCGCAGCTGCTCGCCGGCGTGTGGCGCGCGTGTCGCGCGACGCTCGTCACCGGGACGGTGCCGCGCGCCGCCAAAGAAGCCGTTGCGACGGCGGTGTCACGCGCCAACCGCTGCCCGTTCTGCGTCGACGCGCACCTGGTCATGCTCGACGGCAGCGGCGCGCATCAGACGGCGGACGCGCTCGCGGCCGGCGACGTCGACGCGATCCGCGATCCGCGCGCCCGCGCCCTGGCCGCGTGGGCCGCGTCCCCCGTGCCCATCGCGCCGCGTCCCTTCACCGCGGACGAGGCGCCCGAGATCCTCGGCACCGCGCTCGTGTTCCACTACATCAACCGACCGGTCACGGTGCTGCTCGGGGAGTCGCCGCTTTGGGCGGCGCCGCCGCGATTCAAGCGGGCGCTGCGCAGGATCGGCGGCTGGTGGTTCGGGCGCGCGATCGTGCGTGTCAAAACGAGCGATCCGGCCCCGCTCCTTCCCGCGGCGCCGCTGCCGGACGATTTGCGTTGGGCGGCGCCATCGCCGCGCGTCGCCGACGCGCTCGGCCGCTTCGCGGCGGCGGTCGAGGTCGAAGGCGCGCGGGCGCTTCCGGCGGAGACGCGGCACGTGGTGACCGCGCGCCTCGCAGAGTGGCACGGCGAGGACGTCGGTCTCGGCCGGCAGTGGCTCGGACCGGCGCTCGCCGCGCTCGCCGACGCGCAACGACCGGCGGCGCAGCTCGCGCTCCTCACCGCGCTCGCTCCGCACCAAGTCGATGATGCGGTGATCGACGCCTTTCGCGCGTGCGTCCCCGGCGATCGCGCGCTCGTCGCCGCCCTCGCGTGGGCGAGCCTCGCCGCGGCGCGAAGGATCGTGCGCCGTCTCGCGTCCGCGGCGACGTGACGCGCTCGTCGTCAGTCGGTCGGTGACCCGTGAGCACTCGACGTGCTTGTTCACGCACGGGCCAGTTGGTACTCGACCGCCATGACGGACGCGTCGCGACGGGTTCAAACCGTGACCGGTACCGCTGATCCTCGCGAGCTCGGTCGCACCCTCATTCACGAGCACGTGCTCGTCGGATTCCCAGGATGGGACCTCGACGCGAAGGCGCCGCGCTTCGATCGCGCGCAGGTGATGGCGCGCGCGATCGACCAGATGCAGGTGCTCGCCGATCTCGGCGTCGGCACCTTCGTCGATCCGTGTCCGATGGATCTCGGCCGCGACGTCGAGTTCCTCGCCGAGCTCTCCGAGCGCAGCGGCATGCGCATCGTCTGCACGACCGGCGCGTATCACGAAGAAGAAGGGATCACGTACACGTTCCGTCATCTGCCCGTCGAGGACATCACCGACATCTACGTGAAAGAGATCACCGAAGGCGTCGGCGACACTGGGATCAAAGCGGGCGCAGTCAAGATCGCGACCGGCGCCGGACACGTGTCGGACTACGAGCGGAAGCTCGTCACCGCCGGCGCACGCGCGGCGCGCGCGACCGGCGTGCCGGTCATCTCGCACACCCAGAACGCCACCTGCGGCCACGATCAGATCGACATCGTGACCGGTGAAGGCCTCGCCGCGGAGCGCCTCGTCGTCGGCCACTCCGACGGCAGCGACGATCCCGAGTACCATCGGTCGCTCGCCGAGCGCGGCGCGTTCGTCGGCTTCGATCGTTTCGGTATCTCGATCATCGTGCCCGACGAGGTACGGGTGCGAAACGTGCTGAAGCTCGCGCGCGCCGGACACACGCGCCGCATTCTCCTGTCGCACGACTCGATCGTCTGCTGGCGCGGTCGGCCGGTGCCGTTCGGCCGCACGTACGAAGACGTGTTGGCGCTCGTCCCCGACTGGCGACCGACGACGATCCTCACGAAGATCGTGCCGCAGCTCCTCGCCGGCGGCCTCACGTCGGCGGACGTGGAGACGATTCTCGTCGACAATCCGCGACGGCTGTTCTCGGCGGCGGCGTAGCCGTCATCACGAGCCGGCGGCGCGCGCGCGATTCTCTTGCTCGAGGCGTGCGACCGCGGCCTCGACCGCCGGCAGGTCCGTCCAGCGCGGACGGATCGCGCGTGCGGTCACGACCGCCGCGCGCGCGCGTGCCGCATCCCCGAGCAGCAGGTATGCCCGCGCGAGGTTCAGATGCGCGTAGTACGAAGGCGGTTCGAGACGCGCGGCCTCTTCCAACGTCCGCGCCGCCGCTTGCGGTTGGCCCGCGAAGAGATACGCGCGGCCGAGGTTGAGCGCGATCGCCGGGTCGCGCGGCGCCAGCGCGTACCCACGGCTGAGCTCCTCGACGGCGTCCGTCATGCGGCCCTCCTCGAACGCGATCGCGCCGAGGTTGTTGTGGAGCGGACCGGAGGTGCCGTCGTGCGCGATGGCGTCGCGCAGCACCTGGAGCTCGCGCGCGCGCGACGGACCGGCGTACGGGTGATCGCTCGAGATGTACGAGGTCGTGAGCGCCCAGTCCGTCCACAGATGGAAGTCGTCGTGGAAGACGGGTACGCGCCACACGGTGAGGAGCACGCAGCCGGCGACCGTCGCGCCGGCGAGGATCGGAAGCGCCCGTGACACGAGCGGCACGCGGCGGCCGAGATCCTGCGCCGCCCACACCAGCAAAACGAGCGGCCCGACGAGCGGTATATAAAGGTAGCGATCCGCCATCAGGGCCGGAAAGGGCACCAGGTTCAGCATCGGCGCGAGGGTTACGAGGAACCACACGATCCAGAACCCGGCTCGCCGACGTCGCCGCGCGAGCACGATCGCGGCGACCGCGGCGGCGACAATCGCGAGCGCCGACGCGAGGACGCCGGGCTCGAGCCACGAGGCGCGCAGCGGCACCGCGTAGTAGGACTGCAGGCCGATCGGCAGCAGGATGAGTCCGAGGTAGCGCGGCACGACCGTGCTGCTCGTCCGCAACGTCACCCACAGACTCCCGCCATGGTAGGCGGCGCCGTGCGACGGGTTGCCGTGCAAGTTCACCCATGCGAGCAGCGCGCCGGCGGCGAGAAGCGGCAGCATCGCGACGACGTCGCGTGCGCGCAGCCGGGTGCGCCATGCGACCTCGTATGCGATCGCGATCGCCGGCAAGACGATGGTGTTGATCTTCGTGAGCAGTGCGCAGACGAAGAGCACGAACATCAGCGCGTACGTGCGCGGCCGCGGCCGATCGGAGAACCGGAGATACGCGAGGAACGCGAGAAGGAAGAAGAGCGTCGAAAGGACGTTCTTGCGCTCGCTGATCCACGCCACCGACTCCACGTGCACCGGATGCACCGCCCAGAGGAGCGCGACCGCGAACGCGGGCGCCGCCGGCTCGCCGAGACGCAAGAGGAGCAGGTACACGAGGAGCGCGTTCCCGACGTGCAGCAGCAAGTTCACGACGTGGTAGCCGGTCGGGTCGCCGCCGAAGAGCTGATAATCGATCGCGAGCGACAGCATCTTCAGCGGCATGTAGTTCGGGCCGTCGAAGGCGGTGAGGAGGCGCGGGAGGTTGGCGGGCGCGAGCGAGCGCAGGAGCGGATTTTGCGCGATCGACACCGTATCGTCGGACACCCATTCGCCGCGGAAGCTGCCGGTGTACGCCAGCGTCACGAGGACGACGATCACCGCCACGTGCAGTCCATGGCCCATTGCCTTCGGGCGTCGCCGCGTGTCGCGCATGCTCGACTCGTACCGTCGCGCGGTCGTCGCGCGCAAGCGGGCGTCACCGCTCCGCCGCGTTCTGCGCGGGGCGGGGGGGGGGGGGGGGCGGGCGCGCGCCGCGGCGGCGGCGGCCGCGGGCGCGGGGCGGC
>JBGPOW010000137.1:0-11265 GCA_041488235.1 Binatia bacterium
GCCGATACCCTTCAGATCGAACGGCTCGATCACGGGATAGAGGCCGGCTTTGCGGAACGTCTTGTCCTTGTTCGGATCGATCGTCGGCTTCGGGTCGTTGTAGAGCCGTCCGGCGAAGCTCAGGATGCGCAGCCAGTCGAGCACGAAGTGGCGCTCGACGTTGTAGTGCTGGTTGCCGCTGCTATCGACCGTGAGCTGCCCGGTGTCGGCGTCGAAGAGATGGAGCGCGAGGTCGTCGCTGTAGTAGTGGCCGCGCTCGAAGTTGTACATGAGCTTGGCCGCCGCCTGCGGGTCGTTGGTGTCGAGGAGCGGGAACGGTCGACCGGCGACGTAACCCTCAAGCGTCTGGTCGTCCTTCAGCTTCACCTGCGACGAGTACTTCTCGGTCGCGGCCTGATAGAGCGGCGGCAGCTCGATCTTCTTGTACGGCACGATCGTCATGTTCATGCCGCGATTGACGCACCATTGGACGCCGTCGGGGATGATGCCCTTCACCTTGTCGGCGTTGGCGCGGGTGATGACGTCGCCGGGCTTCACCTCCGCCCGGCCGACGACCGGCCGGAACAGGGCGACGACGGCCAGCGCCAGCGCCGCGCATCGTACGGCCGTATCGCGATGTTCATCGAACATCTGGAGCTCCTTTCGATGTCGGGGTGACGGAGACGAGAGGCAACACGCACTTATACCGACGGCTTTTTTTTGCTGTCAATCGCCTCCCATCGTCAGGATATGGGCATTATCAGGTGAGCCCGCGCGCATTCTTCCCGTGGCTCCGTGGCTCGTCGACGCCTGCCAGCACCACGGCGCCGACGAGCAACATCGCCAGGAGGGACGCAACCGCGGCACGGTAGGCGAGCGCGCCAGTACCCTCGAGAAGGTAGACGATCGCTCCCCAGAGGAGGGGACCCGTGATCGCCGAGAAGCGGCCGACCATCCCGTAAATGCCGTACAGCTCGCCGAGCGCCTCGGGGGGCGAGAGCCGCAGCATCAGTACCCGGTCAGCCGCCCACGTGGCGCCGAGCGCCGCGCCGGTGATCGGTCCGACGACCCAGAGCACGGCTTTCGTGCCGACGAGGGTGAGCCCGAGGCCGAGCGCCCACAGCGCGAGCGCGAGCTGCAGCGCCCGCTTCGAACCGATGCGGTCGACGATCGGCCCCTGCGCGAACGCGCCGCCGATCGCAAAAAGTGTCGAGAGCGCGAGGAGCCGCGTCACCTCGGCGCTCGTGAAACCGCCGACCATCGTCACGTACACCGCCATGAAGAGGATCACCGTGTTCACCGCATCGGTGTAGAGGAAGTGCGCGACGAGGAAGCGCGCGAGCTGCGGACGGCGCGGTAGCCACGCGAGCGTCGCCCGCACGCGCCCGAACGCCTCACGAACGGCGCCGGGTCGCCATCTCGTCCGCCCGGCACCATCGGGCACGAAGAGCAGACACGGAAGCGCGAACCCCATGAACATCGCCGCGGTGGCCGGAAACGCCGCCGCCTTGCCGAAGCGCTCGGCGATCGGCGCGACGCTGTAGAGGCTCAAGATCGCGCCGCCGTATCCGAGACCGATGCCGAGCCCCGATGCGCGCCCGCGCGTCGACTCGTCGGAGACGTTGGCGAGAAGCGCGTCGTAGAAGACGAGCGCCGCTTGGTAGCAATAGTTGGCGATCGCGAAGAGCAGGAGGAGCACCGGCGCCCTGGCGCGAAATCCCATGCACGCGGTCGCCGCCACCGAGCCCACCGTCGCGACGGCGAGGTACGGCAGGCGCCGACCCGAAAGATCGGAGAGCGCGCCCAAGACCGGCGAGGACGCCGCGACGAGGAGCATCGAGGCGCTGTACGCGATGCTGACGTCGAGGTCGCGCCCACCGAGGTCCTGAACGACGATCAGCGGCAGGTACCGCGAGATGACGTTCAGCGAGAACGTCGTGTTGGCGAGGTCGTAGAGCGCCCAGGCCCAGAGCGCGCGCCGGCCGCCGCTCAAGCGAGCGCGTGCACGAGCACGTCCAAGGTGAGCGCCCGAAAGTGCCCCCAGCGCTGCCACGTGCCCTCGAGCGCGCGCAGCTGCGCGCTCGCCGCCCGCAGCCCCTCGAGGTCGCGCTCGTCCCAGCCGCTGATCTGCTCATCGGGGTCGTTCACCTTGAGCTCGCCGCCGGTCTCGCGCAGCAGAAACAAGTACGAGCGGAAGAGCGGACGCGCGTCGGGCGCGGTGTGCTCGATCACCGCGACGACGCGATCGACGTCGACGAGAAGGTTGCTCTCCTCATGGACCTCACGCAGCAGCGCGTGCTCGACGTCCTCGCCTTCCTTGATGCCGCCGGTCGGCAGGCGAAACGTCGCCGGCGGGTAGAAGGATTTCGTCTGCAGCAGAATCCCGCCGCTCGGCCGCCGGATCGCCATCGCGACCTCGCTCCGCCGCCCGCCGCGCAGCGGCGGAAAATCCGCCGAGGTCAGCGCCGGCTGGATGAGCGGCACCTTGCCGTAGCGCTTGCGCAGCGCCGACAAATTCCGATCCACCGGCTACGCCTGCGTGCGGGTGACCGCGCCGGCAACGAGGTCGGCTAAGGCGTCGGCATCGCGATCGGCGATGCCGGGGATCTGGCAGCCGGCGGCCGCGGCGTGACCACCGCCGCCGAACATCTCGGCGACCTTCGAGAGATCCACCTGGCAATCGGGCGAGCGACGGAAGCTCACGCCGTCGCTCTTCGTGTCGTAGAGCGCGAAGACGGCATTGCGCGTGCGCTTGCCCCAGGCGTCGCCGATCTCGCTCGGATAGCCGGCGCACCACGCCGCCGCGACGGTGACGGGCCCGACCTTGCGCTCGCGGCGCGTGCGGTCGGCGAGCGCGTGCGTCGCGGCGACCTCCGCGGCGACGCGCTCGTGCGCGGCGCGCATACGCGGCGTGTACGTGACCTCCGCGTCGACGCCGAGGAGGTCCTCGTATGCCTCGGTACCTTGCATCGCGCCGACCGTGAGCGCGAGCTCGCGCGAGCCTTCGAGATCGTGAATCCACCGGTCGTTGTCGTCGGCGAGCATCACGAGACGCTCGAGCGCGAGGAAGCGCGCTGCCGACCGTGCATCGTCACCGAGCTTCCGCCGCAGGTGCTCGAACACGAGTCGCGATGCGGCGTACGTGTCCTCGACGACCATCTCGCTGAAGGGCACGTCGATCACGCCGCGGCGCAGGCGCTCGATCGCCGTACGATGATGGTCGATCCAGAAGATGCGCGTGCCGGCGGCGGCGAGCGCACGTAGGTGCGCGTCGGTTTCGGGCCGCGTCCAGCTGATGTCGGTGATCCAGAGGTCTTGCGACGTGCCGGGTGGCGGCGGCACCGCGAGCAGCACCTCGTTGATTTCGGGATTGTTCGCGAAGTGCGCGCGGGTTTCGATGCCGGCGTGGAAGCGGGCGACGGCGACGGCGGCCGTCACCCCATCGAGGCAGTGCGGACCGTGGCTGACGACGTGGACAAGCGAGGGGGGATGTGCGATCGCGCTGTCGATGCCGCGACCCTAGCACCGGCATCGCGCAACGCACAACTTGCCACGCTCCGGAGGCACGTCATGAAGCTCACGAGCAAAGTCGCATTGATCACCGGCGCCGGCTCCGGACTCGGCCGCGAGATCGCGCTCGCGTTCGCGCGCGAGGGCTGTGCCGTCGGCGTGAACGACATCCGCCCGGAGACCGCGGACGCGGTCGTCCAAGAGGTGCGCGCGCTCGGCGTCGACGCGACGGCGCTGCCCTGCGACGTCGCCGACAGCCGCGCGGTGACGAAGATGTTCGCCAAGCACATGGGCGATCTCCAGGCGCTCGACGTCCTCGTCAACAACGCCGGCATCGCGTTCATCGAGGAGCACGTGAAGCGCAACAGCGAAGCGATGATTCAAGAGATCATGACGGCCGGCCGCACGACGCGCTCCGTGGAAGCGACGAAGACGATGGAGGACGGCCACTGGCGCCGCACGCTCGCGATCCACCTCGACGGCACGTTCTACTGCACGCGCGAGGCCCTGAAGATCATGGAGTTCAACGGCTGGGGCACGATCATCAACATGGCGTCGATCGCCGGCCTGACGGGCATCGCGGCGGCGCCCGATTACTCGGCGGCCAAGGCGGGGATCATCGGCTTCACGAAGTCGGTCGCGCGCGAAGTGATCGGCCGCGGGATCCGCGTGAACGCGATCGCGCCCGGATACATCGACACGCCGCTCCTCGACCCGTTGCCCGATCTCATGAAGCAGATGGTCGTCGCGCAGACGCCGATCGGAAGGCTCGGCACCGCCGCCGAGGTCGCCGCGACGGCGCTCTTCCTCGCGTCCGACGAGTCGAGCTTCTTCGTCGGTCAGGTACTGTCGCCGAACGGCGGCATCTACATCTAGCCTCCATAGGGCCGCGTGATGATTTCCAGGAAATGCCCGCTCGGCTCCTCGAAGTAGACGCCGCGGCCGCCGTAATTCCGGTTGATCTCGCCCTTGCGGCTCTTGCGCGGGTCGGCCCAGTAGTCGAGGCGTCGCTCCTTGATGCGCCCGAAAATCTGGTCGAACTCGCCTTCGCTCACGAGGAACGCATAGTGCTGCGGCTCGACGTCCTCGTCCGAGTCGCAGAAGGCGAGCGTCACCTCGTTGCCGACCTCGACATCGAGGAACGGCCCGAACGACACCGGCGCGGGAAGACCGAAAAGCTCGGCGAAGAAGGTGGCGGATTCCCGCTTGTCGCGCACGTTGACGATGGCGTGGTTCAGCTTGATGGTCATGGCGGAAAGGATAAGACGCCCGAGCGCTCGAGTCGACGATCGTCGCTACTTCCTGCGATCGTGGCGGCGGTTGGCGGCTCCGACCCGAAGGCGCGACATCGCGGACGAGACGCGACGCCGGCCACCGCATCGAATCCGCGTGCGATGTCGGCCGCCAACGCGCGGCGTGCGTCCCACTCGGCGCGGACGTCGAGCGTGCGGCGCCAGGCAACGAGACCCACGCGTCGCACGTCGGCGGCATGGCGATCGGGCGTTTCCCAGTCGAGACCGCGACACTCGACGTAGGTGAGCGGAGCGCCGATCGCCACGAGTAGGGCGGGCCACTCGCCGTAGACCGCACCGTCGCGCGCACGCGAGCGCCGGACGAGGGTCGTCGCAGCCGCGCGCGCGAGGACGAACGATGGGACGAGGAAATCGATTCGATTGCGTAGGCCGAGCCGCTGTGCGAAGCGCGCGTTCAGCGTGCGCTCGGTCTCGACGAGCGGTCGGTGATGGCTGCGATGCGCAGCGACCGTCCGCCCGATGACCAACGCCGGACGGCGCTCCGCAAGCCGGAGCACCGCGGTGAGCTCGCGCGGTCGGGTCGCGACCCAGTGGAGCGCACGATCGAAATCGAGATAGTGGACGTACGCAGCTCCGGTCGCCAGCGCGCGACGCACCGCCAAGCGATACAACGGGCCGCGGGTGTTCACGCGCGGCGTACCGGCATAGACGCCGAGCTCGGCGAGGAGCGCGTTCACCGAGGGATGTGTGGGCGGGCTCGTCGTCACCGCGATCGCCGCGTACAGCCGACGCAGCGCCGGGACGTGACGCTGGATCATGCCGCGGAGCGCACCGGTCGCGTCATGGAGGGTCGCAGCCAGAGCCATGTCGACGCCGGCCCCGCGCGCGCGGCCGCTCCGCGGCCGTCGGCCGATCGCCTTCCGCGTCACCGCAGGAAGAGGCGCGCGGCGGGGTTGTCCGTCTCGTCGGTCCAATCGAAGCCGAGACGCGCGAGCCGCGCGTGCAGCTCGGGACGCTCCGCCGACGGCACCTCGAAGCCGCAGAGGACGCGGCCGAACGCGGCACCGTGGTTGCGGTAGTGAAAGAGCGAGATATTCCATTGGCCGCCGAGGTTGGCGAGGAACTGCATCAAGGCGCCCGGGCGCTCAGGAAACTCGAAGCTGAAGAGCACTTCGTCGGCGGCGTGCGGCGTGCGGCCGCCGACCATGTGGCGCACGTGCGTCTTCGCGAGATCGTCCTCGGTGAGGTCGACGCAGGGATACCCCGCCGCGACGAGTGCGTGCACGATCGCGTTCGCCTCCTCCCGCCCGCTCACCTCGAGGCCGACGAAGACGTGCGCCTCGTCGCGCGACGCCAAGCGATAATTGAACTCGGTCACCGCGCGCTCGCCGATCGCGCCGCAGAACGCGAGGAACGAGCCGGGTCGTTCGGGAATCGTGACCGCGAGGATGGCCTCGCGGTGCTCGCCGACTTCGGCGCGCTCGGCGACGTAGCCGATGCGCGTGAAGTTCATGTTGGCGCCCGACGCGATCGCGACCGCGCTGCCGGCGCCGAGCGTCCCGGCGCGCGCGGCACGCTTCAGACCGGCGAGCGCGAGCGCGCCCGCCGGCTCGAGGACGGCGCGCGTATCCTCGAAGGCGTCCTTGATCGCGGCGCAGATCTCGTCGGTCTCGACGGTGAGGCAGTCGTCCAGGAGCTGGCGGCAGAGCGCGAACGTGTGCTCGCCGACCTGCCGCACCGCGACGCCGTCGGCGAAGATGCCGACGTGCTCGAGGACGACGCGCCGGCCTTCGCGCAGCGAGCGTGTCATCGCGTCCGAATCGGCGGGCTCGACGCCGATGACGCGCACCTCCGGCCGCACCTCCTTCACGACCGACGCGACGCCGGACGCGAGGCCGCCGCCGCCGACCGGCACGAACACGGCGCCGAGATCGCGCGGCGCCTGGTGCAAGATCTCGAGGCCGACGGTTCCCTGCCCCGCAATGACGTCGAGGTCGTCGTAGGGCGGAATCACCGTCATGCCCGTCTCCGCCGCGAGCGCCATGCAGCGCTCGGCCGCGGCGGCGTAGTCGTCGCCGACGAGCTCGATCGTCGCGCCGTAGCGACGCACCGCCTCGACTTTGATCGCGGGCGTGGTGCGCGGCATGACGATGCGGCACTGCAGGCCGAGCCGCGCGGCGGCGAACGCCACGCCTTGCGCGTGGTTGCCGGCCGACGCCGCGATGACGCCGCGGGCACGCGCGTCGTCCTCGAGGTGCGCGATGCGGTTGTAGGCGCCGCGCAGCTTGAAGGAGAAGATCGGCGTCAGGTCCTCGCGCTTCACGTAGACCGGCCGGCCGAGACGCGCGCTCAAGGCCGGCGCGCGATCGAGCGGGGTCGGATCGGGCAGCACGTCGGCGACGCGTGCGTTCAGCACGCGCTTCAGCATGTGGCGCATGACCGCGTCGATTAGCGGGTCGCAGGTGGGCCGCGCAATGGCAGCGACGGTGTCGCGCCACGGTCGTAGACGATTCTGCCCTCGGCGATGCGGGCGAAATCCGGCAGCCGGTGCGGCGTCAGGCGCGCGTCGGCGCCGATGTGGCGGACGTCCCAGCCGCGGACGAGAAGGTGATCGGCGATCAGGCGGCGATGACAGTGCCACCAGAGCGCCTCGGCGCACATGAAGGCGGTCGGCGCCGCGTGCGCGATCGCCTCGACCTCGCCGAGGGCAGCCGCGAAGTCCGCCGTGTCGGCGTAGTCGGCGTAGTTGCGGAAGGCGGGCACCTCCCACGCGACGTGCGGCGACGTCGACGCGACGGCGCGCCGGCGCCCGCCGAGCGCCGGCATCCAATGGTACGCGACGCCGCGTCGCGTGCTCGCCTCGGCGAGCGCCTCACGGCCGAAATGCGGGTGCCGCCGCGAGGCGGGAAACGCGCGTACGTCGACGAGGACGCGCACGCCGGCGCCCTCGACCCGCGCGAAGAACTCGTCGCCGGAGACGTTCGAATGTCCGATGGAGTACACGACCGGCGCCATGCCTCATCATGCGCGTGCGCGCCGCAGCGGCGCCAGCGCCGACGGCTCAGTGGAGCAGGCGGATCAGTATGACGAAGCCGAGGATGAAGACCGCGCCGGCGGCGGCCCAGCCGACGGCGGTCAGCCACGTCCGCGTCCCACGCGACAGCCGATGCGTCTGCGGCTGGCGCGCGCCGCGGCCGGTGATCACGACGCTCTCCGGATGCGCCAGCGCCTCGCGCAGCTCGAACGCGCTCTCCTGGCGCTTCGCAGGATCACGCTCGAGCGCCTGGAGGATCGTCTCTTCGAGCGCCGGCGAGATCTCCGGGCGGATCTGCCGCGGCGGCGTCGGATCTTCGTCGCTCTTCGCGCGCATCGACGCGTACACGTTGTCGCCCCCGTGCGGCACGATGCCCGTCAACATTTCGTAGAGCATCGCGCCGAGGCTGTAGATGTCGGTCCGCGCGTCGCCGCGCTGCCCTTTCACCTGCTCGGGAGCCATGTAGTCGGGGGTGCCGAACGTTTGCGAGAGCTTCCCCCACGTCATCTTGCGGAGTGCCGTATCGAGCGCGATGCCGAAATCCATGATCTTCACGCGCTCGTACGGTGTGATCATCACGTTCTCCGGCTTGAGATCGCGGTGTACGACGCCTTGTGCGTGCAAGTAGACGAGGGCATCCGCGATCTGGATCGCGAGCGCGACGGCAGTGTCGATAGGGAGGCGCGGCGTCCGACGCAGCCACTCGCGCAGCGACTGGCCCTGGACGTACTCCATCGCGATGTACATCCGGCTCTTCGACTTCGGCGTGAGGACCTTGACGATCGCCGGATGGTCGAGGCGCTGACCGATCGTCTCTTCACGCAGAAAGCGCTCGTGGAAAGCGATGTCCGCCTCGTACTGCATGTGCGGGATCTTGAGGACAACGGTGCGCCCGCTCTCGTGGTCGACGGCGCGGTAGAGCGTCGCCATGCCGCTGCGCGCGAGCTCGGCCACGAGCTCGTACTGATCGAGCCGCTGACCGGGGGCGAGCTCCGCCATGGCGCGTCACCCTACCGGCAGCTTGGAAAGATGCAAGCCGCGGCGGAGGCGGTCAGCGCCGGCGCTGCCACCAGCGGCGCGGCGGCTCCGCGTCGTCGCACTCGCGGACGGCGGCGATCTGCACGCTGACGTTGTCGGGCGCGCCGGCGGCGCGGGCGCGCTCGACGAGCGCCCGGCAGCTCGCGTCCGGATCATCGCCGACGATGGCGATGATCTCCTGATCGTCGACCGTGCCATGCATGCCGTCGCTGCACTGGATCAGCACGTCGCCGCGGCGGACGGGCAGCGTGAGGACGTCGATGCCGACGATCAGCTCGCGTCCGAGGCAGCGCGTGAGGATGTGGCGGCGCGGGTGGATTCGCGCCTGCTCGGCGGAAAGCAGCCCATACTGCATTTGCTCCGCCACCCACGTGTGATCCTTGGTGAGCTGCGTGAGCGCGCCGTCGCGCAGCAGCAGCAGCCGACAATCGCCGACGTGAACGGTCGTCAGCGAGGCGCCGGTCACCGCCGTCGCCGTCAGCGTCGTCGCCATGCCGCGCAGCTCGGTGACCGTCATCGTGCGCTCGTAGAGGCGAAGGTTCGCCTCCTGGACGGCGCGCCGCAACGTCTTGGCGAGCGCCCACGTCTTCGGCGCCTTTTCGGTCTCGTCGTGCAGCACCTCGAGCGCGAGCGCGCTCGCGACCTCGCCCGCGGCGTATCCGCCCAAGCCGTCGGCAACGGCAAAGAGGACACCGTCGCCGAGCTCCCAGCTCGCGACTGCGTCCTCGTTTTCCTCGCGAATGCAGCCGACGTCCGTCAGCTGCGAGAATTCAAGCGCTGGCATCGCACACGACGAGAGCCCGGCAGCGTTACCGCTGCCGGGCTCTCATGTCGAGGGCTATCTTCGACGGTTGTTTACGCCGCCCTGCCGGGCACGGCCAGGAGCGACCGGCCTTTGCGCATGCTGTTCACCACGACGTAGAGGGCGCTGATCAGCGCCCAACCGCCGGCGATCGCGAAGCAGATGTACGCCTCGCGCTGCGCGTCGGCGTTGCCGATGACGTAGAGGTACAGGATCGCGCCCAACATGGTGACGTTCGCGATCAAGCCGAGCACCGGAATGACCAGGTGCCGGACCATGTTTCGCTCGTGCCGCTCGACGAACGCGAGGATCGTCCATACGCAGGTGAGACCGTAGAGCACGAAGGTGCCGAAGTTCGACGCGAGCGTGATGCCGGTCAACCCGACGACCGACTGCACACCGATCGCGGCGATCCCGCACGACACGGCGACGAGCACCCACAGCGCACGATGCGGCGTCGCGAATCGGCCGTGCAGCCCTCCGAGGATCTCCGGCATCTCCTCGTCCTGCGCCATCGCGTAACTGATCCGAACCGCGGTGTTGAGGCAGCTGAGCGTCGTGCCGAAGATCGCGATCACCACGGTCACGGCGATCGAGACCATCAAGCCGAAGCCGATGCCGCCGAGGATCGTGTTGCCGACCATGATCGCCATGTCGCCGAGGGGCGCGCTTGACGCTGCCGCTGCCGCCATGCCGGTCACCGCCGCACCGGTGCTATCCGTGCCCGCGAGCTTCTCGCTGACCATGAAGCCGGCGGCGAAGTACTCGAAGAAGTACGCGAAGAGACCCTGCACGCAGAGCGAGAGGATCACGGCGCGCGGAATGTTCTTGTGCGGGTCCTTGGTCTCCGCGGCAAGGGCCGTGCAGCTCTCGAAGCCGACGAGGATCAGGATCGCGATCGTCGACTGGATCATCACACCGGTGAGCGAGTGCGGCAGGATGACGTCCCAGCCACCGCTGAACGCCCACTGCGTCGCCGCCTCGGGGTTCTTCAGGCGGTAGGCGATCGCCAGGACGCTGAAGATCACCAGCGTGACCAGCTGGATCGCGTTGATCATGATCGCGGTGAACGTCGAGCCGTTGATGCCGCGAAAGGCGACGTACCCGGTGCCGGCCCCGATGAGGCATGCGAGGAGCGTCAGCGACGTCGTCGACAGCGTGTCGCCGGTGAACTGCTGGTAGATGTAGCCGAGCAGCGTCGCGCCGAAGGCCAGCATCACGCCCGGGTAGACCCAGTAGAAGAGATGCGCCGCCCACCCGGTGACGAGCTTCGCGAGGCGCGCCCACTTGTGGTGCGCCTTGCTCTCGCGGTCGAGGAACGCCTTTTCGGCGAAGTAGTAGCAACTGCCGAATCCCGCTTCCGGATAGATGCGCGCCATCTCGGAGTACGAGAAAGCGGTCAGGAAGCAGAGCAGGAGGGCGAATGCGATACCCGCCCACATGTCGCTCGCTACCGAGCTACCGTCCGGGGCCGTCGCGGCCGCCTGGAGCTGAAACGTCGTCCACAGAAAACAGCCGGGTGCGATGAGCGCCATGGCGTTCATCGTCGCGCCCGTGAGACCGAGCGTCGCCTTCACTTGGGGTTGTTGTGCCATCCTCGCCTCCTCGGATTGGAGAGTGATCGTTGGGGACGGCGTCCGAGACAGCAA
>JBGPOW010000138.1:0-11263 GCA_041488235.1 Binatia bacterium
CGCGAGTCGCTCGGCGCGGCCGCGGTAGCCGCAGACGACGCAATAGACGATTCGGACGTTCACGCGAGCGCCACGATCGATCGTCACCTCACCTCCTCGCCGCGTCCGTATAACGCCGACCGTCAGCCATTGCACGTCGCTCATGGTCGTCGAGACCCGTCTTTCCGCACCCGTTTCCACCGCTTCACGTAATTGTTGCGAGCGCCCCGCTCTCCTACCGTGCCGGCAACTTCAGCCGAGGAGAGCCCCCATGAGAAATGTCGCCGCCGTGTTCACCGTCGTTGGAACCTTGCTCGCGTCATCGAGCGCGCACGCGACGATCTCGAGCGTGCTGAACGGCGCCGTGTCGTGCACCGTGCAGACGGGCGCCGACGCCGGCGAGCGCCACTGCTCCGGCATTTTCACCACGTTCGACGGCGCGCCGATCGACGTGAACATCGGATTCCCGCCCGCGCCGGCGAGCGGCCCCGACGGCAACTTTCCGATCATCGGCATCTTTCACGGCTGGGGCGGCTCGAAACTGTCGCTCACCGACGGCTCCATGCAGGAGTGGCTCGACGCCGGCTACGCCGTCTTCTCGATGAGCGACCGCGGCTGGGGCGACTCGTGCGGCGCGACGGACTCGAAGCGGCTGACTCCCGGCGTCTGCGACCACGGTTACAACCATCTGATGGACACCCGCTACGAGGTGCGCGACGCGCAAGAGGTGTTCGCCGGCCTCGCTGATCAGCCCGCCGACGGCGCGACCGCGGGCGAGGGTCTGATCGCCCCGCTCCGGATCGGCTCGGCGGGAAGCTCGTACGGCGGCGGCATCTCGATGGCGCTCGCGGCGCTGAAGAACCGCGAGATGCTCCCGGACGGCAGCCTCGTTCCGTGGACGAGCACGGGCGGCAAGGCGATGCAGATCGCCGCGGCACAGCCGGACATTCCGTGGACCGACCTCGCCAACTCGCTGCAGCCGAACGGCCACACGCTCGACTACGTCGCCGACGCGCCGTACCTGCAGCGCGGACGCATCGGCGTCATGAAGCAGTCGTTCGTCGCCGGCCTCTTCGCCACCGGGCTCGCGAGCAGCAACTACGCGCCGCCGGGCACCGATCCCGACGCCGATCTCACCAACTGGTACGCGACCATCAACGCCGGCGAGCCGTACGATGGCAACCCACAGGCCGCCGACATCGTCGACGAGATCACGACGCATCACTCGTCGTACTACATCGACCAGTCGATCCCGCCGGCGCCGCTCCTCATCTCGAACGGCTGGACCGACGACCTCTTCCCGCCCGACGAGGCGATCCGCTTCTACAACCGCACGCGTACCAACCATCCCGGCACACCGATCTCGCTCATCTTCACCGACGCCGGGCATCAGCGCGGCCAGAACAAGAGCGTCGACGCCGTCTTTCGCGACCACGCGCGGCACGCCTGGTTCGACTTCTACGTGAAGGGCACCGGCACGCAGCCATTCCTCGGCGTGCGGACGCTGACGCAGACGTGCGACGGCCCGTCGGGCGGCGCGACGGGCGCCTTCGACGATCCCGACGCCGACCAGCCGTTCCAGGCACCGACCTGGGCGGCGCTCGCGCCCGGCGAGATCCGCATCGACAGCGCGGCGCAGCAGGTGATCGCGTCGAGCGTCCCGACCGACGGACCGGTCGGGCAAGCCTTCGATCCCATCAGCGGCGGCGGCGCCTGCGCGTCGGCGAGTGCCGACGATCAGACGGGGGCTGCGACGTACCGCAGCGATCCCGCACCTGCCAACGGGTTCACGATCATGGGCGCGTCGACGATCGTCGCCGACATCCTCTCGCCCGGCCCAACCTCGCAGCTCGCGGCGCGTCTCCTCGACGTCGATCCGTCGATCAACATGGAGACGCTGATCGCGCGCGGCCTCTATCGGCCGGAGATCAACACCGCCGCGACCCAGCAGGTATTCCAATTGCACCCGAACGGCTGGCACGTCGCCGCCGGTCATGTCGTCAAGCTCGAGCTCCTGCCCGCGGATCAACCATACGGCCGGAACTCCAACGGCCAGACGCCGATCACGGTCGCGAACCTCGAGCTGCGCTTGCCCGTCCTCGATCAGCCCGGCTGTGGCCTCGTTCAGGATCCGGCACCGAAGGTCGTTCCGTCGGGCTACAGCCTCGCCGTCGATTTCGTCACGACCGGCCCGAGCTGCAGCCATTGCCCGCTGCAAGGCTGCCGGCTGCCGGCGGTCGCCGGCAAAGGCGTCCTCGTCGTGAAGGACAAGCCGGGGCTGAAGAGCGACCGCGTCACGTGGCGCTGGGCGAGCGGCGCGGCGACGACGAAGGCCGAGTTCGGCGCGCCGCTGACGACGACGGACTACGCGCTCTGCATCTACGACGGCGCGTCGACGCTCGTCAGCGAGGCGCACGCGCCGGCGGCGGCGCTCTGCGACGGCCGCCCGTGCTGGAAGGAGACCGGCAGCGGCTTCAAGTATCGCGAACGCGTGATGGGTACGTCGCCGCACACCCTGCGCGTGACATTGAAGGAAGGCGTGGCCGCGAAGGCGAAGATCACGGTGAGCGCCAAAGGCGGCATCAATCCCGCCGTCCCACCGCTGCCGATCACGCAGCCCGTCGACGTGCAGCTCGTGAACGGCGCCGGCCTCTGCTGGGAGGCGACGTACGGCGCGCCGGCGAGCGTCGATGACACGACGCAGTTCCGCGACAAGGGCGACTGAGGCTCGCACGCCGCAGCGCCGCGGCACCGCTTACTCCCGCGGCGGGCGGCGGCGCTCGTGGAACCAGACGCGATATTCTTCCATGCGCGCCAGCTGCTCGGACGGCGCGTGGCGGCGGCACGTCGACGCTTCCGGGCTCGCGGCGGGCGCGCCCCAGCGGATCTCGATGCAGTCGTTCGGATTGTAGGCCATCTCGAGGCCGTCGGTGCGGCCGAGGAGATCGGCGAGCGTGAGCGACGCCTCGGAGCCGTCGCTCCGCTGGTACGCGAAACGGCGCGCGGCAGTCTCCTCGCGCACCACGCGCTCGAGCTGGTCGCGAACGCCGCCGACCGGCGCGTCCTTCGGCATCGCGTAGCGCTCGGGGCGGCGCGCGACGCGCGCCGGAAACCCGCGCACGACGTCGATCGCGATCAGCAGCCGGAGATCGCGTGACGGCGTCGCATAGTCCTCCCACGCGCCGTTGGTCTCGAAAATCGCGGCGCCGCTCGGCATCGCGATCGTGCCCGGATGCGCGGCGACGTACGTTTCGCCGTTCGCGACCGAGGTGACGCGCGTCCGCACTTGCTCCTCGAGCGCCTGGATCGTCTCACGGAGGACGCGTGCCGGGTCCATCGGCGTCGGCGACAGGAGATCGTCCATGTGGTCGTAGAAGTCGTCGGCATCGCCGGCGTACTGCTCGAGCGAGAAGTCGCCGTAGTCGCGGTCGGCGGCAACCTCGCGATTGCCGAGCGCGCGCAGCCCGCGGGTATCGGCGACGACGGGGCGGAAGTGTTTGAAGCCGGCGCCGCCGAGCGCCGGATCGACCGCGAAGAGAAAGTTGCCGCGCCAATATCGTTTGCGCGCGACCGTGCCGTCGGGCTGCGCGTCGACGGCGAGCAGGATACCGCCGCGCTCCGCCGTCTGCGGCAAGCGTTGCACGACGACGAGCGTGTGGCCGTAGGGGTCGGCGTACACCGTGCCCGGGCGGATCGCATCGGGCGCGAGACGGGTCGGATAGAGATCGCCGCGGTCGTCGCTGCCGAGGGTGCGCGCGCTTCCCGAGTGGATCGTCCAGCCGACGTCGTGGCGCAGGAACTCGCCGACGCGCCCGACCTCGTCACCGCGCGCGCCGCCGGCCGCCTGCCGACTCGAATGCCACGCCGGACAGCGCGGCGGCGCGCCGCCGCCGCCGCGGGTGCAATCGGAGTAACCGAACGGCAGCCCGAGCTTCCACGCGAAGTACGCGCGCAGGAAGTACGGCAGGTCGGCACAGTCGGGTTCGAGACGCAGGCGGCCCGGCGCGTCCTCGTCGAGCCGCAGGTGGTCGTAGAGGAAGTTGCGCGCGGGGTCGCCGAGCACCGGCTCGAGATGCTGCCAGCTCGGCTCGGCGTCGAGCGGATCGTCGAAGAGCCGCTCGATCCACGCCGAGTAGAGGAGCTCCGTTGCGCGATCCCAGGCGCGCTCGATCGGCCACGCCCCGCCCGCCGCCGACCGCCGCGGCGCCTCGCGTCCGACGCTGATTGCCGCGCAGGCACCGACGTCGCCGCTCCCCGACGACGTAAACCGTACGCGATACACACCGGCGGCGGGAACGACCGCCTCGACCATCCACCACGACGGCGTCACGCCGTGACGATCGTCGTTGTGGGCGAGCGCCCGTCCCTCCGCGTCCTCGATCGCCAGCGTCGCGCCGCGGCCGGTTGCCGTCACCGCAAGGACACGCAGTCGGCCGCCGGCCGCCGGCACGCGCGGGCTCGTGAGGAACGTCACGTCGGGCGACGAGCGACACGTCGTCTGCACTGCCCGTGGGGCGGCGTCGCGCGCGGACGCGTCGCCAGCCGCGGCACCGATGGACGCGGCGAGCAGCGTCGCCGCCAAACAGAGTGCACGTCGCATCCACCTCTCCTAACGGCGCGTCGCGGGAACGACAAGGCGACCGCCGCCCCCGTTGGCGTCTGTTCGCTGCAGCGCGGGACGGGAAATACCTTGTTGACAACTCTACACTGATGCAATATTTTACCATCCGTGAGTCGGTGCCATGTAGATCCCAACCGTGTCGACGAGTTCGTGGCGGCGTGCCGGCGGCGCGGGGTGCCGGTGACGGTGCAGCGACGGGCGATTCTGGAGGAGCTGGCGCGACGCGACGATCATCCGACGGCGGACGACATGTACGCGGCGGTGCAGGAGCGGATTCCCGGCGTGTCGCGCACGACCGTGTACCGCGTGCTCGACACGCTCGTCGACGTCGGAGCCGCACGGCGAGTCGCGCATCCGGGCGCGGCGGTGCGCTACGACGCGAAGGTGCATCGACATCATCACCTCGTCTGCTCCCATTGCGGCAAGGTGCGCGATCTCGAGGACGCCTCGCTGGACGCGCTCAAGCCGCGCACGCGCGTCGGTTTCGAGGTCTACGATTATTCGGTCCACTTCACCGGCCTCTGCGCCGGCTGCCGTGGCTCGGCACTCACACGGGGAAAAAAGGAGAAACGGAGATGACAGCCAAGATCGGCATATCGGAGAAGGATCGCGACGGTGTGGTGAAGATCCTGAACACGCTGCTCGCGGACGAGTACGTGCTCTACACGAAGACGCGGAACTATCACTGGAACGTCGTCGGGCCGCAGTTCAACGATCTGCACAAGTTCTTCGAGGCACAATATACGGAGCTGAACGACGTCGTCGACGAGGTCGCGGAGCGCGCCCGGGCGATCGGCGGTCCGTCGGCGGGAACGTTGGCGGAGTTCCTCGAGCTGGCGCGCGTGAAGGAGCGGCCGGGAGACCGCCCCGCGGCGACGAAGATGATCGCCACCCTGCTCGCCGATCACGAGGCGATCATCTGCACGCTGCGCAGCGATCTCGAGACGTGTGCGGCCACGTACCACGACGCGGGCACAAGCGACTTCCTCACCGGCCTCATGGAGCGACACGAGAAGATGGCGTGGATGCTGCGCGCGTTTCTCGAAGAGCGGTGAGCATTGCGCGACGGGTCGCGCATCGCCGGGGTCCTGGCGCCGGTCGTCACGCCATTCACGTCTGACCTGGCGCCCGACCCGGCACGGTTCATCCGCCATTGCCGCTGGCTCGCGTCGCAGGACGTCGGCCTCGCCGTTTTCGGCACGAACTCGGAAGCCAATTCACTCTCGGTCGAGGAGCGGAGCGAGCTGCTCGAGCGCCTCGTCGGTGCCGGGGTGAGTCCAGCGCGGATCATGGTCGGCACCGGCTGCTGCGCGCTCACCGACTCCGTGCGCCTCACCGCGCACGCGACGCGGCTCGGCTGTGCTCGTGTCCTGATGCTGCCGCCGTTCTACTACAAGGACGTGTCGGAAGACGGTCTGTATCGCAGCTTCGCCGAGGTCATCGAGCGCGTCGGCGACGCGCGCCTGCAGGTGTATCTCTACAACTTTCCCGCCGTCGCCCAGGTGCCGATCACGCTCGGGCTCGTCGAGCGCTTGCTGCGCACGTACCCGGTGCAGATCGCCGGCATGAAGGACAGCAGCGGTGATTGGCGGACCACGCTGAGCTTCCTCGATGCCTTCGCCGCGTCGGGATTCGACGTATTCGCCGGCTCGGACGGCTTCCTCCTCCGCACGATGCGCCACGGCGGCGCCGGATGCATCAGCGCGACCGCCAACGTCAATCCGGCACCGATCGCGCGCCTCTACGCAACGTGGGGCGAACCCGAGGCCGACGCGCAGCAAGCACGTCTCGACGAGATCCGCGCCGTGTTCGCGCCCCTACCGCTGATCGCCGCCCTGAAGGCGGCGATCGCGCATTACGCCGGCGATGCGGCGTGGATGACGGTACGCCCGCCGCTCGTCGCGCTCACGCCCGAGCAAACGCAAGCGCTGGTGGGCGAGCTCGAACGCCGGCGGTTCACGATGCCGGGCGCTCGGTGATCTCGATCATCTTCTCGAGGGCGCGGCGCGCGTCACGCGCGACCGCCGCGCGCTCCTCCGGCGGCAAGCGATCGCGGGTGCCGGTGATCTCGTTCACCGCGTCGCCCACGAGCACGCGATTCAGGTCGGGCGCGCGCCCCTTCGCGAGGAGGTCGAGGATCGCGACCAGGTGCGGCGGGTCGTTTCGCGACATCGTCGCGCAGCCGCAGCCCATCGCCGCGAACTCCGGCGCCGGGATGTCCGCCATGTTGACGACCTCGACGCCGCGGAGCGCCGCCTGCTCGCGCGCGTTGCGGACGAAGTGTCCTTCGGTCGCGATCGCGAGCCTCGTGCCCGGCGGCGCCTGCAGCATCTCCGCCCAAAGGTAGCGCGTCGAGCCGGCGCCGTCGGCGACGTCGACGACGGGCTTGGGACACTCGGGATGGACGAGCACGCGATAGCCCCGCGCCCGCCAGTACGCGACGTGCTCGGGCTTGAAGACCGTGTGCACGCCGCAGAAGCTCCCCCAGAGAACCATGCGCGCGTCATCGAGACGCCGGCGCTCGACGGGCGAGAGACCGCCGATCGTCTGGCGCGCGCCCTCCTCGCCGCCGCCCCATTGGAAGAGCTCGTTCGGGCCGAGACCGCACCAGCCCGCCACGACCTCGCCGAGGTGACGGTCGGGGACGAAGAACACCTTCTTGCCGCGTGCCAGCGCCCACCCGACGATCGCCTTCGCGTTCGAGCTGGTGCAGACGGCGCCGCCGGTCTTGCCGGCGAGCGCCTTCACCCGCCCCGACGTGTTCATGTAGGCGACGACCATGAGCTCGTCACCGTAGCGCGCGCGCAGCTCGTCGAAGATGGGCTCGATCATCGCGTCCTTGGCGAGCATCTCCATCGTACAGCCCGCCTTCGGATTGGTGATCCACACTTCCTGATCGGGCGCCGCGAGGATCGCGATCGCCTCGGCCATGAAGTGCACCGCCGACTCGACGAAGATCTTCACCTCGGGATGCTTCACCGCCTGCAGCGCGAGCTCGTACGAGTCGGCGACGTGGCCGCCGTAGCGTTCGACGAGCTTCACGATCTCGCCGCCCATGTAGTAGTGCGCGAGCAGCATCACGCGACCGCCGAGCGCCGCGAGCGCCGGCTCGATGTAGCGATCCATCCACGGCAGTACGGTCGCGGGCAGTCGGTCGGGAAGCGCCAGATACTCCTCGGCGTATGGCTGGAACTCCTTCTGGTACCAGTCCAGCGGGAGGTCCTGCTGGCAGATCGGCATGTCCGGCACGAGCCGAATGCCGCTCGCGGGGGTGGCGGTCACACCCCCTTGTACACCCCGCGCCGACTTGCGGCACGCGACGTAGAACGTGCCGCCCGCGAAGATGCGGGCCGCCTCAGATCCAGCGCAGCGGTATGAACAGCACGAGCGCGGCGAGGTCGACGGCATAGATCGTCGCGACGACGGCGACCTTGCTCCCCATTCGCGGCATGTCGAAGACCCAGAAGCCGATCACGAACCAGTAGAAGTAGCCGAAGAAGAAGATCAGCCACGGCGCGCGCCGGTTCCACCACGGCCACTCCCACGTAAGCGCGCCGATCGAATTCAGCACGTACTCGACGACGACGCACAGGAGCGAGGCGACGATCGCGACGAAGAGCCGGTTCGGAATGCCGAGAATGCGCACGCCCTTGTCGGCAGGAAGCTGCTTGACCCACACGAGCCCGAAAAACGCGAACATCAAGGCGATCTCGATGTTGAGCCCGATCAGGATCACGTACGCGGACTCGCCGGGCGTGCCCCACGCCGGCGCGTAGTTCGTGAAGTGGAAGATCAGGCCGTTCCAGATCTCGTTGAACCAATCCAAGCCCCAGAACGTGAGCGCGGCGAGAATCGCGCTCCAGTTCCGCCGCTCGACCTCGTTGGCGTACGCGTATGCGACGACGAACAGAAGCGGGATGACGTACCACTGAAAATGGCTCGGATCGCGAACCAAAGACCACGCCTTCGCGGCGGACGGAGCCGGCATGTCGCACCTCCTCGACGGCCGCGCACCGGCGGCCGTCGGCGACGCCGTAGCCCGCGGCGATCGGCCTCGCAAGCGCGTCCGCGCAGGTGCGACGATGACGGCGGGCAGCCCCGTCGCGCCGGCGGCGATGACGCTGCGCAGGCGCGGCCCGCGCCCGCGAAATGACCGGCGGGGTACTGGGACTGACCAACTACCGGCGGCGGCGCCGCGCTTGTCGGCGCACGTGCGGGCCGACATAGTGCACGGCCCATGACCGCGAGCGTGCAGACGTCCTTTCCGCGCGTCGACGCGGTGCTCGGCGCATTCGCGACGCCGCTCGGCGGTGACCTCGACGCGTATCGCAACCACGTACACCGCGTCCTGAATTATTTCGTCGCGCTCGCGCCTGGGGCGATACCCGAGGCGGTCGTGGTCGCGGCCGCGTTCCACGATCTCGGCATCTGGACCGACGACACCTTCGACTACCTCGCACCGTCGGAACGCCTCGCCGCGGACTATCTGGAGGCGAACGATCTCACTGCGTTCGCACCCGAGGTGCGTGCCATCATTTTTCAGCATCACAAGCTGACCCCGTATCGCGGACCATTCGCGGCGACGGTGGAGGCGTTCCGTCGCGCCGATCTCGTCGACGTGTCGCTCGGCTTCGTGCGCCCGTCGGTCCCGCGGACGCAGGTACGCGCGGTGCGCGCCGCCTTCCCCAACGCCGGCTTCCATCGCCGCCTTCTGGCGCTCACGTGCCGCCAGCTCCTACGCACGCCGTTGCGGCCGCTGCCGATGCTGCGTTGGTAGCGAACCGCGTCGCCGCACCGACGGCGCGTGGACGCACGGTCGCGATGGAGGCGAGGGTACGGTAGAACGACTGCGATGAGCGTCGCGCCCGCACTGTCGTCGCCCGCCGCCCGCGCGGTCGAGCGTCTGCGCATTGCATTTTTTCGGACGTTCTTCCCGCTGCTGTTCGCGGCGATCGCGGTGAGCGAGTGGGTCGTGATCGCGCGGGTCGCGACGCGTCTCGGCATCGCGCCGCAGCCGCTCCTGCACGTGCTCGGCCCCGTGGCCTTCTACGCGCTCAACAGCTGGCTCACGCGGCGGCTGCGCGCCGGTGGCCGCGGCGCCGCGGTGTCGCTCTACGTCGCGTTCGCGTTCACGTCGGTCTTCTGCGGCGCGTTCGTCGCCGTCGCGGAGCTCGCGTGGGCGCTGGCGCGGCTCGGCGCGATCCCGGCGGTGCATGCCGGCCTCGTGCCGATGGCCGACGTCGCGCGCTGGGATCGCACGTTCGCGGCCGTCGTCGACGCGGGCATCGGCGTGATCGGCGGTCTTCTCGTCTACGGGTACACGGTCGGCCGGCGCGCCCTCGACGTCACGTCTCGGCGCGTTGCCATCCCCGGATTGCCTGCGGCCTTCGCCGGATTTCGCATCGTGCACGTGAGCGATCTCCACATCGGCCGCTTTCTCGGCGCCGACGAGCTGCGGCGGCACGTCGATCGCGTGAATGCCCTCGATCCCGACCTCATTTGCATCACCGGCGACCTCGTCGATCGCGCCGAGACGTGCGCGAACGGCTTTCCCGTGCTCGCCGGGCTGCGCGCACGCCACGGCGTCCTGGTGACGCTCGGCAATCACGACGTCTACGCCGGCGCCGAGGCGGTGACGGCGGCGCTCCTGCGGCACACGCCCTTCACGGTGCTGCGCAATGCAGTCACCGAGATCGCGATCGACGGCGCGCGACTCGCCGTCGTCGGCGTCGATGATCTCGGGCGCGATTGGGCGCGCGGCGTCCTCGAGCACCCGGCGCTGCCGCCGCTCGCGCGCCGTGTGCCCGACGGCGCACCGTTCATCGTTCTCTCGCACAGGCCGGACTGCTTCGGTCAGGCGGCCGAGCTCGGCGCACACCTGGTTCTCTCCGGGCACACGCACGGCGGACAGCTTGCGTTGCCGCCGCTCCTCGGCCGCCGTGTCCGCAACCTCGCCGAGTTCATCACCCGCTACGACCGTGGAGTATTCCGCGACGGCGGTGCGACGCTCGTCGTCAGCAACGGTCTCGGCTTCACCGGCCAGCGCATACGCCTCTTCACGCCACGCGAAATCGGTTGCATCGAGCTCTGGCCGGCATGACCGGCGCGGCGGCGTCACTTCATGACGCCGCACGTTCGTCCGACACAGTCGTTGCGCGACGGGATGGCGGGTCGGCTGCGCGCGAGGATCGCTCGCACGGGCTGCCGGACACGGATTAGATCTTCCGTACTCCGAAGCGTCTATTACCGTAATGGCTCGCTCTTTATGCGCGCTCCGCCGACCCGCCACCCCGTCGCAGCAGCGCTGGCGTTCGACGTCGTACGGCGTCGTGTCGCGGTGTCGCGTTGGCGTCGTTCCTGCCGGTGCATCGTGTCGGCAGCGACGTGCCGGAGTACGGTGCGGTCGCGCGTGCGCGCGCCGCGTCTACGCGCCCCCACCTACCGCGCGACACCGTCACAGCGGGACAGGATGGGGGATCGGCGGAGCGCGCATACAGAGCGAGCCACTACAGTCTTTACCCCGCTACGCAGTACGGAACGTCTAATTCATGCCCGGTGCCCCGCGCGAGCGATCCTCGCGCGGAGCCGATTCCGCATCCTGTCCCGCCGCGCCGACGTATCGCGAAAAGTGCCGGTCGCAAGAGAGAGGCGGGGCGCGCACGC
>JBGPOW010000139.1:0-11024 GCA_041488235.1 Binatia bacterium
CGCAGTAGGGCGGCGGGGGGGGGGGGGGGGGCGCCCCCCGCCCCCCCCCCCGCCCCGTGAGTGGGTTTGCGGGGAGCCGGGGGGGGGGGGGCCGCCCCGCCCCCCCCCCCCCCCGGGGAGGGGGAGGTTGGGCGCCGCGGGGGGGGGGGGTGGGCCCGCCATTCACCCCTACCGGGGCTTTATGTTTTTTTGGGCTTACGGGGGGCGGGGGGGTCCCCTCCGCTCCCACCGCGGCCGATTAGGCGTTGCGCCCGCCGGCGTGCTACGCGAGGCGACATGCGAATGTACGACAGCTTCGGGCCCAATCCTCGGGCGCTGCGCATGTTCCTCCTCGAAAAGAACATCGAGCTGCCGCGCGTCGACGTCGACCTGCTGGCCGCCGAGAATCGGCGTCCGCCGTACACAGATCGCAATCCCGGCGGGCAGCTTCCCGCGCTCGAGCTCGACGACGGGCGCACGATCGCGGAGACGGTCGCGATCTTCGAGTACCTCGAGGAGAAACATCCGCGTCCGGCGCTCATCGGGACGACGGCGGAGGAGCGCGCCGAGGCGCGCATGTGGCAGCGCCGCATCGAGCTCAAGATCACCGAACATCTCTACAACGGCTTCCGCTTCGCGGAAGGGCTCGAGCTCTTCAAGCCGCGCATGCGCGTCCTGCCGGAGGCCGCCGAGGGTTTGAAGGCGACGGTGCGAGACAATCTCGCGTGGCTCGATCGGCTGCTCGCGGGCAAGACGTTCATCGTCGGCGACCGGTTCACCATCGCCGACATCATCCTCTACTGCGCGGTGGATTTCGGCGGCACCGTCGGGCAGCCGGTCGATCCGGCGCTCGGGAACGTCAGCGCATGGCTCGCGCGCGTCGCGGCGCGCCCGAGCGCATCGGCAAGCCTGCACCCGCAGAGCGCCGCGGTCGGGATGCGCGGCTGAGAGTCTGTGAATCAATCCCGCTCCCGTCGCCGGGCTTCAGATCGCCGTCGCATCGCGGCGTCGCAACTCCTCGGAATACCTCTGCAGGTATTCCTGCGGGTTGCTCCTTGCGCTGCTCGGCGCTCTTCGCCCGGCTCGGTCCGGGGATTGATTCACAGACTCTGAGCGCTTCGCGCCCGTGACGCGGCGTCAGGCGGCGCCGCCGAGGACGGCGAACGTCGAGGCGAGGCCGGTCCGATAGTCGGGATAGCGCGGCGTCCAGCCGAGCTCGGACTTGACGCGCGCATTCGACGACCGTGCCGAACGAATCGCCGCCGCGACGGCGCCCTTGCCGCGGAGAAGACGCGCGAGAAACAGCGGCGCGTGGCCGACGCCGCCCTTGCCGCAGTGCCGCGCCACCTCCTGGAAAAAATCGACCATGCGCACCGGCTCGTCGTCGACGACGTGAAACGCCGAGCCCGCCGGCGCCGTGAGCGCCAACGCCAGCGCCGACGCGACGTCGTCGACGTGCACGACGTCCCACCAGTTGTCGCCGCTCCCCGGCACGCGAAAGAGGCCGCGGCGGAGGTCGGTGACGACGTGGGCGAACCAGCCGCCGGGTCCATAGACGTGCGACGGCCGCACGACGACCGTCGGCACGCGCGACTCGGCGAGAATGCGCTCGCCCTCGTGCTTGGCGCGTCCGTAGTCGGTCTCGAGCGGGAACGGCCCTTCCTCGGTCAGCACGCGCCCGCCGGCGTCGCCGGTGACGACGGTCGACGCGTAGAGGAAGCACCGCAGGCCGTCGAGCTCGCGCGCGATCTCGGCGAGGCGACGTGTGCCCTCGACGTTCGTCCGCTGGATCGCCGCGCTGTCGCGCGAGCTCGCGATCTCGGCGGCGAGGTGCACGATGGCGTCCGGCGCGAAGCCGCGCACGCCCGCGGCGAGCGTCGCCGACGCATCGCCGAGATCGCCGCGCACCGGCGTGAGGTGCTGTGCCGCGACCGCCGCGGCCGAGCGCTCCGAGCGCGCGAGGCCGCCGAGCACCGCCTCGGGAAAGCGCGCGCGGAGCGCCGGGATCGTGGCTTGCCCGATGAATCCGGTGGCGCCGGTGACGAGGATGCGACGAGGCACGCGTCCTTCCATCGACGTCACTGCGCCGCGACGGCGCTCGCCGTGCGCTCGAACGCGGCGCGGAGCTCGTCGTACGTGCGCGTCACCGGAAACTGCGGGAAATCGCGGATCACGTTGTCGGGCGGGCGGAAGAGGATGCCGGCGTCGGCCTCGCCGAGCATCGTCGTGTCGTTGTACGAGTCGCCTGCGGCGACGACGCGGAAGTTGAGGAGCTTGAGCGCCATGACCGCCTTGCGCTTGCCGTCGGTGATCCGCAGCGTGTAGCCGCGGATGCGGTTTTCCGCGTCGACCGTCAACGAGTTGCAGAACAGACACGGATAGCCGAGCTGCGCCATCAGCGGCTGCGCGAACTCGGAGAACGTGTCGGAGAGGATGATCACCTGCATGCGCGCGCGCAGCCAATCGAGAAACTCGCGGGCGCCGTCGAGCGGACGGATGGTCGCGATCACTCCCTGGATGTCGCCGAGGGTCAGGTGCTCGCGCTCGAGAATGGCGAGCCGGCCGCGCATGAGGAGATCATAGTCGGGCTCGTCTCGGGTCGTGCGGCGCAGCTCCTCGATCCCCGTCTTCGCCGCGACGTTGATCCAGATCTCCGGGACGAGGACGCCCTCGAGATCGAGGCAGGCGACGAGCGGCTCAGCCATCGTCCGCACGTAGCAAGTGCCGCGGACGAGTTCAATTGACCTCGTACGAGGCCGCAACCCGTCGTAGGATCGCGGAGTGACCGCAGCGTCGGAACCGGCGATCGCGATCGTGACGTATGACGCCGCGTGGCCCGATGTCTTCGAACGGGAGCGCGTGCTCCTCGCCGAGACGATTCACCAATGGATAGTCGGCGGCATCGAGCATGTCGGAAGCACCGCGGTACCCGGTTTGGCGGCGAAGCCGATCATCGACGTCATGGTCGGCGTCCGTAGCCTCGACGCCGCGCGCGCCGCCGTGCCGCGACTCGAAGCGATCGGCTATCTCTATGCGCCGTACCGCGCGGACGAGATGCACTGGCTGTGCAAGCCCTCGCGTTCCGTGCGAACGCATCACGTGTATCTGGTGCCGTCCGCGACTCGCGTCTGGAACGAGCGCATCGGATTTCGCGACTATCTCCGCACCCATCCGCATATGGCCGATGAATACGTCGCGCTGAAGCGAACGCTCGCGAGTCGCCACCCCCACGACCGTGAAGCGTACACGGAGGCGAAGGGTCCGTTCATCGCTCGTGTGATCGCGCTCGCCGGCGTCGCGTCGCGGGGCTCGCGATGATTGCGTACCCTTCTGCGTTTCAACGCGCGGCGGTGGCGAGCGCGCCGCGCCGGTCTGCGGCTGCGGCGTCGTCGACGATCGCGAGAAACCGTTCCAGCTCCACCTCGAACGCATCGGGAGTCTCGAGGTGCGGCGCGTGCCCGGCGGAAAAGGTGGCGAGGCGCGCGTTCCGAAACGTCGCGATCGTCGGACGGGCGCGACGCAGCTGCACGAAGCGGTCGCGCGTCGCCCACGCGATCAGGACGGGGCAGCGTACCCGCGCCGCGAGCGCGCGGGTGTCCGCCTCGGGCGCGGCGAAGCTGCGCCATGCGTCGAGCAGGATGGGCGCGAGCTCGCGACCCGCGGCGACGATCTTCCGGCGCTGCGCCGCCGCCGCACGGCGCGGCAGGACCGTCCGATAGTAGAACGCGAACGCCGCCGGGAACCACGATGCGCCGCGCGTGCCGGCCGCGAAGAAGCGCGTCATCATCGCGAGCGCGAGGCGCGCCGCGCGATCGTCGTTGCGGTCGAGCCCGCCGGGATTCTCCAGCACGAGACCGGCGACGCGCTCGGGGAAATCCGCCGCGTAGCGCAGCGCCGCCGCGCCACCGATCGAGTTACCCACGAGCACGGCACGATCGACGCCGACCGCGTCGAGGAACCCGGCGAGCAACGTCTCGTAGCGTGCCGCGCTGCACGGCACCCGGTCGGGGCCCGACCGCCCCTGCCCCGGCCAATCGACGACGAGCACCCGCCGCCGGTCGCGCCAGCGCACCCGCAGCCGATCGAAGTCGCCGCCGCCGTGACCGATCGCGTGCAGACAGACGAGCGCCGGCGCCCGGCCGCTACCCTCGTCGCTGAACGCCAGCCGTACACCGTCGACCGTCGTCTCGCGCCACGGGTCGCCGACACCGACGGCTGCTCGCAGCGTCGTCATGATGGACCTCCTTGCTCGCGTGCCGCCCCGACGCGGCGCGCCCTGCACTTGGTGATACTAGTGTCACTATCGTCGTCGCTGATGCAACGTGGTACGGTCGCCGCGCATGACGCCCCGGCGACGGCCCGCCACACCCACGCACGCGCGCACACCGCGGCGCCGCGGTGAATTGCGACAGGCGTCACCGACGCCACCGCGGCGCGTCGGCGCGCGCCCGCGGCGCGGGACGGCGGCGACGACACGCGCGCGTCTCGTCGCCGCCGCCGCCCGCGTCTTCAACCGCGACGGGTATCACGGCACCGACTCGAACCGGCTGGCGCGCGCCGCCGGTTACGCGCCGGCGACCTTCTACAAGCACTTCCCCGACAAGCGCACGCTCTTTCTCGCCGTATACGAGGCGTGGGTAACGGCCGAATGGGCGGCGATCGAGCGCGCGCTGCGGATCGACGCCCCGCCCGCGACCCGCGCTGCGCGAATCGTCGGCATGGTGACCGCGCTCCACCGGCGCTGGCGCGGCTTGCGGGCGAGCCTGCGGGCACTGGTCGCAACGGACGCTACGGCGCGGGCGTTCTATCGCGCGCAACGCCGCCGCCAGCTCGACCTCGTGGCGCATCTCGGCCGGACCGCGCGCAGCGAACACCGCCGCCGTGCGCGGCGCAGTCGCGAGGACGCGGCCGTTCTCCTCTTCACGCTCGAGCGGGTCGCCGACGCGATCGCGGACGGCGAGCTCCAGGACCTCCATCTCGCGCTCGCGTCGACGCTCGCCCGCTTGAAGACGCTCGTTTCGCAGCACCTCGACGCCTCCCGCTCCCGGGGGAGATCGCAAAACCCGCCGGCGAGTCATTGACTCCGGCGCGAGCACCCGCGAGAAGTGGAGCTTCGCCTGGGAGCTCGGGTCGCGGCACGTCCCCGGCACTCCGAATGTAGTGGAAGGGAGGGGCGCATGAAGATCTATCTCGTCACCCCGAAAAACCCCGAGAGCTTCTGGACGTACGATCGTATCCTGCCGAGTCTCGGGAAACGTTGCATTTTCCCGAATCTCTCGATGCCGACGGTGGCGGGCATGACCCCGCGCGAGCACGACATCGTGCTGTGCGACGAGAACGTCGAAGAGGTCGACTTCGACGTCGACGCCGACATCGTCGGCGTGACCGGTTACATCGTCCACAAGCAACGGATGCTGGAGATCGCCGCCGAGTTCCGCCGCCGCGGCAAGTTCGTCGTCGTCGGCGGTCCGTACGCGTCGCTGTGCCCGGAGGAGCTGCGCGGCACGTGCGACGTCCTCTTCGTCGACGAGGCGGAGGAGACGTGGCCGCAGTTCCTCGCCGATTTCGCGCGCGGCGAGTGGCAGCCGGAGTACCGCCCAGCCGACAAGCCCGATCTCACGACGTCGCCGACGCCGCGCTTCGACCTGCTTGACGTCGCCCAGTACCACGCGATGACGATTCAGTTCGCGCGCGGGTGCCCCTTCAATTGCGAGTTCTGCGACATCATCGTCGTCTACGGCCGCCGGCCGCGGGTGAAGAGCGTGCCGCAAGTGATGGCGGAGATCGAGGAGTGCCACCGCCTCGGGGCGACGCAAGTCTTCCTCGTCGACGACAACTTCATCGGCAACAAGAAGCTCGCCAAGGAGCTGCTGCGCGCGATCGCGGTCTGGAGCGAGGCGAACGGCCACCCGATGTACTTCAACACCGAGGTGTCGCTGAACGTGTCCCAGGACGACGAGCTCCTCGAGCTGCTGCGCGCCGCGCGTTTCACGACGATCTTCATCGGCATCGAGAGCCCGCGCAAAGCGTCGTTGCTCGAGACCCACAAGACGCAGAACATGCGCGGCAACCTCGTCGACAACGTCCGCAAGATCCAGTCGTACGGCATCCAGGTGCAGGCCGGCATGATCGTCGGCTTCGACAACGACGACGAGTCGATCTTCGAGGAGCAGCTGCGCTTCATCCAAGATGCGCGCATCCCGGTGTCGATGACCGGCATGCTGCAGGCGATGCCGAAGACGCCGCTCCACGACCGCATGGCCAAGGAAGGCCGCTTGATCGCCGAGTCGCTCGGCGATCAGTTCGTCTTCTCGAACATCCTGCCGAAGACGATGACTCGGATCGAGCTCTACAAAGGCTACCGCAAGCTCATCGCCGAGCTCTACGAGTTCCGCAATTTCCGCAAGCGCACGCTGGAGTTCATCCTGAACCGCGGCCGCCAGGTCGGCGAGGGTCTCGCCATCCGGCGCGAGGAGCTGCGCCTCGCCGCGCGCGTGCTTCGCGATACCGTCGTCGCGACGTCGCCCCGCCGCGCGTGGTTCACGCTCTCGCTCATCGGCACGACGATCTGGAAGCGCCCGGGTGCGCTCGCCGACGCGTTCGCGTTCGCGATCATCCACAAGGCGCTCTACGAGTACATGCAGTCGCTCGACCGTCACCTCGAGCGCGTGATCGGCGAGATCGAGGCCGCCGCCGAACCGTTGGCGACCGTCAACGTCTGAGGAGAGTCGCCCATGCATTACGGCGTCCTGATGTTCGCGACCGATTACGCAATCCGACCCGACGAGCTCGCGGTCGCGGCGGAGGAGCGCGGGTTCGAGTCGGTCTTCTTCCCCGAGCACACGCACATTCCCGCGAGCCGTAAGAGCCCGTGGCCCGGCGGCGCCGAGCTGCCGAAGGAGTACTGGCACACCCACGACCTCTTCGTCGCGCTCGCCGCGGCGGCGGCCGTCACGAAAACGATCAAGGTCGGCAGCGGCATCTGTCTCGTCATCGAGCACGATCCGATTCTGATGGCGAAAGAGGTCGCGAGCATCGATTTCCTCTCGAACGGCCGCCTGATCTTCGGCATCGGCGGCGGCTGGAACGCCGAGGAGATGGAGAACCACGGCACCGTCTTCAAGACGCGCTGGAAGCTGCTGCGCGAACGGATCCTCGCGATGAAGGAGATCTGGACGAAGGAGGAGGCCGAGTTCCACGGCGAGCTCGTCGACTTCGACCCGATCTGGTCCTTTCCGAAGCCGGTGCAGAAGCCGCATCCGCCGATCCTCATGGGCGGCGATACGCCGAAGGCGCGGCAGCGCGTCGTCGACTTCTGCAACGGGTGGATGCCGATCGGCATCAACCCCAGCGGTATCCTCGAAGGCATGAAAGATCTCGCGGAGCGCGCCCGCGCCGCCGGCAAGAAGCCGAGCGACTTCCCGGTCACGGTATTCGGCGCCGCCGGGAATCCCGACGTCTTGAAGCAGTTCGCGGAAGCAGGCGTGGAGCGCGCGATTTTCTGGGTGCCGCCGGAGCCGCGCGAGAAGGTGCTCGGGATTCTCGACAAGTACGCGGGGCTCGCGAAGCAGCGTCTCTGAGACGCGGCGCAGCCTCGCGGCCTGCAACGGAGGGCGCATGATCACGTCCGAGATCGCCGACCGGCTCGTCGCGCTCTGCCGTGCCGGCAAGTACCGCGACGCGATCACCGAGCTCTACGCGCCCGACGTCACGCAAGCGGAGAACGGGCAGACGATTCCCGGCGGCCGCGACGCGCTCGTCGCCGCGTGCAAGGGCTGGGAAGAGAGCCGCATCGTCCACGGTACCGAGATCCTCGCCGTGCACGTCGCGCCCGAGTCGTTCGTCGTCGAGATGCGCCACGACGTGACGCCGCACGCGACGAAGCAGCGCAACCAATGGTCGGAAGCCGCGATCTACCGCGTGCGCGGCGGGAAGATCGTCGACGTGCGGTTCTACTACAAGCCGGCCGAGAGCTGAGGCGAGAGGAGCTGCCGATGTCCGAGCACCCGAACGCCGCTCTCGTGCGCAACTTGTTCGCCGCGTTCGAGCGCGCCGACCTCGCCGAGATCCAGACCGTCATCCCCGAGCACGCGGTCTGGCACTTCCCCGGCCGGCGCGGGAAGCTCGCCGGCGCGCACGAGGGACGCGACGCGATCCTCGCCTTCCTGATCGACGTCACCGCGCTGAGCGGCGGCACGTTTCATCTCGAGCTCGAGGACGTCGTCGCCGACGATCGCTACGCGGTCGCGCTCTTCCGCGGCCACGGCGAGCGCGGCGGCAAGACGCTCGACAACCCCACCTGCCTCAAGATGCGCATCGACAAAGGGAAGATCGTCGAGGTCTGGGAGTTCGTCTGGGACTTGTTCGCCGTCGACGAGTTCTGGTCGTAAGTCACACCCGCGTATCGAGCGTGAAGTGCAGAGCTTGAAGGATCAGATCGTCGAGTAGTCGAGAATCGTCAACGCTCGGCGAGCACCCAGCCGAGAAGCGCGATCGCGGCCGCGTTGCGGCGGATATCTTCCGGGCGGATCTTGTCGAGCGTATCCGCCTCCGTGTGATGAATGTCGAAGTAGTGGTGTCCGTCCGGCTGCAGGTTGAACGCGGCGGCACCGTCGGCGACGATCGGCTCCACGTCGGCGCCGAACGCGTGATCGCGGAAGCGACGGATGCCGAAGCGCGCGAATGCGGGCAGTAACGGCGCCATCGCGGCCAATCCCGCGTCACCGCCGACGCCGATCGCGTCCGGCGCGGCCATCCCGTAATCCGTCTCGAACGCCGCGACGTGGCGTTCCGCGCGGTGTCGCTCATGATAGGCCTTCGCGCCCGCGAGCCCGTATTCCTCGCCGGTGAAAAGCACGGCGCGAATCGTTCGTCGCGGCGTCAGGCCCGCCCGGCGCAGCAGGCGCAGGGCTTCGATCACGGCGACGCATCCGGCACCGTCGTCGGACGCGCCTTGGCCGACGTCCCACGAGTCGATGTGCGCGCCGAGCAGCACGATCTCCTCCGGAAGCTCCCGCCCGCGCAGCTCGCCGACGGCGTTGGCGCTCGGCGCGTCGGGCAGTGTACGCGCGCCGAGCGAGAGCTCGACCTCGACCGGCCCGCGGCGCACCAAGCGCGCGAGCAGCTCCGCGTCCTCGATCGATAGCGCGGCCGCGGGGATCTTCGGCACCCCTTCGTCGTACTTCAGCGCCCCCGCGTGCGGCGTGCGCAGGCTCGTGGCCGTGACCGAACGAATGAGCACCGCGCGAGCGCCGCGCTTCGCCGCCTCGGAGGCGGCGTGCAGCCGTGCTTGCACGCCGCGGAGATACCCCGGATCGTCGCGCGCCTCGTCGAACGCCGCCATGCGATGGTTGACGAAGGCGATCGTGCCGTCGAGCGGTGCGGTCGACGCTCGCAGCGCGTCGAGGTCGTCGAACGCGACCAGCGGCGCGCGCACCGGGACGCGCGTACCGACAGTGCCGCCGAGGCCGAGGAGCGCCATGTGTCGATTGAGCGGCCGGACGATCGTCGCGCGCTCCCGACCGCGCACCCAGTGCGGCACCTCGACCGGCTCGAGACGCACGTCATTGAGGCCGTCCGTCCGCATTTGCAGCGCCGCCCAGGCGAGCGCCTGCTCCAGCGCCCGAGAGCCCGTGATTCGATTCCCGATACCGTCCGCCAGCTCCGCCAACCGATCCCACGCGGCGGTGGGAACGTCCTCCGATACCGCCGCGATACGATCGGCCGTCGCCGCGACCGCCGCCACGAACGCGGTCGGCTGCTCCGCAGCGGGCGGTGCACCTGCGGCGATCGGCAGCGCGCGACGGGCACTGACGGCGCACGCCGAAAGCCCCATTGCGATCACGGTCAGGCGCACGAGCCGGCTCACAGGTAGCTCATCCAGACGGCGTCGCTGCGTCGCTTGACGCCGGCGAACCAGCGGCATGCCGGATAGAGCGCGAGGACGACTGCCACCCACAGCACATAGACGGCGGGAAGCGAGTAGCGGAGCCCGCCGGTCATGAGAAATGCCTGCGTGACGGCGTCGCGGCCGAGCGCACGCCAGGCGAGCGCGATGGCGACGGCGTGAATCAGCGCCAGGTGCATGACGTAATAGAAGAGCGGCACCCGCCCGAAGAGGGCGACCCGCTCCGCCCATCGGCCGAGCGGACGATCGACCCACGCCAGCACGACGAACGCGGGGCCGAGCGTCATTGCGAGGTAGAGCAGCGACGGCGGGTACTTTTCGCAATTCAAGAACGCGAGCGCTGCGCGGAGCCACCCGTGGTCGGTGGTCCACGGCTGCGGGTCGCCGTACAGGTTGGTCGCCCGCACGATCACGAAGCCGACCATCAACGCCGCGCCGAGACGCGCGAACCTCGTCCGTCGCTGCGCCCGCGGCAGCAATGCCCAGGGTCCGAGCGCGTATCCCGCCGCCATCACGGCCACCCATGGAACCAGCGGATAGAGCACGAACCAATCTGCGCCGGCGAACGGCTGGAGCATGCCCGGTTGGTGGAGCAGCAGCCACAACCAGCGAGCCGATCCGAGCTGGTCGGCGCGGATCGCATCGAACGCGTCGTGACCGCCGATGAGGACCAGCGCGAAGAGCACGATCACCCATCGCGGTAAGGACACGAGCGCGGCGAGCGCGATCATCGATGCGCCGATCGCCCAGATCACCTGCAAGAACACGTGCTCCGGTCCAATGTGCCCCGTCCACACGAACCGGACGACCGTCACCTCGACCACGATCAACCACAGGCCGCGTGTCAGCAGATACCTCGCCAGTGCGGCCGGCGATGCGAGCCGTCGCCCGTGGAGAAACGCACCCGTGCCGGCGAGGAGCACGAAGACGGGCGCGCAAAAGTGCGTCACCCAGCGCGTGAAGAAGAGCGCCGGCATCGCGGTATCGAGCTCGACCGCGCCGCCGATGAACGAGCGCGTGTGGTCGAGGGCCATCAGCACCATCACCGCGCCGCGAAGCCAATCGATCGCTTCGTTCCGCTCACGCGGCGCACGCACCGGCTCGACATCGTTCCAATCGCGTGCGGCGGGTGTCGCCG
>JBGPOW010000140.1:0-11021 GCA_041488235.1 Binatia bacterium
CGCGCACGTCGTGGTCAGCGCGCAAATTATAAGTCCCCGCGCACCCCGTTCTAGCCCGCCGCCGCCCGTGACGGCGCGCGTTCGACGGCGCGCGCGTGCCGGACGTGGAGCGTGGGTCAACGACGCACGCTCGAGCGCCGCCGTTACACGCGCGGCGGGAGCACGCGAATGACGTGCGCAGGGACGTAGAATTTGGCGCGCTGACCACGACGTGCGCGCGTCCTCGACGTCCGCATGCGCCCGTGACGTTCGCGCGGACGCCGACGGCCGCGCGCGCGCCGCCGTTCAGCGCGTGCAACGGGGACCGGGACCCCCGATCGGTTGCGCGCGGCTAACGCGCCCGCTACGACCGGCGGAGGGTTCGGCGAAGGAGGGTGCGATGCGTACGCTCGGGATGATCGCAGTCGCGACACTGCTCGTCGGCGTCGCCGGATGCTTGGAGACGCGGACGCCGCCGCGCGACGAGGTGACCCGCGAGGATGCCCGCGGCAAGACGTCGGCGGAGACGTCGCCGCCTGCGCCCGTCGCGTTTCCGCCGCACGAGCCGCGGCCGCTCCTCAATCGCTGAGCGCTCCTCGGATAGTCGGCCGCTTGCCGCGACTGGCCGCTTGCCGAGGCCGCACATGCCGTCGATAATGACGCGAGCGTGGCGGATCGTTCGTGACGCGAGCTCGAGTGAATACGTATGGCGCACTACTGGATCGGCACCTCCGGATACAACTACCAAGAGTGGAAGGGATCGTTTTATCCGGAGCAGATCGCCGAGAAGCAGATGCTGCCGTTTTACGCGCAGCGGTTCACCACCGTCGAGATCAACTACACGTTCTATCGCATGCCGACGGTGCGGATCCTCGCGAATTGGGGGCGCGAGACGCCTGACGGGTTCCGTTTCTCGTTGAAGGCGCCGCGCCGGATCACGCACGACCAGCGGCTGCGCAGCATCGAGGACACGCTCGCGTCGTTCTGCGAGATCGCCGAGACGCTCGGCCCCAAGCTCGGCCCGTTGCTCTTTCAGTTGCCGCCGTTCATGAAGAAGGATGTCGAGTTGCTCGAGGTGTTCCTGCACGACCTGCCGACGGGCTTGATGGCGACGATGGAGTTCCGCCATCCCTCGTGGCACGCCGACGACACGTACGAGGTGCTGCGGCGTTTCGGGGTCGCGCTCTGCATCGCCGACACCGACGAGCGCACGACGCCCTTCGAGGTGACGGCGCCGTTCGGCTACTTCCGCTTGCGGCGCAGCGACTACAACGAGGAGACGCTGCGCGGCTGGGCGGAGCGCATCGGCGGCGCCCGCTGGGAGCAGGCGTTCGTCTACTTCAAGCACGAGGAGCGCGGCACCGGGCCGCGATTCGCTGCGCAGTTCACGGCGCTGGTCGGCGCCGAAGGAGCGCCCGCATGACCGACGACCACGACACAAACGACGCGCAGCGACACGTGCACCAGCATCAAATGGCGATCCACTCCGACCCGGTGACGAGCCTCGGCGTCTACGCGAATCTCATGATGGTCAGCCACCGCAAAGAAGAGTTCGTCCTCGATTTCCTCTTCGTGCCGCCGCAGCAGGCGACACCCGGGCAGACGGTCGCCACGCTGCGATCGCGGATCGTCACCACTCCGGAACACGCGAAGCGGATCGTGCGCGCGTTGCAAGAGAACATTCAGCGTTACGAGGCCGCGTTCGGCGTGACCGCCGAGGCGACCGACTTGCCGCGCAACATCCACTGAGGGTCGCACTCGGGATCGTCGTTCGTGCGAGCGGCCGTTTCCCAACTCGCGTTGCTTCTGGCGCTCGTCGCCGCGCTCGCATGGGGCGCGGTATCGCTGCGCGGCGTGCGCGGCGCCGCGACGGGCACCGGCACACCGGGGACGCTCGGCGCGCCGCAGGTCGCACTCGGCGTCGCGCCCCGCCTCTACGTCGCACCCGATGCGGCGCCGGGCGCGGTGCTCGACGAGTCGGCGCGCGCGGCGAGTCCGGGCGCGGCGCGCGGCGACGACGCCGACGACGCGGGCGCGCAAAGCCAGCTGTCCGACGAGCCGCCGTCCCCCGCCGAGGCCAAGAACCGCACCGCAGTCGAGCTCGCGGCGCGCGGCGAGTCGGCGCAGGCGATCGCGCTCTTGCGCGAGGCGCACGCGCTCGAGCCCGGCAACGCGCTCTACGGCAAGAACCTGCAAGCGGCGCTCATCAACGCCGGCTTCGCCGAGATCGCCGCCGAGCACTTCGACCAGGCGGTCGCGCGCTTCGTCGAGGCGCGCCGGCTCGGCGACCGGTCCGAGATCGCGCGCGGCCTCGGCTACGCGTACTATCGCCTCGGCAACCTCGATCTCGCGCGCACGACGCTCGAGCAAGCGCTCGCGAGCGGCGGCGACGACGTGGAGACCTACCTCACGCTCGGACGCATCTACCTCGAGCGCCACGACCAGGAGCACGCGCTGGCGATGCTCGACCGCGCCGTCGCGGCCGGCGCGGATCGCCCGGGCCTCGCGGCGACCGTCGAGCGCCTGCGACGCGACGCCGAGGCCGAGCGCAATTTCCAGTCGCTCGCGAGCTCGCATTTCGTCCTCAAGTTCGAGGGGCGCGAGAACACGGGCGCCGGGCGCATCGTCCTCACTGAGCTCGAGGACGCCTATCGGCGCGTCGGCGCACGCTTCGCCTACTACCCGCTCGAGCGCCTCGAGGTGATCCTCTACCCCGATGAGGAGTTCCGCGAGATCACCAACTCGCCGCATTGGAGCGGCGCCGTGTACGACGGACGTATCAAGCTGCCCGTCGGCGGTCTCGCGCGCGGCAACGAGCGCGTCGCACGCACGCTGCGACACGAATACGCGCATGCCGCGATCGTGACGCTCAGCCGCGGCAAGGCGCCGGTGTGGCTGAACGAGGGGCTGGCGCAAGTCGCCGAGGAGACCGACGAGCCCGGCCGTGCCGGCCGCCTGCGCCTGGCGCTCGGCCAAGACGGTCTCGTGCCGCTCGCGGTGCTCGAAGGCGGTTTCACGAGGCTCGGCCGCGACGACGCGAGCCTCGCGTATGCAGAGGCGTACTTCGCTGCCGACTACCTCCTGCGCAAAAAGGGCGCGTACAACGTACGCCGCCTGCTCGAAGCGATGGCCACCGCACCGTCGAGCGACGACGCATTTCGCCAAGCGCTCTCGCTGCCGTACGCCGATTTCGAGCAGGACTTCCTGCGCGACGTCGTGCGCCATCTCGGCTGAGACGCCCGCGCCGGGGCGGGCGGCGGTGCGGGGCGCGGCGGGTCGGCTTCGCGCGAGGATCGCTCGCGCGGGTTGCCGGACACGCATTAGAACTTCCGTACTCCGAAACGTCTTGACCGTAATGGCTCGCTCTTTATGCGCGCTCCGCCGACCCACCGCGCCCCGCGCCGCCGCCCGCCCCCGCAGCAGCGTCTGTCGCGTACATCACGCGCGCGCGGCGCACCCGCAGCTGCACCGCGACGCGTCGACGAGCGCAATCTCACGGGCAGGCGCTCTTGCGGCGACTCGAACGCCACATCAACGCGTCGTCCCGTTGCGCGCGCAGCGCGCGAGCGCAGCGCGCTGTCCGCGACGGCGGAGGTGGTCGGTAGGCGAGCGCGGGCGGACGGGTCGGCGAAGCGCGCATAAAGAGCGAGCCACTTCGGCATGTAAGTTTCGGAGTACGGAAGATTCACACCGTGTCCGGTGCCCCGCGCGAGCGATCCTCGCGCGGAGCCGACCCGTCCGCCCGCGCTCGCCTGGCAACGGCCTCTTCGTCGGTGGGGGCACGGCGCGGCGCTTCTCGTGCGCCGCGCGACGTGGAGCGACTATGCTTGCTGCTGGCCTTTCGGCCGTAAGCCTTTCGCGAGGATCTTCTTCCGCATGCGCACGCTCGCGGGCGTCACCTCGACGAGCTCGTCCTCGGCGATCCACTCGAGCGCGGCGTCCAGACCCATCTCGCGCGCCGGTGTCAGAATCGTCGCCTCGTCGTGGCCGCTCGCCCGCATGTTGGTGAGCTTCTTCTCCTTCGTCAGATTCACGTCGAGATCGTTGTCGCGCGAATACTCGCCGACGATCATGCCTTCGTAGACCGGCGTCCCGGGCTTCACGAAGATCGTGCCGCGCTCCTGGAGATGGAAGATGGCGTACGGCGTTGCGGGTCCTTCGCGATCGGCAACCATCGCACCGTTCGTGCGGCCGCGGATCGGCCCGAGCCACGGCGCGTAGCCGTTGAAGAGGACGTTCATGACGCCGGTGCCGCGCGTCGCGGTGAGAAAATACGAGCGGAAGCCGATGAGGCCGCGCGACGGCACCGTGAATTCCAGTCGCACGCGCCCCGAGTCCTCGTGCTCCATGCCCGTCATGATCCCTTTGCGGACGGCGAGGATCTGCGAGACGATGCCGATGAAGTCCTCCGGCACGTCGACGTAGACGAGCTCCATCGGCTCCAGCACTTGCCCGTTCTCCTCGCGGGTGATGATCGTCGGTTTCGAGACCTGCAGCTCGTAGCCTTCGCGCCGCATGGTCTCGATGAGGATCGCGAGCTGGAGCTCGCCACGGCCGGCGACGCACACCATGTCGGGCTGGCCGGTCTCCTCGACACGCAAGCTGACGTTGCGCCGCGCCTCGGCGAAGAGCCGTTCATGGATTTTCCGAGACGTCACGTACTGTCCTTCGCGGCCGCCCCACGGCGAGGTGTTGACGCCGAAGATCATCGCGATCGTCGGCTCCTCGATGCGGATCGGCGGCAGCGGCATGGGCCGCTCGCGGTCGGCGATCGTGTCGCCGATCGCGAGGTCCTCGATGCCGCCGATCGCGACGATGTCGCCGGCGCGGGCGCTCGGCACCTCGGTTCTGTCGAGACCGTGCCACGAGTAGAGCAACGTCACCTTGCACGGCTCCTGCCGTCCGTCGCCGTGACAGTGGGTGTACTGCCCGGCGGCGACGAGCTCGCCCGCGACCAACCGTCCGATCGCGAGCCGCCCGACGTAGTCGTTGTAGTCGAGGTTGTTGACCTGGAACTGCGTCGTCGCCTCGGGGTCGCAGCGCGGTCCGGGAAGGCGCTCGACGATCGTGTCGAAGAGCACCTGGAGCGTCGTCGCCGTATCGCTGGGCGAGCGGAGCGCGATGCCGGCGCGCGCATTCGTGTACACGACCGGGAAGTCGAGCTGCGCATCGTCGGCGCCGAGATCGATGAAGAGGCCGTAGACCTCGTCCAAGACCTCCGCGAGGCGCGCGTCGGCACGGTCGATCTTGTTGATGCAGACCACCGCCGAGAGACCCAGCTCGAGCGCTTTTTTCAGGACGAAACGCGTCTGCGGCAGCGGCCCCTCGGAAGCGTCGACGACGAGGAGAATGCCGTCGACCATGGCGAGCGTGCGCTCGACCTCGCCGCCGAAGTCGGCGTGCCCCGGCGTATCGACGATGTTGATCTTCACGCCGCGATACGTGACCGCGGTGTTCTTCGCCAGGATCGTGATGCCGCGCTCGCGCTCGAGGTCGTTCGAGTCCATGACGCGATCGACGACGATCTCGTTGGCGCGGAAGATCCCGCTCTGGTGCAGCATCGCGTCGACCAACGTCGTCTTCCCGTGGTCCACGTGCGCGACGATGGCGATGTTGCGGACGTCGGCACGCACGCCGGGATCCGGCGTTACCGCATCGATGTGCGTCGCGCTGCCATGCGTCATCCGATCGACTATCTCGGCGACCAGTGAAGCTGTCAAGCGAGCGCGCGCCACACACGAGCCGGTCGCCGCATCCGCGGCGGAGGGACACGGGAGGAATCGCCCGCTGCACCCCGCGTGCGCGAAAGGTTCAGTGCGCACAACGGGTGCAGCGGGCGACTCCTCCCGTGTCCCTCCGCCGCGCGTTCCGCCGCGCGACGCTCGCGGGGCGCCGGCCGCTCTGGTAACTCATTGCGATGCCGACGCATTGTCATCTCGATCTGCGCGGGGTTGCCTGCCCGCTCAGCTGGGCGAAGGCAAAGATGGCGCTTGCGGAGCTCGCGCCGCGTGACATTCTCGAGATCGTGCTCGACGACCCGCGTGGGGCGCGCGACTTGCCGCGCGCGGCCGAGGCGGAGGGCCATCAAGTCGTGACGCACGACGGTACCGAGGGCTGCTGGGTGATCGTCATCGAGAATTGACGCGCTCGGTTACGACGGGCGCGGCTCCGGCTACCGTACGCCGGGCAGCGGCAACGCGCGACGCTTGACCGCGGCGAGTGGCGGGCAGTAGCGTCGGCTCGTGTCAGCGGGCCCGCGCCACACGGCGCATGCGGCTCCCCCTGCGGCGCCGCTCGACCTGAATGTCTTCCGCCAGATGGCGGAGATGTCGGGCGACGCGTTCTATCTCTGCGACGCCACCGGACGGTTCCTGTACGTCAATCAACGCGCGGTGACGCACAGCGGGTTCAGCAAGGCCGAGCTCAGCCACATGACAGTCTCCGACATCAATCCCGAGTATCCACCCGAGCGCTTCCGCGAATTCGTGAACGCGATGGAGCACGGCACCGCGGCGCCGCAATTCGAGACGATCACGCGCTGCAAGGACGGAACGATCGCGCCGATCGCGATCAGCGTCGCACGGATCGACGTCGGCGACGACGTCTATCTCTTCGGCGTCGTCCGCGACATCAGCGAGCGCAAGCGGATGGAAGCAGCGCAACGCAATCTCACGCGACGCATTCTGCAGACGCTCGAGGCCGAGCGCCAACGCGTCGCACGCGAGCTGCACGACGACGTCGGCCAGGCGCTCGCGACCGTCGGCGTGCTGCTGCACACGCTGTACGGCACCGCGGAGTCGGTGCCGCCGCAGGCGCAACGCGCGCTCGCCGCCACGCACGCGACGATCGGCCAAATCACCGAGTCGGTGGCCCGCCTCGTCCGCGACTACCATCCCGCCGAGCTGCTCGGCCTCGGGCTGGAGGACACGATCCGGACGCGCGCGCACGAGTTCGCGCGTCGCCACGGTCTCATGTTGCGGATGTCGACGAGCGCCGTCACCGGGCTTCTGCCCGCCGAGCACGAGCTGCACGTCTACCGCATCGTGCAAGAGGCGCTCGCGAACGTCGCACGACACGCCGCCGCCCGCCACGTCACCGTGCGTCTCGAGCGCGAGCGCCGCCGCGTCGTCGCCGTCGTCCGCGACGACGGGACCGGGCTCGCCGGCGATCCGGCGCAGGTGTCGGGTTTCGGCCTCGTGACGATGCGCGAGCGCGCGGAGCTGATGGGCGCCGAGTTGACGATCCACGGCGCGCCGCGCGGCGGCACCGAGGTGCGCGTCAGCGTTCCGATTCCCGACGCGCCGTCCGCTGCGGCGGAGCCCGATGCGCTCGTCGACGCCGCCGCCGCGGAACCTCTCGCACCCACGACACCGGCGCCGATTGCGAGCCTCGCGTCGGACGACACGGCCGGCGACCTGCCGGCGCCGCTCGAGCTCAGTGTCTTTCGCCGCATGGCCGACATGTCGATCGAGGCGTTCTACGTGACCGACTACGAAGGCCGCTTCCGCTACGTCAACCAACGCGGGTTCGACCTCACCGGCTACACCTGGGAGGAGCTGCAAACGATGACGACGTCGGACATCGATCCCGACTACCCGCTCGAGCTCTATCGGGAGACGATCGACGCGCTCGCGAACACCGGCCCTTTGCCTCTCGTCGAGACTCGCACGCGACGCAAGGACGGCTCATTCTTCCCGGTCGAGGTCAGCGTCGGGCTCTTCGATGCCGACGGCGAGCGGTACGCCTTCGGCGTCGTCCGCGACATCAGCGCCCGCAAGCAGATGGAGACGGCGCAGAAGACCTTCACCCAGCGCATGTTGCGCACGCTCGAAGCGGAGCGCCAGCGCGTCGCCAGCGAGCTCCACGACGACGTCGGACGCGCGCTGGCGACGGTCGGCGAGCTGCTGCGGTCGGTGGAGAGCACGGCCGAGCCGATCGCCGCCGATGCGCGGCCGGCGCTCGAGGCAACACTCGCCACGATCCGCGGCATCACCGAATCGGTAGCGCGCATCGTGCGCGACTACCATCCGGCGGAGCTGGTCGGGCAGGGCCTCGAGGAGACGCTGCGCACCCACGCGCAGCAGTTCGCCCAACGTCACGCGCTGACGCTCGATCTGCGCACGGCCGACGTCGGCGGCCTCCTCGACCGCGAGCACGAGCTGCATCTTTTCCGCATCGCGCAAGAAGCGCTCGCCAACGTGGCACGACACGCGCACGCGACGCGCGTCGCGATCCGCCTGCGACGCGAGCGCGACGACGTCGTTCTCCTGGTACGCGACGACGGCGTCGGCCTCGCCCGCGAGCGCACCGCCGGCTTGGGACTCGTGACCATGCGCGAGCGCGCCGAGCTCATGCGCGCCCGTCTGCGCATCCGTGCGCTGCCGTCTCGCGGCACGGAGGTACGGCTGACGGTGCCGATCGCGGGCGAACGGACGGATGAACGCCGGCGCGCCTCAGGATCCCGTCGGTCCTGACCGGCGGCGCGCGTCCAGCACCCGCTCCATGACCGAGCGGGCGCGGCCTTGATGATACGCGATCGCGTCCGCCGGATAGTGATGCGCGCGGCCGTAGACGCATGCGAGGCGCGCGTGACAACCGTCGTCACAGCGTCCCGTCTCGGCAACGCGGTACGCGGCGCAGCTCTCGGCGCTCCAGCCCGACGCGGCCACCGCCGCCGTCGGGCAAGCGGCGATGCACGGGCGTTCGCGGCACACGGCGCACGGGTCGAAGCCGGCGGCCGGCCGCGCTGCGGTCGTCGCGATGTGGAGGAGGAGCGCGCCGCGGAGCGCCATCCACGGTCCGAACTCGGGATGCACCAGTACGCCGACGAGACTGCGACGGCCGAGACCCGCTGCCTCCGCCAAGTGGACGAACGAGAGCGGCGGCTGGACATCGTCGAACGGGAGCCGGAGGACGCCGGCGACGCCGTCGCGCGCGAGCACGGGGAGCACCGCTGACTCCATCACGTCGCGGGTGAAGTCGTCGAGCGGATGCGGCCGCGCCGCAGCCGCCGGATGGCGACTGACGTGAGCCCGGAATGCAGCCCAGAACGCGCCGCCGCCGTTCCCGAGAACGACGATCGAAGACGGCGGCACGACCCCCGCGAGCGGCGGCGTGACCACCGGCGGCGACGTGGGGCCGAGACGGTACTGCGGCGGTACGAGCGCGTCGTACGCCGCCTGCCGCGCGACGCCGACGAGGTTCACGCCGAACGGCGCCACGGCGTCGCCGATCGCGGCGACGATCCCGTCGGCGCCGAGCCGCGTCGTCAACGGGCGGTGCGCTCCTCGAGGCGGTGCACGCGCGCCAAGATCGTGGCGAGCGCGAAGAGGATCGCCGCGCCGACGACGCCTGCGATCCCACAGACGATCGCCGCGACGAGATATGCCGCGTGGCGCGCGAGCGCCGCTTGGTACTCCGCCTGAAACAGGATGTGGTCGGCATGGCGCTCGAGCGCCGACGCCGCCCGATAGTACGCCTCGTCGCCGAGCGCCGCGGCCACCGCGGCGGCGCTGCCGAGGAGCCCCGCGATCAGGAGAGCGACGGCGAGCGCGCGCAAGCCGCGCGTCACGACGCGGACGCCTCTTCGTTTCGACGTGCCATGGCCGCAGCATACGTCGAGGGCGCGGTAAGCGGCAATGGACCTCGGCGCAGATACGAATACGTCGCGTGCGAGCTGCGGAACTCAGCAATCCCAGCGGTACACCGCGACGGCGGCGCGGCGCGCGGGATCGTAGCACCGCCACTTGGCGGCGGGCACGTCGTCAGCGGAGACGCGCCGGAAGCCTTGGCGCTCGAAGAACTGGCCGACGCGCTCCTGGGTCGTACACGCAAAGAGGTACGCGAGCCCCAAGCGGCGCGCCTCCGCTTTCATGCAATCGACGAGCTTCACCCCCACGCCCTCCCCCTTGAAGCGGGTGATCGTGTAGAGCCCGACGATCTCCCCCGCCCGCTCGGCGACGTACGCGTCCCATTGCAGCGCGCAGACGCCCGCGAGGTGGTGCTCGCCGATCGTCGCGCCGTAGCCGGAGATCAGGATGCGGCCGATCTCGTCGGCATCGCGGTGCTTCAAGTAGCCCTCGCGCTGGCCGCGTTCGAGCAGCTTCTCGACCTCGTGGTAGTCGTCGAGCGCGAGCGGGGCGACGCGACAGTAATCCTCGTGCGTGAAGAGCGTCCCCGAGCCCTCGTAGGTGAAGAGCTCGCGCGCGAGGCCGTCGAGCGTACAGAGGTTCACCGACGCGATGCCGGCGAGAAGCGCGCCGCGAATCGCCGCGAGCATCGCGCGGCGCGCCGCGAGACCGGCCGACTCCGCTTCCCCGCGGCGCAGGAGTGCCTCCATCACCGACTCGTCCATGAACGACAGGACGGACGCCGCGTCGGGCGGCCGCACGCCGCCATCGGAATCGACCACGACGAGCTTGTGCACTCGCAAGCGTGCGCCGAGCCGTTGCGCGAAGTCGACGAGACGCTCCGGTCCGACGTCGAGACAGCAGCCGACGAGGAGCGGCCCGACACGGAGCACGCGCCAGGCGTCGAGCAGCAGCGGCTCCGCGATCGGCGCCTCGACGGCGGCGGCGGCGAACGTCAGCACCGGGGCATCGGGAGCGGCCGTGAGCGGCCGCGCGACGAACGGCAGCGACGGTTGTGCCGACGACGCGACGAGCGCGCGATCGAGCGCCCGGAGCCCGGCGCGGCCACGTGCAGCGCCGCCGCCGAGGAGCACGATGACGCGCGTGTCGTTCAGCAGGAGATCGCGCGCGACCTCGCCGAGGAGACGCAGGCGCTCGGGCGCAGCGTCGTGATGCACCGCGAAGACGAGCGTCCGGCCGCGGAACTCGTCGAGGTAGAACTCCTTCTCGCTGAAGACCGCGTCGCGGCGTCGGTTCGCCATCATCGCGGAGTAGCACGGCGCGCCCAAGGTTGCACCGGCGGACGTTCTGCGCGCGGCGGGTGTGGGGGCGGGGGGGGGGCCGGCGCGGGTCGGGGGGGCGTTGGGGGGGGGGGGCCAGTAGGGGTGTGAGAGGGACCACAAAAGAAAACAC
>JBGPOW010000141.1:0-10927 GCA_041488235.1 Binatia bacterium
GCTCAATACCGAGTGGGACGAATCCGTCGCGGCACTGGAAGAGGCACTGCGCGCGGCGACCAGCGGCGTCAATCGCTTGATCGAAGGCTGGGTCCGCGCCGAGTTGGCGAAGGCGTTGCTCGGGCGTGGAGACCTGGATCGTGCGGAGCACGAGGCGCAAGCGGCGATCACGATCGCGCACGCGCAGCACTCCAGGTGCGACGAGGTACGTGCGCATCTCGCTCTGGCCCACACCCAGCTCCGGCGCGCCGATGCGGCGGCGCTGGCGCGTGTAGAGCCGGCGCTGGTCCGTGCCCAGGAGCTGATCGACGAAACCAGCGCCCAGGCCTACCAGCCCGAGGTACACGAATGCCGCGCGCACTTGGCGCGGCTGCGCGGTGACGCGCCCGCCGCGCAGCGCGAGCTCGAGAAGGCCCGACGGCGCTACGCCGAGATGGGCGCGAGCGCGCAGGCGGAGCGGCTTGCGAAGGAGATGGACGGCTACGCCTAGTTCCGAGATGGGACGTGGCGACGCTGTCGCGACCTCACGCAACGCGGGCGTCGCCGCGATTCGCGACTTCGCGATAGACCGCTTCCGTCGCCTCGGCGGCGCGTGCCCACGAGAACGTCGCCGCGCGCGCGAGGCCGCGCGCGCGTAGCTCGGCGGCGTACACCGGGTCGCGCAGCACGCGCACGAGCGCATCGGCGAGCGCCGACTCGTCGACGGTGTCGAGGAGGAGCCCGGCGTCGCCGACGACCTCGGGCACCGCGCTGCGCGCGAGCGCGATCACCGGGCAGCCGCACGCCATCGCCTCGAGCAGCGTGAGACCGAAGCCCTCGTAGAGCGACGGGCTCACGAGGACGCTGGCGACGCCGTAGAAGAGCGGCAGCTCCGCCGCGGCGAGCGGTCCGATGCGGTGCACGCCGTCGGTCGGCAGCACCGGCTCGTAGCCGGGGCGAATGCGGCCGGCGAGGAGGAGCTCCGCATCCGGCACGCGGGCGCGCGCGCGGACGAACGCGGCCGCGAGGAGCTCGACGTTCTTTCGCGGCTGCAGCGTCCCGAGATATGCGACCAGCGGCCCGGCACCGAGACCGTGGCGCACGCGGAAGCCGCCGAGCGATTGCGGATCCGTCGGCGGCCGGAAGCGCGCGCTCACCCCGTTCGCGATCGGCCGTACCTTCGCCGCCGCCGCCGGAAACTCGGCGCGCAAGTCGGCGGCGGCGTGCTGCGACACGGCGATCACGGCGCGGGCGCTGCGCATCGCGAGCGGCACGTGGCTGCGGAGATGCCAGCGCTGCACCGCCGCGAAGCTCTCCGGATGCCGATACACGGCGAGGTCGTGTACGGTGACGACGGCGGGACACGGTTGCCAGAGCGGCAGCGTGTTCTTCGTGCCGTGATACAGATCGACACGCGCGCGGCGCAGCGCCGCCGGCACCGCGACGTGGTCCCACAGCACCTGCGCGTACGCGCTCGGAAGCCGCGCGCGGATCAGCTCGACGTCGACGCCGGCGAACGCCTCGGGACCGTCGGTGATGACGACGTACTCGCAGCCCGCGGTGCGCCGCGCGGCGAGCGCGGCAACGAGCTCGGTCGCGTAGGTCGCGGGTCCGCCGAGCGTGCGGACGACGGCGCCGATCGCGACTCGCACGTCAGGCCGCGTCCCGCGGCACGAGCGTCGCCGGCGGCGGCCCGCCGCGCCCATCCCACGCGTCGCGCATGCCGCGCACGAGCGCGCGCATCACCGCGGCGCCGCCGCCGCGGACGGCATAGCCGAGCAGGCTCGCCGCGATCATCGCCACGTACGTCGGCAGGAACACGAGCCAGTCGAGCGGTCGACCGTGGCGGCGCACGACGAGCGGTAAGTTGCGCGCTTTGAGATACGCGGCGAGCGGCGTGAACCCGCCGGCGAAGCCGCGAAAGCCGCGATGCCGGACGGCGACGTCCGGCACGACGACGATCGCGAACCCCGCGGCGCGCGCGCGCAGCCAGTACTCGACCTCCTCGTAGTACGCGAAAAACGGCTCGGCGAGCGCGCCGACGCGCTCCCAGCACGCGCGCGTCACGAGAAACGCGGCGCCGAGCACGCCGCTCACGCGGTACGGCGCGCGCTGCGCTCCGCGCACGCGCAGCCACGTGCGCGGCAGGCAGAGCAGCGGCACGTAAACGCGCTCGCCGCGCGACACCTCGCGCCCGCTCTCCGCGTCGACGATGCGGGGCGCGACGATGCCGGCCGCGGGATCGGCGGCGGCCGCGGCGACGAGCGCCTCGAGGAGCCCGGGATCGACCTCGGCGTCGTCGTTCAGGACGAGAACCGCGTCGCACCCGGCCGCGAATGCTGCCGCGATTCCCGTGTTCACCGCCGCGGCGAACCCGCGGTTCTCCGGCAGCTCGATGACGGTCGTCACTGCGCCGCTCGCGGCCGCGTGGAGCGCCGCGCGCTCGCTCGCACGCGAGCCGTTGTCGACGACGATCGTCCGGCGATTCGCGTAGGTGAGGCGTGCCAACGACGCGAGACAGCGCCCCGCATCGGCGGCGCGGTTCCACGTCGGCACGACGATCGCGATCGACGGCGCGGCCGCGGGCGTGCGATCCGTCCGCTCGGCAGCGGACGGCGGCACGCCCTCCGGCCGCCCCGGCGCCGTCGTCATCGCGTCCGTCGGGCGGCCGCTGCGCCGCCGCCGATCGTCACGGCTTCCCCGCCTGCGGCAGCGGGCGGAGGCCGATCGCACGCCGCCGCTGCTCCGCCGTGCGGACGATGCCGAAGCGTCCGGCGAGGTCGGGAAAGGCGGCGGTCAGCAGGCTGCGGACGCGCGCGCCCTGCGCGACGTAGTCGAGGTGCTCGGCGAGGAGACGCGCCGCCGCGGCGCCGAGCGCGGCGCGGCGCGCGGGATCGTCACGCAGCTGGCGGAGCGCGATCGCGAGCGCGCCCGGGTCGCCGCGCGGCACCGTCACGAGGTGCGTGCCGGGGGTGAAGACCTCGCGGATCGCCGGCGTCTCGCCGGTCACGACCGCGCGACCGGTGGCGGCCGCCTGGTACACCTTCGTCGGAATCACGATCTTCGTCTTCGCCGTCGTGCCGAAGATCCCGAGCACCACGTCGCACTCGCGAAGCAGCTGCGGCAGCTGCTCGTACGGCACCCAATCGACGAAGCGCACGTGGGTGCAGCTACGTGCCTCCGCGAGCTCCTCGACGGCGGCGCGCTCCGGACCGGTGCCGATCATCGTCAGCTCGATGCCGGAGTTGCGGCCGAGGAGCGCCGCCGCCTCGACGATGGTGCGCGCGCCGTGAAGCGGCACGTATTGGCCGTAGAAGAGGACGCGCAGCGGCTCGCCGGCCGACTGGACCCGCTCCGGACCGGGCGTGAAGATGCGCTCGGCGCCGAGATAGAGGATCGCCGTGCGGGCGCGCTTGTCGACGCGCTCGGCGACGTACGCGCGGTGCGCCTCGGTGTCGAAGAGCACGAGATCGGCGGTGCGCAGCGTGCGGCGATCGAGCATCGCGGCGAGGCGCGCCTTCATGCCGCCGCGGCGATACACACCGCGATCGTCGACGAGCGTCTCCGTGAGCGTCACGAGCGGCGCGAACACGATCCGCGCCCGCCGTCCCGCGAGACGCCGCGCCAACAGCACGTCGAGCTGGCCGTTGAAGCCGGTGACGACGACGTCCGGCGGCTCGAGCTGGCGCCAGCGGCGCGCGAGCCGTGCCGCCGCCGCGGCGTACGACACCCCCAGGCGCGCGAGATTGCGGGCGCCGAAGAACGACGCCATCTTGTCACGCGTCCGCTCCCAGAGCGGCTCGTGACAGACGCTCAGCTCACAGCCGGCGGCGGTGAGCGCGTGCGCGAGGAGGCGATTCGCGGGGTGCGTCGAGGTGTAGGTGCCGAAGAGGCACGCCCGGATCATCGCGGTGAGCCGTCGGCTCGCCGGCGCAGCAACAGACGCTCCGCCTCGCGTGCGTCGGACGGCCGCGAGTCGCCGATGCGACTCGCACGCAGCGCGAGCTCGAGACGCCGCACGCGCAGGAGGATGTCCTCGGAGAGCTGGCGATTGCGGCCGATCAGGTCGGCGAGCATGCCGATCAGCATGGTCAGAAAGCCGATGATCAGCAACGCCGCGGCGAGGATCAACGACTGGATGTGCCCTGCCCCGCCGGCCGTCACATAGTAGTAGACGAACCGCAGCCCGATCGCCGTCGCGGCGGCGATCAGCGTGCCGCCGAGCAGGGTGAAGACTTTGAACGGCTCGTACATCGCGTAGATGCGGACCATCGTGCTCGCCGAGCGCCGGATGTAGTGCGACGGTCCGGAGAAGAGCCGCGACGGGCGACGCGTCGCGATGGCGCGCACCGGCACGTGGGTGACCGCGAGCTGCTTCTTGCCTGCCTGGATGACCGTCTCGAGGGTGTACGTGAAGTCGGAAAGGACGTTCAGCTTGAGCGCCGCGCCGCGACTGAACGCGCGGAAGCCGCTCGACGCGTCCGGCACGCGCGTGCCGGAGAGCTGGCGCACGATCCAGCTGCCGAGGCGCTGCAAGAGCCGCTTCGGCAAGCTGAAGTGCGCGAGGTTCGCCGCGTCGCGGTCGCCGATCACGACGTCGGCGTCGCCGCGTACGATCGGCGCGATCAGCGCCGGAATGTCGTCGGCGCAATATTGATTGTCGGCGTCGGTGTTGACGATGACGTCGGCGCCGAGCTGCAACGCGCGCTCGAGACCGGCGGCGAACGCGCGCGCGAGGCCCTGATGGTTGGGAAAGCGGACGATCTCGGTCACGCCCGCGGCCTCGGCGACCTCGACGGTGCGATCCGTGCTACCGTCGTCGATGATCAGCACGATGATCTCGTCGACGCCCGGGAGCGTCTGCGGCAAGGCCGCGATCGTCTCCGCCAGCGTCTCTTCTTCGTCCAGACAGGGGATCTGGATCACGAGCTTCATCTTCAGCGAGCGTGTCACAGCCCGAACGGGCAAGTCAAAGCACTATTTTTGCAAGAGAATACGCGACGAAAGCGGTGCCGATCCTTGACGACGACGAAGCGCGGCGGCTACATCGGCGAGCGCCCGTACACGGGCTCGTCCATGTCCGCTCCCCCATCGAAGCGTCGGCAATCGTGGCGGTCCGTTGCTTGGAACGCAGCCGAATCGGCGTCGACCGAACGCATTCGCGCGCTCCTCGCCGCGGAGTATCCGGCCGAGGACGTCGCCACGCTCGAGTACTGCGAGTGGCTGCTGCGGCGAAACCCGTGTGGCGACGCGATCATTCGTCTCGCCGTCGACGAGGACGGCACGGTCGCCGGGCAATACGTCGTCATCCCGGTGCAACTGACGATCGACGGCGTGGTCCACGACGGCGCCCTCTCGCTCCTCACGCTCGTCGACGAGCGCTATCGCGGCCAGGGGGTCTTCACCACGCTGGCGCGTGACGTGATCGCCGACTGCGCCGCGCGCGGCCGCCGCTTCATCATCGGGTTCCCGAACCAGAGCTCCTACCCCGGCTTCACGCGCGCGCTCGGCTTCCGCGACATCGGCAGCGTGCCGCTGCTGCTCCGCCCGCTGAAGCCGTCGCGGCTCCTGCAGGCGAAACTCGGGCCGGCACTTGGAACCGTGCTGCGACCGCTGATCGCACCGGCCGACCTCTACTACCGCCCCGCCACCCGCCAGTTCCCGCAGATCGCCAAAGTCGACGAGTTCGGCGCCGCGTTCGACGCGGTCGACGCCGTCCTCGCGCAGCGCTTCCGCGTCCACCAGCCGCGCAGCGCGCGCTTTCTCGCCTGGCGCTTCGCGCAGAGCCCGCGCGGCTATGCGACGTACGCGTGGTACGACGCGGGCCGCGTCCGCGGCTACGTCGTCTTGCGGCGGACGGTCGTGTCGCGGCTCGTGAGCGGCATGCTCGTCGACTTCTTCGTCGACGACGGCGCCGACGCACTGACGGTCGGAAGCGAGCTCGTGCGCTTCGCCCTCGGCGAGCTGTCGCGCATGGGGGCGCATCTCGCCGGCGCGCTCGTGAATCGCGGCACGACGGAACATGCGGCGCTCGCGGCGAACGGTTTCTTCGTGTGCCCCGCGCGGTTAGCCCCGCAGCCCTTTCCGGTGATCTTCCGCGCGACGACGCCGGGGTGGGACGCAGGCAAGCCCGTCGCGTCGCTCGCAGGGTGGGCGCTCGCAATGGGCGACTACGACGCGGTCTAGTGATGCGCGCGCGCCCGCGCCCGGTCGAGAACTTCTTCACGATCGATCTCGAGGACTGGTTCCACGGGAACTACGTCGGCTCGCCGCAACCGTCGAGCACCTCGACGGTCGATGCCGATACCGAGCGGCTGCTCGAGCTGCTCGATCGCCACGGCGCCCGCGCGACCGTCTTCTGTCTCGGCCAAGTCGCCGCCGCTCACCCGCGGCTCGTGAGGCGCATCCACGACGCCGGCCACGAGATCGCTTCGCACGGCGAGGATCACCGCCTGATCTCGTCGCAGACACGCGTCGAGTTCGCGGCCGACGTGCGCGCATGCAAAGACCGTCTCGAGGACATCACCGGCGCGGAGGTCGTCGGCTACCGCGCACCGTCGTGGTCGATCACGACGCGGACCCTCTGGGCGCTCGAGGTCTTGCAGGAGCTGGCGTTCACGTACGACTCGAGCATCTTCCCGATCCACACGTATCTCTACGGCATCCGCGACGCCCCGCGCACGCCGTACGTGCCGATCGTACGCGGCGCGCCGCTCGCGCTGGCGGAGCTGCCGCCGGCGACGTTCCGCGTGTGGGGACGAAACGTCGGCTTCGGCGGCGGGTTCTTCTTGCGTGGCCTTCCCCTTTGGCTGCAGCTGCGCTGGGCGCGCGCGATGAACGCCGACGGCGAGCCGTTCGCGCTCTACGTCCATCCGCGCGAGGTCGGCTCCGCACGCCAGCCGCGCCTGCGTCTCAGTACCAAGGAGTACCTGATCTACTATTGGGCGATCGGCGGCACGCTGACGAAGCTCGACGCCTTTTTGCGGCAATTTTCGTGCGTGCGGATGCGAGACTTCGTCGCGACGCGGCGCAACGCGCTACCGGCGCTGCCCGTCTGCGACGGCGGAGTGGAATCGTAGCGCCGTCACAACGGTGGCCCAGCGTCGTCGGCCGCGGCGCGCCAGAGTGCCAGCAGCACGGGAGCGGCCGTGAGATCGGCCAACACGAACGACGCTCCCGCTTCGAGCATCTGCTCGGGCGAGCTCTCGCCGCCAGCAACGCCGACCGCGAGCATGCCTGCGGCGAGCGCGGCGCGGACGTCGTTGGTGCTGTCGCCGATGCCGAGCGCCGCTTCGGGGGCGCAATCGAGGAGACGCAACGCCTCGCGGTGCTGGTCGGGCTCGGGTTTGAGCGGCCGGCACGGATCGCGCCCGACGATGGCGGTGAAGCGATCGACGACACCGAGATGCGTGAGGGCGGCGCGGATCGCGCTCTCGGCGTTGGCGCTGACGATCGCGAGCCGCAGGCCGGCGGCCGCCGCGTCGGCGAGCACAGCCGCGGCGCCGGGGAGGAGCCGCGCGCGCGGCGCACCGGCGACCTCGACCCGCTCGAGGATGCGCGACGCCTCGACGCGCGTGGCATAGGCGTGCTCGAGCGAGTGCTGCTGCGCGACCGCCGCGTCGAGCGCCGCGATCACCGAGAGCGCGCCGCGGCCGCGCACCACCGTGTCGGTGTCGATGCCCGTCGCCGCGTACAGTGCGACCAGCTCTGCGCGCGCCTTCGGCCATTCGACGTTGCGCCCGAAGTCGGTGAGCGTGTGATCGAAGTCGAAGATCAGCGCCGCGAGCGTGCGCGTCTCAGGCACTCTCACGCGGCGCGCTCCCGCCCGAGCGTCACGAGCAGATCCTCGTGCAGCTCGAACCACACCTGATGGAGCGAGTCGACGCGCGGGCTCGCGACGAAGCGCGTGTCGCCGCGCGCGAGCGCATCGGCGGCGGCGGCGAGACGGCGCGCGTACCCCGCGAAGCGCGGCACGACCGCGACGAGTCGCTCGACGAGCGCGCGAGACTCCGCCGCGACGGTGCGGAGCTCTCCGAGCGCCGCCTCGGAACGCGATGGCGTTGCCGCGGCGAGCTGCCACGCCGTGATGCACGTCTTGAAACGCGAGTCGGTCGCGAGGAACTCGTCGTAGAGCGCCGCGAGGGCGACGCGGTCGCTCGACTCGCCCGCGAGCAGCGCGGCGAGCTCAGCACGACCGGCCGCCGTGAGCACGAGCCCTCCCTCGTCCCGCACCAGTCCACCCGCTGTCGCGTCGCCCAAGCGGGCACGCGCGTCGGCGAGCGTCAGGCCAGCCGCGTCCGCGAGCTCGGCGGACGTCGTCCGCCCGCGCACGCGCAACGCCATCAAGATCGGGAGCATGCTCACTCTCGGAACCACGATGCCGGAAGGGCCCGCGCGCGCCGTACCGCAACGACGCGGACCCGCGTCACTCCGGCTTCGCGTAGACGCGGATCGCGAGGATCTCTTTGCACTCCTCGCACGGCACGTCTTTGATTACCGGAAAGGAGACGTAGCTCTCGCGAATGACGCGCATCATGCGCTCGATTGTCCGCTGACAGCACGCTTTGGTCGCTTGCGCCTCGGCCATGGCGCTCTTCATTCCGTGATCTTCGCGACGTGTCAAATTGACGAGAGGTCACGACACGCGATTCTTGCTCACGTGCCTCGGAGATGCGAAGTTGCCGCCGCTTCGACGGGGGGCGTCGCCAGTTTGCTCTTCAATAGTGCCGAGTTCTTGATCTTCTACCTCGTGGTTCTCGGCCTGTACTACGCCGTCCCGAGCGGCGCGTGGCGTGGGCGCAAGCTCGTTCTGCTCGTCGCGAGCGGCGTCTTCTACGCCTCGTGGAGCCCGCCTTTTCTCCTGCTGCTCTTTGCCATGACGGCCGTTTGCTTCGTCACGGCTCTCGCGGTCGACGCGGCGAGCGAGCGCTCGCGACGGCGGCGGCTTCTGCTCGGCGTCGGGCTGAGCCTCGCGATCCTCGCCTACTTCAAATACCGCGGGTTCCTCCTGGCGAACGTCGCGCTCCTCGGCGTCACCGTCGACCCGCGGCTCGCGAAAGTGCTGCTGCCACTCGGCATCTCCTTCTACACGTTTCACGCCATCTCCTACATGGTCGACGTCTACCGCGGCCGCATCGCGGCCCATCGCAACTTCCTCGACGTCGCGCTGTATCTCGCGTTTTTCCCTCAGCTCGTGGCGGGGCCGATCGTGCGTGCGAGCCAGTTCATGCCACAGCTCGTGAGTCCGCGGCGTCTGTCCTCGCCCGCGGCAGAGCGCGCGCTCATGCTGATCGCGTTCGGGCTCTTCAAGAAGGTGGCGTGCGCCGACATCCTCGGCGAGTACGTGGACGTGGTCTTCAAGAACCTCCGTGCACAACCGGGCCTCAATCTCGCGCTCAGCGCCTACGCGTACGCCTTCCAGATCTACTTCGACTTCTCCGGCTATACCGACATGGCAATCGGGCTCGCGGCGCTCCTCGGCTTCGAGCTGCCGACGAACTTCCGATTGCCCTACGCAGCGCAGAATCCGTCGGAGTTCTGGCGACGCTGGCACATCTCGCTGTCCACGTGGCTGCGCGACTATCTGTACATCCCGCTCGGCGGCAATCGGCGAGGCGTCGCACGTACGTACGTCAACCTCATGATCACGATGCTCCTCGGAGGCCTCTGGCACGGCCCGGCGTGGAACTTCGTCGCGTGGGGCGGCTACCACGGAGTGCTGCTCGCGACGCATCGCTGGTGGCGCGAACGCCGCGGCGCGCGTGACACGGCGGGTGGGAGCGGCGGCGGCGTTCTGCTGCGGCGGCTCGTGATGTTTCATCTCGCCTGCGTCGGCTGGGTGCTCTTCCGCGCGAGCTCGGCAGCCGATATCGCGCGGTTCTTCAGCGGCCTCGTCCGACCGGGCCTCGTCGTGACCCCTGCCTTCACACGCGCCGCGTACTGGACCGCGATCGCACTACTGGTGCATCAGCTGTGCGCCGACCGAGAGCCGGGACGGCGCTTCCTCGCAATGCCGCCGCTCGTGCAGAGCACCGTCTATGCCGCGGTCGGGGTGCTGGTGTTTCTCTTCTCGCCCGGCACGCAGCGTTTCATCTACTTCCAATTCTGAGCTCGTGCCCATGGCGCGTCCGCTCCGCACCGTTTTCTACGTCGTCCTGCTCCTCTGGGTGATCGTGTGGCTCGCCGGGCGGACGGCCCCGGCGCTGGCGCCGGCGCTGCCCGGCGCGATGCAACATGACGTCAGGGTACCGGAGATGGAGGAGGCGCTGACGTCGCTGCGGGCGAGCGTGGAAAGCGATCCGGGTACGATCGTCGTGCTCGGCGACTCCGCGTTGCTCGACCACCTCGTTCTCGGTCGCGAGGACACGCTCGCCTCGATGCTCGAGCGCGAGGCGCCACGCGCCGGCCTCGCGATGCGTGTCCTCGCCTACCCCGGGTTCGATTCGATCGCGTACTATCTCCTCGTCGATGAGCTCGCGGCGCTGCGACCGCGGGCGGTCGTGCTGATCGCCAACCTCCAAGCGTTCACCGACAGCTGGTTTCGCGCCGTCCGCCTCAAGCACCCGCAGCTCGCCGCATTCGTCCGGCCGTCGCGAATGCTCGAGGCGATGGCTTTGCCGCTCGAGCGCGCCTCGATCAGCGACGCGATGCTCGCGCTCAAGCCGGCGCTACGCGTCTTCGGCGCGAGCGACCTCCCCGAGAAGTTGGACGCCCAGCGGCAACGCTTTCGAGACGCCTTCGATCGACTGCTGCGGGTCGGTGCGCGCACGGCGACGCGCGTTTCCGACACGGCGTTCGCAGCGGACGGCGACGGCGCAGCCATGCCCGCCCCGACGTCGGTCCCGAGCCGGCCGTTCGCCACGCCTGCAAATCGACCGACACCCGGTTCGGCAGTGCCTTCGCCCAACACGACGGGCACGGCCGCTGCCGGGAACGCAGCGGCGACGCC
>JBGPOW010000142.1:0-10859 GCA_041488235.1 Binatia bacterium
GGTACCGCCACCGTACTATTGGCAGATTCCCTCGACACCGCCGCGCGCGCACGGGCGCCGACACCCGGGCGAGATTTCCACCGCGCTTCCGTACAGCCTGCTGCCCGCGCAGTTCATCCGTCGGAGCGACGTCTCGCTCGAAGAGCTCGACGACCTCGTGGAGCGCCGCGCCCGCCGCGAAGAGCTCGGCGGCTGACCGGGGTATCATGGAAGCTGCGCGCGCGCCGACTGCGCGCCGGCGCGGCCTGAGCCGGTGCGATTGACGAGCCCGCGGGGCCACGTCATCCATGGGGCGTGGCGTTGTCGACCACGTCGCTTCCACGCTACCTTTTCACCGGGCGGTTCCTCCAGGTGCTCCGTCACCTGCCGAACTTCGCGCGGCTCTACTGGCGACTCTTCCGCGACCGGCGGGTGTCGATCCTCCCCAAGGCGCTGCTCGTGCTGACGCTCGCCTACGTGATCTCGCCGTTCGACGTCATCCCCGACTTCATTCCCGTGATCGGCGAGATGGACGACATCGCGGTGGTGCTTTCCGGACTCTGGCTGTTCATCCGGCTGTGCCCGCCCGAGGTGGTACGCGAAATCGTGCACGACGTCGCCACGAGGGCAGAGGCTCGTGCCTAGGCTCTCCCTCATCGCTGGTGCGATTGCGGTCGTCATCGCAATCGCGTTGCTGGGGATCGGTAGCGGCTTCTTCGTCGACGCCCTGTGGTTCCGTCAGCTCGGAGTCTTGGTGGTGTTCCGCACCGCCCTGCTTGCGAAGCTCGCGTGCTTCACGCTGGCGTTCGCCGCCTGCTACGCGGTGGTCGCGGCGGTCGGGCTCGCTGCCGTCCGCCACACAGGCCGCAAGGGCGTGGTGCAGATCGTGTTCCGGCGTACCGGCAACGGGCCAGCCACGCTCCCCGAGCTGATTGCTCCGGTCGCCGATCGCCTCCCGTGGCGCGCCATGGTGCTCGCCGCCGCCGCAGTATGCGCGGTGTTGGTCGCGGTTGGTCAGGCGGCGAGCTGGCAGGACTATCTGCTCTGGCTCTATGGCGGCGAGTTCGGCGTCACAGATCCCTACTTCGGCCGCGACGTCGGCTTCTTCGTCTTCGCGTTGCCGGCGTATCAGACGCTCGTCGGCGGGGCGATGGCGAGCGTGGTTCTCGCCGGTGTGCTCGCCGCCGGGGTGTTCTGGCTCCGTGGCGTGCTCGACTTCCGCCGGCCCGGCCATCTGATGCCGCCAGCGGCGCGCAGCTTGTTGTCGCTCGTGCTCGCCCTCTTTCTGCTCGTCAAGGCGGCCGGGTACTGGCTCGGCCGCTACGAGCTCTTGCTCGCCTCGTATGGGGCGGTGTTCGGCGCCGGCTACACGGTCACCCACGTGAAGCTGCCGTTCCAATGGATCCTCGTGGCCGCGGCCCTCGTGGGCGCCGGGCTCGCGGCGGCGAACCTGCGCGCGCAGGGCTGGCGGCTGCCGGTCGCGGCCGTGGTCGTGGTGTTCGGCGCGGCGATGGCCTCGTCGATTCTACCCGACGTGTTCCAGCGTCTGCGGGTGCGCCCCGACGAACTCCGCCTGGAGCGCCCCTACCTCGAGAAGAACATCGCCATGACCCGCCGCGCGTACGGCCTCGAGGCCATTCAGCCGCGGCCGTTCCCGTCGGCGCAGACGCTCGACGAGGCGGCCGTCAAGCGCAACCAGGCGACCTTCGCGAACATCCGCCTGTGGGATCCGCAGCCGCTCCTCGACAGCTACCGCCAGCTGCAGCTGATCCGCCTCTACTATGACTTCCACGACGTCGACGTCGACCGCTACGAGCTCGCAGGCGGCCGGCGGCAGGTGATGCTTGCGGCGCGCGAGATCACGCCGTCGCTCTTGCCGCCGAACGCGCGCACGTGGGTGAACCAGCGCCTGCAGTTCACCCATGGCTTCGGCGTGGTGATGAGCCCGGTCACGGAAATCGAGGGCGAGGGTCTGCCGGGCTTCTTCGTGAAAGACATCCCGCCGCGCTCGCCGGTCGGCCTCGAGCTCTCGGAGCCCCGCATCTACTTCGGCGAGAAGACCGACGACTACGTGATCGTGAACGCGGCGGCCGAGGAGTTCGACTATCCGAAAGGCGAGCAGAACGTTTCGAACTCGTACGCCGGAAAGGACGGCGTCGAGCTCGGGTCGTGGCTGCGCCGCGCGGTCTTCGCCTGGAGCTTCCGCGACGTGAATCTGTTGATCTCGGGGAACCTCCGGGCGGAGAGCCGCATCCTCTTCCGTCGTTCGATCGCCGAACGCATCTCGACGATCGCGCCGTTCCTGCTCCTCGACCACGACCCCTATGTGGTCGTGTCGGGCGGCCGGCTCTATTGGATCCAGGACGCCTACACCACCGCCGAGACCTTCCCCTATTCGGAGCCGGTGCGGGGGCTTCGTCTCAACTATATCCGCAACTCCGTGAAGGTCCTGGTCGACGCCTACGACGGGACGGTCACCTTCTACGCCATGGACGAGAAGGAGCCCGTGCTCGCGGCCTATGCCCGGATCTTCCCGGGGCTCTTCCGGCCATTTGCCGAGATGCCCCAGGATCTCCGACGCCACGTGCGCTATCCGGAAGACCTCTTTCTCGTCCAGGCGGAGATCTACCGCACGTACCACATGACCAACCCCGACGTGTTCTACAACAAGGAAGATCTCTGGAGCCTCCCGACCGCGAACGCCGGCGGAGCAGGCTCGGCGGTCGAGCCCTACTACGTCATCATGAAGCTGCCGGGCGGTGCGCGCGAGGAGTTCATCCTCATGCAGCCGATGACGCCGTCCAACCGCAGCAACATGGTCGCCTGGCTGGCCGCGCGCTGCGATCCGTCCGAGTATGGCGAGCTCGTGGAGTACGAGTTTCCGAAGGAGCGACTCATCTACGGGCCGCAGCAGATCGAGGCACGTATCGACCAGGACACCACGATCTCGCAGCAGCTCTCGCTCTGGAACCAGAGGGGCTCGAAGGTGATCCGCGGGAACCTGCTGGTGATCCCGGTCGAGGATTCGCTGGTGTACGTGGAGCCGCTCTACCTGCGCTCGGATCAGGGGCAGATCCCGGAGCTGAAGCGCGTGATCGTCGCCTACGGCGATCGGCTGGCGATGGAGCCGACGCTCGAGGCAGCCCTCTCGGCCGTGTTCAAGCCTGGTGCAGCGCCACCGCGGATGATCGAGCCGGCGACCGCAGCCTCGCCGGAGGTGGCCCCGGCCATGACCGCGCGCGCCCACTACCGTGCCGCGCTCGGTGCGCTCCGCGCTGGCGACTGGTCCGGCTTCGGCCGCGAGATGGAAGCCCTCGACAAAGCGCTCGAGCAGTGAGTTGCGTGAGAAAACGACTGCCGGCGGGTGCGGTCACCCGGCATGGCCGGCGGCGGACAACCACACGGTCGAGCGTCGGAGCGAGAACGCTTGCGAGATCAAGGGGACGTAGCCGATCACGAGCGCGGCCGATTCTACGCGTCGTCGCAGATCTGGTCGCGCAGGAGGCGCGAGTACATGCCGAGATGGTGCTGCCACAGCATGTCGCTGTGGTTTTTCGGATTGTTCCCGTGACTACCAGCGAGCGGGACGGGCGAGCCGCAGCGGTCGTAGTTGAGAGACGGCCAGAGCGGCAGCGCCGTCTTCGTCACGCCGGCCTCGATCAGTTTGCGGCGCGCGCGGTCTCGCAGCCATAGTCGTGTCGCGCGCACCACAGTTTGCACGGTGACGTCTACCAAAGGGGTGACAACGAGCGACGATACGGGATTCGGCGTGCTGATGTCGCGGATCCACTGGAGCGTCGGCGGCACCTGCGGCACCCAGTCCTCCGTGTTCGCCACCCGGAATGCGCGACGCGGGAATGCCGTCAGACGGTCGAAATCGAATCCGTATTGATCGTTGCCGGGCTTCGGTGGCGCAAAGACGTAGGTCTTGTAGCTCTCCGCTTCCAGGCCACCGACCGGCTGGTGCTCGAGGAACGAGCGCACGAGCGTCGCGATCGCTCCGCCCTGACTGTGCCCGGTGATGAAGAAGCGCGTGCCCGGACCGGCGAGCTTCTGCATCTGCACCCAGATCCCGTCCTTCTCGTCCTGGAAGAGGAGCGCGAGCGCGCCGATCGCGAATCCGAGATGGACGGCGGCGAATGCATTCCGGCTGAATACGTAGGGAAGCGCTTTGCGCGAGCGGCGGATCTTCATCGGCAGAGTTCCCTGGGCGGGAATCATCGGCAGTAGTACATCGTCGAGAATGCTCGTCGCGCTCAGCACCGTGCCGCGCACGACCACCGCGTACTCACCGGCGATCGCCGTGTTGCTCCAGAGCTCCCAGTAATTGTCGAGACCAACCGTCGTCGGGGGTTTGACGACCCGCTTCCACCCGGCGGGCAGCGGCGGCGGGGGTAGGTGTCCGACGGTCGGGTCGGGCGTGGTGCCGGTCGGGCCCTCGTAGACCTTCTGGCAGAGGCCCATCATCGCGACCGCCTCGGCGCACTCGAAGCCGGGACGGAACGCGCTGCCGCCGTTCACGACAGCTCGTCCAGGAGCGCCCGGGCCTCCTGCAGATCGACGGTGTCGTAGCCCTCGGTGAACCATGCGTAGATCGGCGCGAGCAGCGCGCGCGCGTCGGCGGTCCGACCCTGGCGGCGGAGCAGGCGAGCGAGGCTCACGGACGTCCGGAGCTCGAACGACCGTGCCTCCTGCCCGCGCGCAATCTCGAGTGAGCACCGGAAGAGATCTTCGGCGTCGGGCGCCGCCTTGGCGCCGTCGCGACGGAGCAGCAGCTCGCCCTTCAACCGCGCGAGCTCGGCGCTCCAGAACGGGGTCTGACGCAGATCCGCCAAGGCGAGTGCGTTCTCGATCGTCTGCAGCGCCTCGTCGATCCGGCCGCACGCGCCGTACGCGTCGGCGAAGAGCCCGAGTATCGACGGCGCCCCGACCTCGGTCCCGCTCGCCGCGAGGCGCGCGACTGCCGACTCGATCGGGCCGAGTGCGGCGCGCCCGCCCTGCGGCTCGGCGAGCGCCCAGCCACGGTAGAAGTGCCCGATCTCGAGCCAGAAGGTCAGGTGCTGTTCTTCGGCGAACGCGGTCGCCGCCTCGGCCGCGCGACGCACGCCTTCCCGCTCGCGGCGCAGGACGTGGATCGCCGCATTGAAGACGAGCGCGTACGCGCGGCTGAAGGGATGGATCGCATCCTCCGCCACCGCGACGGCGTCGTCGATCATCCGCAGCGCGCGATCGGGGAATCCGAGATACCAGAGCGCCATCGCAGCGTAGACGCGCGACGCGACGCCCGGGCACTCGCCGTATACGTATGCGAGCCCGCGGTGCTGCTCGGGCTCGTAGAGCGCGATGGCGCGCTCCATCCACTCGAGGCACGTCGCGAACTTGCCTTGCCAGAATTGCGGGCAGCCGACGGACACCGACGCCGAGATCAGCAGCGCCGGATCCTCGGCGCGCTCGGCGACGTCGACGAGATACTGTCCCATCTCGACCGCCGTCCCGAGCTCGTTCCGCGCGTGGTAGAAGACGCCGAGGCCCCAGATCGCCCGGAACGTCTCGGGCGCGTCGCCGACGATTTGGCAGAGCTCTCGTGCCCGCGCGTACGCGCGCTGGACCTCGGCATCGCCGTAGCCGCGCGATTCGAGGAGCGGCGCGCCGAGCTTCACCTGCAGGCGGAGCTCCTGCCGATCGCGCTCGGCGCTCGCGGGCAGCGTGGCGAGGAGCTCGATGCCTCTGCGGAGGTGACTGATCGCTTCGCGATGCGCCGACCGTTGCGCCGCCCGCTCGCCCGCCCGCTCGTACAACGGAATCGCCTGCGCGACGAGCCCCGCCTCCTCGTAGTGGCGCGCCGCGACCTCGGGCTCGAGGGCGACGCGCTCGGGGAAACGCTCCTCGAGCGTGCGTGCGATCCGTGCGTGGTACTCCTGGCATTTCTTCTTCAACAGCGACCGGTACGCGGTCTCCTGGACGAGGGCGTGCTTGAACGTGTACACGGCGCGCGGGGGCGTGCCGCGCCGGTAGAGGAGCTCCGCGCTCGCGAGCTGGTCGAGCGCCGCGGCGAGCGCTGCGGCATCGCGGAACGTCACCGCCTCGAGCAAATCGTGCGGGAACTCGCGGCCGAGGACCGCCGCGAGCTGCGCCACCTCCTTTGCGGGGCCGAGGCGATCGAGACGTGCCATGAGCGAATCCTGCAGGGTCGCGGGAATCGCGAATCCCGGAAGCGGATCGGCGCGCTCGAATTGCCGGTCGTGCTCGACGAGCAGGTCGGACTCGAGGATCGCCTTCGTGAGCTCTTCGACGAAGAGCGGGACGCCGTCGGTCTTGGCGACGACGTGGTCCAGCACCACGCTCGGCAGCGCCTTCCCGCCGGTTACACGGTCGACGATCGTCGCCACCTGCTTGCGCGTCAGCGGATGCAACGTGAGGTGCACGACGTGCGATTGGCTCGCCCAGGAGACGTCGACGCCCGGACGATACGTGAGGACCATGAATACGCGCGCCGTCGGCACCTGCCCGACGAGCGTCTGCACGAGCTCGAGGCTCGACGGGTCGATCCAGTGGAGGTCCTCGATCAACATCACGACGGGGCGGTCTTCGCTGATCGCGAAGAGCCACGCGGCCAACGATTCGAGCGTCTTGCGGCGCTGCGCTTCCGCGCTCAAGTGCTGGAGCGACGGATAGCGATCCGGAACCGGGACGGACAGCAGGGTCGCGAGGAGGGGGACGCCTTCGTCGAGCGCGGTGCCGGTCGGCCGGAGCGTCGCCTCGAGCTTGGCGATCTTCACCTCTGGCGCATCGTCGCGCCCGAGCGCGAGGCTATGCTCGAGGCACTCGACGACGGGATGGAACGCGCTGTTCTCGTGATACGGCGAGCAGCCACCCTCGATCCATGCATGCGGGGTCGCCGCCAGACGCTCGCGGAGCGCCTGCACCAGCCGCGATTTCCCCATGCCTGCCTCGCCGCTCACGATCACCACCTGCCCGTGCCCCTCGATCACCTGCTCCCAGCGATCGATCATGAGCGAGATTTCCTGCTCGCGGCCGACGAGCGGCGAAAGCCCCGCGCCCTCGCGCCCGCGCCGACCGCGCGTCGCGCTCGCCCGCACCACACGAAAGACCGGCAACGGATCGGCGATGCCCTTCAGCGGCGGCGTCCCCATGTCCTCGAGCACGAACGCGTCGCCGACGAGATGCCGGGTCGCCGCGCTGATCACGGCGCTGCCGGGCTCGGCGAGCGTCTGCAGCCGCGCAGCGACGTTCACGGTGTAGCCGAGCGCCTGCTCGTCGCGGCCAGGATCGCTGCCGATCGCGCCGACCACGACCGTCCCGGTGTGGATCCCGATGCGCACCTCGAGGGGGCACGCGCGCAACGCCGCGACGTCGGCGCCGACGCGCGCGTTCAACGACGGCAACTCCTCGAGGATCGCCAACGCCGCGCTGACGCCGCGGACCGCGTCGTCCTCGTGTGCCTGGGGATACCCGAAGTACGCGAGGATACCGTCGCCGAGGTAGTGCGCGACGTGGCCGTCCAACGCCCGGATGACGGCTCCGCACGTATCCTGATACGCGCGCACCACGTCGCACAGCTCCTCCGGGTCGATCTGCTGTGAGAGCTGCGTCGAGCCGACGAGATCGCAGAACATCACCGTCAGCTGCCGCCGCTCGCCGTCGACGCTCGACCGTCCCGCCTCGTGCGCTGGACTGGTCGCCGCCGCGGCAGCCCCGGGGCGCGCGATCGCTGGTCCCGTCGAGAGCCCGCTTGCGCCCCTCGTCGGCGCGGGCGCCTCGAGCGGTGTCGCGCATTTTCCACAAAAGGCCGCGTCCTGCGGGTTCTCGCCTCCGCAGCTCGCGCAGGTGCGCGTGAGCGGCGCGGCGCATGCGACGCAGAAGTTCATCCCGGCGGGATTCTCGCGTGCGCAGCGGGGGCAGGGCAGGCTCATGGGGAAGCGCGCGCGGTCAGCTCACCGCGCGTGCCGGCTCCGAGGCCTTGTACCCCTGCGGCCATTCCGCTTCCAGGGACGCGACGACCTCGCGCGGGAGCTGCTCGTAGAAGAACGGTCCGAGCTCGGCGGCGACGGCAGCGCGGAAAAACGAGCGCGGTGCCGACGCCTCGCCCGACGCGAAGGCCATGAACTCCGGGTCGGTGGCGAACAGGTCACGGAGCTTCGCGTAGTGCGGGCCGCGCCATGCCGAGCTCATCGCGCGCACGAGCCCCATCCATCGCGATCCGCTCGCCCATGCATGGGGATTGCGCCGGAAGCGCTTCAGCATCGCCGTCGGCGAGTAGCATTCGTGCGCCATGTCGGCGAGGAGCCCGTAGAAGTCGGCTGCGGCGTAATTCTTCAGCCCCACGTTGTGAATGATGGACGTGTCCTGACAATGGTACGGGACGTCGAGCACGCGACCCTCACGCGCGAGCTCGGTCCCGAGCGGTGCGGAGTCGCCGAACGCGGTGAAGAGGCTGTGGACCGGAAACGCTGCTGGCGCGAGCTCCATGAACCGCCGGGTGAGCTCGAACGGCTCGGCGCCGACGTCGTCGTCGAGCCCCCAGACGAAGTTCGTCTGCACGTGGGGGATGTAGCGGGTGACGAGATCGACGTGACGGCCGATCGCGTCGGCCTTCGCCATGCCGACATTCGCGCGTTGACGGGCCTTCGCGCCGAAGCCGAACCAGCTCTCGATGCCGACGATGATCCCCTGGAAGCCGCGCGCCGCGAGCGCCTTCACGTGCGGCTCGGTGAGGAGCGACAGGCTGCTCTCGGCGACGAAACGGATCGCGCCGGGGCGGACCGCGGCGTCGATCGCGGCCATGTACTCGTCGAAGCGCACGCCGAAATTCGGATCGTGCCAGCCGACGACCGGCCGCTCGAGCTGCTGCGTGAGAAAGACGAGATCCTCGCGGATCTGCTCGTACGGCAACGTCTGGTAGTCGACCGTGGCGTCGACGCAGAAGCTGCAATCGTAGGGGCAGCCGAGGCTCCCGAGCATCGGCACGGCGGCGATGACCCGGCTCTTGGCGAGCGCCTGGCGGGCGAACCGCCAGCGCTGGCGGACTCCCGGCAGCTCGCGCGGCTGGCGCGCGGCGCTCACGAGCACGCCGCCGCGGGGCTGCGGTTCGCCGTGATGGAGCAGCTCGCGTATCAGCGCCTTGTCGGCGAATCCCGCGACGTAGTCGAAGTGCCGGCGCGCGTCGGTCGCGTACGCGCGCGCGTGCGGGCCGCCCAAGACGGTCACGACGCCTCGGCGGCGATAGAGATTGGAGATGCTGTACGCGAGATAGGCGGCCGGGGTGAAGGCGCTGAGAAACAGGATGTCGATGTCGTGCGGCAGCGTGCGGCGCAGGTCCTCGAAGCCGGTGTAGGTATCGTACTGCACCTCGCACCCGAGCTCCTCGGCCCACGCCGCGATCGCCTGCGGCATGATCGACACGTAGTTGGCGTTCATCATCCTCGCGTAGGGCGAGCGCATCGCCTTCCGCGCGATGAGATCGACGACGCCGACGCGCACGCGGCGGCGGCCCGTTCGCGAGCCGTTCGTGCTGGCGCTCGTCACGTCGGCTCCGCGGGGGATCGTGCCGGGGCGGCGGTGTAACGCCGGAGCTCCGCGAGCGCGCGGAACGGGCGCCGAATGAGGAGGCTCGGCTCGGCGAAGCATTGTTGGAAACAGCTCCGGCAACCCTTCGGCGGCTGTCCATAGCGACCCACCGCGAGGGCGAAGGCGTCCTCGAAGCGCTCGAAGTCGAGGAGGTTCGCCGCGACGCCCCCCTGTCCATCGTCGCGCTCGGCGATCGGCCGGCACGGATACACGAGGTCGCCGTTCTGCATGATCCGGACGTTCAGCGTCGGATAGCACTGGAACTCGTCGAAGCGGAGCATGTGCTCGAGGTACACGGTGCTGCCGACTGCGTCGTGCCCCGCGCGCTTCATCCGCAACACGTCCTCGACGAGCGCCCGGTATTCGGTGTTGTCGACGAGATCGGTGTGCGGCTGATCGTTCACGCCCTGCGGTGACATGGAGAATCCGATGCGATTGCGGACGCAGAACTCCATCACGTCGCGCGCCATGCGGATCGTCTTCGGCATGACCACGCAGTTCACGACGAGTCGGTAGCCGTACGTGTCCTGCAACCGCGCGTACCGCTCGATCACGGCGACGATACGCGCGGCGGTTCCCGGACGGGTCGCGAGGATCGCGTCCCACGCGCCGGTGTCCAGCGAGTCGAGGCTGATCACGAGGCGGGAGAGATGCGGCAGCACGCGTTCGCGCTTCGGCAGGAGCACGCCGTTCGTGATGAGCGTGATGTAGCGGAATCGCAGACGCGCCGCGTACGCAACGAGGTCCTCGATTGCGGGATGGAGCAGGGTCTCGCCGCCGGTGAAGATGATGTTCTCCACGCCGGTGCGGATGATGCGCACGACCTCCATCGCCTGCTCGCGCGGCAGTAGCGCGTTCGTCATCCGCGCGTTCTTGGCGAGCCCGAAGTCCTCGCAGTAGGTGCAATTCAGATTGCAGTAGCTCGTGACGTGGTAGGTCGCGACCATCGGCCGCATCACACGATTGGCGGTGAAGCGGGCGCGGAACGCGTTCTGGACGAAGTGGCGGGCCGTCGCGAGCCCGGTCGAGCGGGGCAACCGGCGCGCGGCCGGGCTCACGGCCCGCAGTCCGGGGGGTTCGGCGCGCGTGTCCGGAGATGCGCCGCGATCAGGTTCGGCCGGGGCTCCGATCGTGCGGCGCGCGCGCTCTCCGATCATCGGTCTCTGCGCAGTCTCGGGTCCCGGCTACCTCCGTCGCAAGTCCCCCGGAACCGCAGACCTTCTCCCCGTCCGGGGCGTCGCCGTCAAGCCGCCCCGCGCCATCGGCGGCAGCACGCCGTTGCGCAGCACCAA
>JBGPOW010000143.1:0-10852 GCA_041488235.1 Binatia bacterium
AGCGGTGCGGCCGTTGGCGGCCGTCGTGGCTCGTCGCCGCGTGTCGCGGTCGCCTGCGGCATCGCGGCCTCGGCACGCACCGGCGCCGTCGTCTCGACGCGGACGCCACTCGACGCGCCTCTCGCCTCCGCGCCACGACCGCCCGGCGGCTGGCCGCCGCCGCCCGCGAGCCGTCGCTCCATCTCTTCGAGGCGCACGAGGAGGTCCTCGACCGGCGCTGCATCGGGCATCGTCGCCATCTTCACCAGCGTCATCTCGAGGACGAGCTTCGGCAGCGCCGACTTCCGCACCTCCTCGGTGCCGACTTGCGCCACGCGGAAGAGTCGCTGCAGATCGTCCGCCGGCCGTAGCTTCGCCTGCCGCATCGTCTCCTGCACCTCGTGGTCGGGCAGGTCGGCGAGCATCGTCGTATCGTCGAACAAGGCGGCGACCGTCAGATTGCGCACTTGCTGGACGAGGTCGCGGCAGAAGCGCGGCACCTCGTAGCCGTAGCGGTACAGTTCCTCGACCGCGCGCAAACACGGCGCCGGATCACGGCGCAAGATGGCGTCGGTCACGCGATGGAGAATCGTGCGGTCGGCGATGCCGAGCGCGCTCTGGACGTCGGTCTCCCCGATCGTCTTGCCGCCGAACACGATCACCTGATCGAGGAGCGACTGCGCATCGCGCATGCTGCCATCGGCCTCGCGCGCGATCGCGAAGAGCGCCGCATCCTCGGCGGCGATGCCCTCGTCGGCGACGATGCGGCGGAGCCGTGCGATCAACTCGGGAATGCCGATGCGCTTGAACTCGTAGCGCTGACAGCGCGAGACGACCGTCTGCGGCAGCTTGTGCACTTCCGTCGTCGCAAAGATGAACTTCACGTGCTCCGGCGGCTCCTCGAGCGTCTTCAACAGCGCGTTGAAGGCCGCCGTCGAGAGCATGTGCACCTCGTCGATGATGTAGACCTTGGAGCGTGCCGAGGCAGGACGGTAGCGGACGTTCTCGTTCAGGTCGCGAATGTTCTCGACGCCGGTATTGGAGGCGCCGTCGATCTCGACGACGTCGAGCGCGCTACCGGCTGCGACCTCGGTACAGCTCGCGCACTTCCCGCACGGCTCCGCCGTCGGCCCTTCGGCGCAGTTCAGCGCCTTCGCGAGCAGCCGCGCGACCGTCGTCTTGCCGACGCCGCGCGGCCCGGAAAAGAGGAACGCGTGTGCGATCCGCTGCTGCGCAATCGCGTTCCGGAGGGTGGTCGTGACGTGCTCTTGCCCCGCGACGTCCTCGAACCGCTGCGGCCGCCATTTTCGGGCAAGGACCTGATACATTACGCCCCCGTGCGCGCGACGCGCTCCGCGCGTCGTCCGCGACGACCGGGTCGTGCTCCGATGGGCGTCGCACGCGCGACCGTCGGCGGATGGGCGTCGGCGTGCAAATCGCGCGCCTCCTTGCTGCTCACCTCACCCTCGCCATTACGTGTGCTTCCTCTCTGCAGGTCGTCCGCTCGAGGTGGCGGCCAGGCACCCCCGCGGCACAGAGAAGAAGTCGGTACCGCTGCTTCCTTCCGGACCTGACGGAGTTCGCGACGCTCTCTTGCGCGGGACCTAGCCACCACCTGGAACGGACGATCACCGATTGCGGGAACGACTCTCTGCATAGCATGCTCCTTCTCGCGGGCGCCAGCCGATGCGGAACGGCGGTGCGAAAGGGCTCACGATGACGAGCGACGACGGCTCACGCAAAGGTGACGGCGCGCCGACGTGCGCGACGACGGCGTGCATCGTGCTCGCCGGCGGGCGTTCGAGTCGCATGGGACACGAGAAGGCGACGCTCGCGTTCGGCGGCGTCCCGCTCGTCGCGTACGTGATCGCCCGCGTGCGGCCGCTCGTGTCGGAGGTGATCGTCGTCGCCGCGGAGGCGCAGGCGCTGCCGGAGCTCGACGCGCGCGTCGTACGCGATCGTCTCTTCGCGGAAGGTCCGCTGCCGGCGCTGGCGCTCGGCCTCGCCACCGTCACGACGCCGTGGGCGTTCGCCGTCGGCTGCGACACGCCGTTCGTGCGCCGCGCGCTGCTGCGCGCGCTCGCCGCCGAGGTCGGGAGCGCACGCGCCGCGATCCCGAGCGCGGGCGACCGCCTACAGCCGCTTCTCGCCCTCTACCATCGCGACCTCGCCGCGCCGCTCGAGCGACTCGTCGCCGCCGGCGAGCGCCGCCTGCAAGCGATCGCAGCGCTCCCCGACGTCCTCGTCGTCCCCGCGGCCCGCCTCGCCGCGTGCGACCCGGATGGGCTCAGCTTCCGCAGCCTCAACACGCCCGCGGAGTACGCCGAGGCGCTCCGGCGGCTCGACGCCGGGATCGACGACGACACGTGAAGGCCCCACTGCGCACGCAGCGCGCGCGGACGTCATATGCTTCATGCCGCGGAGCCGCGTAGGCGCGGCGCCGTAGCCATCAGCATCTATGCTCGACCGAGCCGAAGCTTGGCGTGTCGGGCGATGCGAGAGAAGATCGCGTCACGGGTGAGCAGCACGCCGTCGAGATCGATGGCACACTGAGCGACGTGCGTGTCCGGCGTCGAGACGATCAGGCCGTGCGCTCGTAGATGTCGACGCAGCTCGCCGACGCGGACCCAATGGCCGAGGTCCGTAGGGTGAAGTCGTAGCTCGCACAGCAGATCGGCGATCGCAGCCCGCTCCCGTTGCTGGCGCGCGCCGCTTATGAGCTCTGCAACGACGATCGGTGCGAGTACCACGGCACTATGAGAAAGCGCGTCCTCGAGTTCCGGGGTCGGCGTGCCGGCGAGGAAGTCGATCCAGACGGAGGTGTCAACGACGACTCCGCTCACGGGAGGCCTCCAGGTCGACGTCCAAGCGCACCTTGCCCCGTAGAGCCATCGCCTTTTCGAAGCCCCGCGCGCGTCGCACGAGCCTGAGCCCCTCGACGAGCGTCTCGGTAATGCCTTTCCGCGTGACGCTCATCGCTTCGTTCAGGAGATCCTCGGGGAGGTTCGCCGTAATCCGTTTCGCTCTACTCATCGCTCGAGCGTAGTAGGTCGCTGTACGCTCGTCAATACTACTGTATGTACTATCGTCATGTCGCCGCACGCGCCCAGCAACGTGCCCCGCGGACGTTGGGCGCGCACGGCGTCGAGTATGCGGCGGCGAAGCACGTCGGAGCGCCGGCCTTCTCTGCTTGCGGCATGACTCGTCGACCGCTGCGCTCTCCTTGCTCCGATTGTCTCAGCGAAACGGCGGTTGCTATCCTCACTGCATGTCCTCGCCCACTGTCGTCCGCGAGCCGGCGCATGCGACCGGCGCCGACGTCGAGCTGCTCCGCCTTCGCGATGGCGCGCGAGAGCCCGCGCGCGATCTCGTCGCCGTCGAGGAACCGCTCGAAATCCGCTTGAACGGCTGGCGCTGGACGGTGACGATGCGGACGCCGGGGGACGACGCCGACCTCGTCGTCGGTTTGCTCGCGAGCGAGGGCGTGATCACGGACGCCGGCGAGGTCGAGGCGCTCCTCTTCACGCGCCATCCCGAGGAGCCGGACCTGGCGAACGTCGCCGACGCGACGCTCGGGCGGCCGCTCGCCGAGCTGCAGGCGCGCCTCGCGCGTCACCAGGTCCTCACGACGTCGAGCTGCGGGCTCTGCGGCAAGAGCACCGTCGAGGCGCTGCTGGCGCGGCGGCGGGCGTTGCCGCCCGGGCCGGCCGTGGACGCGGCAACGCTGGCCGCGCTGCCCGAGCAGCTGGCCACGGCGCAACCGGTATTTCGCGCCACCGGCGGCCTGCACGCGGCGGCGCTCTTCGACACGGCCGGCACCCTCCTCGCGGCACGCGAGGACGTCGGCCGGCACAACGCGACCGACAAGGTACTCGGCTGGCGCGTGCGCGCGGGCGAGACGGCGCGCGGCGCCGCGATCCTCCTCGTGAGCGGCCGGGCGAGCTTCGAGATCGTGCAGAAGGCGATGGTCGCGGGGATCCCCATCGTCGCCGCCGTGTCGGCGCCGTCGAGTCTCGCCGTGACGCTCGCGCGCGAGGCGCAGATGACGCTCGTCGGCTTCGTCCGCAGCGGCAGCCTGAACGTCTATGCCGGAGCGGAGCGCGTGACGGCATCGCGTCGGGAGGCCGACGACGCGGCGGCGGATCCGCTCGAGTTCATCCCGCGGAGCGTTCGCGATGCGCTCGATCGCGCCGGCGCAAAGATTTCGCTTCGCGACTGGCAAGCGCTCGAGCGCGGCGAGCGCCAGCAAATCATCGCGCTCGCCGGCGTAGCGGCCGAAGCCGACGGCGCACGCGCGGACGGGGCGCGCACGAGCTTCGCCGCCTACCTCAGCGAGCGGATCCTCGCCCGCACCGGGCACGCGCCACGGCCGCTCGGGGAGCCGAAGAAGAAACACACGCCGTGAGCACGTCGGAGCGCCGCGCGGCGGGTCGGCGGGCGAACCGAGCGGCGTCCCGTCTCGCGCGCGCCCTGCCCTTCGGTCTCGGCGCCGCGAAGCCGCATCATTATCGCGACATGCTGCGCGTCGCGTGGCAGAACCGCGATCAGCTGCCGTTCGCATGGCGCATTCTCCGCGACGGCGTGTGCGACGGCTGCGCGCTCGGCCCGCGCGGTCTCCGCGACGACGTGATCGACGGCGTCCACCTCTGCATGACGCGTCTCGAGCTGCTGCGCTTGAACACCATGCCGGCGCTCGACCCCGCGGTCCTCGACGACGTGCCGCGCCTGCGCGCGATGACGAGCGCCGAGTTGCGCCAGCTCGGGCGGCTGCCCTTTCCGCTCCTCCTCGAGCGCGGCGCCACGCGCTTTCGCCGCCTCGCGTGGGCGGAGGCCGAGCGTCGTGCCGCCGCGCGCCTGCGCGCCGCCACGCCCGAGCGCCTCGCCTTCTTCACGACGTCGCGCGGCCTCACCAACGAGGTGTACTACGTGGCGCAGAAGCTGGCGCGCGCGCTCGGCACCAACAACGTCGACAACGACGCGCGCCTCTGCCACGCCGCCAGCACGACGGCAATGAAGCGCACACTCGGGGTCGGCGCCGCGACCTGCTCGCTCCGCGATTGGATCGGCACCGATCTGCTCGTCGTCTGGGGTAGCGATCTCGCGAACAACCAGCCGGTCACGACCAAGTACCTGCACTACGCGAAGCGCGCCGGCACCCGCGTCGTCGTCGTGAACCCGTACCGCGAGCCGGGTCTCGAACGTTACTGGGTGCCGTCGGTCGCGCGCAGCGCGCTCTTCGGCACCGCGCTCATGGACGACTTCTTCCAGGTTGCGATCGGCGGCGACCGCGCGTTCGCGAACGGCGTCCTGAGAGAGCTGATCGCGCGCGACGCCGTCGACCGGCATTTCATTGCGGAACACACACGCGGCTTTCCAGAGATCGAGGCAGCGCTCGCCGCGCAGTCGTGGGAGATGCTGGAGAGCGAGTCGGGTTTGTCGCGCGATGCCATGGCGCGCTTCGCCGCCGAGTACGCGCGCGCTCGCCACGCGGTCTTCGTCTGGAGCATGGGCGTCACCCAGCACCGCTTCGGCGTCGAAAACGTCGCCGCGATCATCAATCTCGCGCTCGCCCGTGGCATGCTCGGCCGTCCGCACGCCGGCTTGATGCCGATCCGCGGCCATAGCGGCGTCCAAGGCGCCGCCGAGTGCGGCAGCGTGCCGAACGCCCTGCCGGGGGGCGCCGCCGTGGACGATGCCGCGGCGCGCGCGCGTCTCGAAGAGGCGTGGGGCTTCGCGCTCCCGACGGCACCGGGAATGATGACGAGCGCGATGCTCGATGCCGCGCACGCGGGCGCGCTCGAGGTGCTCTACCTCGTCGGCGGCAACTTCCTCGAGACGATGCCTGATCCAGCGTACAGCCGCGACGCGCTCGCACGCGTGCCGCTGCGCATCCACCAGGACCTCGTCCTCAACACGTCGACGCTCGTCGACGGCGCCGCGGAAGTGCTCGTGCTGCCGGCGGCGACGCGTTACGAGCAGCGCGGCGGCGGCACGTCGACGTCGACCGAGCGCCGCGTCCGCTTCTCCCCCGAAATTCCCGGGCGCCGCATCGCCGAGGCGCGCGCCGAGTGGGAGATCCTCGCCGCGATCGGCGCGCAGGCGCTCGACGGTCCGCGCCGCGCCGGCCTCGCTTTCGCCGACGCGCAGGCGGTTCGCGACGAGATGGACCGCGTCATGCCGCTCTACGCCGGCATCAAAGACTTGCGGCGCGCCGGCGACTCGGTGCAGTACGGCGGCGACCTCCTCTGCTGCGACGGGTACTGCCCGGACATGCCGGACGGGCGCGCGCGCTTCACCGTCGTCGTACCAGAGACGACGGCGCTTGCCCCCGACGAATTCCTCGTCACCACCCGTCGCGGCAAGCAGTTCAACTCGATGACGCACCACGAGCATGACGCGCTCACCGGCACGACGGGGCGCGACGCCGTGTTCATGGCCGAGGCTGATGCGGCGCGCCTTGGGCTCACCGAGGGGGCTCCGGTGCAGCTGGCATCCGACCTCGGCACGTTCGACGGGCGCTGCCGGATTGCACCCGTCCGCCCCGGGTCGCTCCAGGTCTACTGGCCCGAGGGGAACGTCCTTATCGGCCGGCGTCTCGACCCGGCGAGCGGGGAGCCGGATTACAACGCGGTCGTGCGCGTGAGCGGTCGATAAGAAGCAGCGTCCAATGGCGCGGCGGCCGCCCGTGGGTCTCGTCGACGACGAGCGCGTTGTCGAAACACATCGCGCACTTGGGATGCTTGTCGAGGAATTCGACTTGGCGCTGCAACTTCCTCGGCGTCGATAAGAAGCATTGACGTCGATAAGAGGCATTGACCGTCTTGTCTTGTCTAGTTGAGCTGCTGAACGCGATCCGGCAGGGAACGGCGACAGTCGTCGAGCACCTCGATCGGATCAGCGGCTACGCGACGTCGATCGCATGGTTCGGGCATGCGATCGGAGAGACGACTACAGATCTCCAAGCGCTGATCGGCGCCGCACCACCGTGAGTGGCGGCATTGCATTCGCATCGTCCGGGGCGCGTCGTCACGCGATCCGTACGAGTAGGTGACAATCCGCCTCCGCGCTCACTTGACAGGCGGCCATACTTTCGTCTATTCTTCGCCTGCTGGAACCCAATCGGTAGTCGATACGCGATAGTATAAGGTACTCAATCGGTCCATCGGAGCGATATCATGCTTCGTGCGCGCTGGCGGTCACGCTCGGGACGGCGGTGGAGTCGCGGATCCGGTACTGGTGGGCGACGCCTCGCCCGGTTGACGGCCTGTGCGACGAGGTGAACTGGGTGCTCGAAGCCCACGACGCCCTCGGCCCCGACGTGCCGCTCGACCCGCCACCGCTCGCGAGCCGCCTCACGTCGCCGGTTGCCGCCGCGCAACCGTCAGCGTGCCACAAAATGTCACTCCACCCTGAAGTGCAAACCCGTGCGCACGGCGCCGCCGCCGCGGACCTTTGCGATCGCGCCGCGTCCGAAGTCTGCGACGTCGACATACGATTCACCGGTCCCGCCTCGGTCGTCGCGCTCTTTCGCGACGTGCTCGACGCCTTCGCGACGCCGGGGGCACCGCGTTGGACGGCGCTCGAAGCGCTGTTGGTCCACGTCATCACCTACTGGGAACGCGTGCCCAGGCACCACGATCCGATTTTCGCGCGCAACGGGCGGCGCTGCGCCGTGCCCGCGTGCAGCTCGCGGCGGAACCTGCACGATCATCATGTCCAGTACCGGCCGCGCGGCGGCAGCAACGCGCAAGAGAACCGCCTCGCCGCCTGCGCCGCCCATCATTTGCACTGCATTCACCCCGGCAACATTCGTGCGTGGAGGACGGCGCCGAACGACGTGCACTGGGAGCTCGGCGTCCGCTCGGGCGCGGCGCCACTCCTCACGTACGTCGGCGACCGCTCGTGCGGATCAGGGTGGTCGGAAGCGCGTGGTCCAAGCGAAGTCCAAGCGGCCGCCGGCCCCTGATCCGAAGCATTCGGAAGCATGTTGACAATTCGCGCTGGGAGGCCCACCCTCGACTCGTGCAGCACCGCCCGATCAAGCTCGCCGTCGCGCTCGCGGTGATCCTGACTTGCTCGCTCGTAACGAGCACGACGTTCGCGTACTACCGCGCCAGCATCGGGCCGAAGCGCTGCTGCACGACGCACTGCCGCCACGCGATGCCGAAGCGCGCCGCCGAGCAGTGCTGCCGTGCGCATCCCGAAGCCGCGCCCGCAGCCGTCAGCAAGATCGCGCCGCCCGATGCCGCCACGCCCGTTCTCGTCGTCGCCACCGCAACGACCGGGGCAACATTGTCGGGAATCGCACCGCTCCGCTCCGCAGGGCGTGCTCCGCCCGGCCGCACGCTCCTCGCGCAGCACACTTCTCTCGCCCTCTGATCCTTCCTGCAGCGCAGTGACGCGACGTCGCCCGCGTCTCGCCTAGCGAGCGCGCGCCGACGTCGAGTTTCGACGTCATCGCAGCACGGGAGGATTCATGCACACGCATCGCATCGCACAGCTCGTGCACCGCGCGGCCGTGGCTTTCGCCGCGGCGGCGCTGCTGATCGCACCGGATGCGGCCGCACACGCGCGCACGGCGCACAGTCGCGACGTCGCATCGACCACGAACACGGCGCACGCTTCGGCCTCCGCGGCCAGCAACGGGACGCATGGTTCGACCGTCGACACCGCGATCACCGGCGCGGCGCGTCCGGCCGACGCGCTTCCTCTCGCCGACGTCCTCGCCGCCGCGCGCGCGGCGAATCCCGGCCTCGCGGCGGCGCGCGAGCGTGCGCGCGCCGCGGCGGCGATGCCGGCGCAAGCGGCGGCGTACGATGATCCGACGGTCAGCTGGGAGGCGTGGAACGCGCCCAACTCCTTCGCCGTCGACCGTGCGGACAACAACATCATCAAGCTCTCGCAGCGCATCCCGTTTCCCGGCAAGCGCCGGCTGGCAGGCGAGGTCGCGGCGCGGGACGCCGACGTCGCCGCGCGCGCCGTCGATACCGCGGCGCTCGAGCTCACGACCGCGGTGACGCGCGCCTACTACGACCTCTGGCAGGTGCACCAGAACCAGGACATCTACACCCGCGACCGCGCGCTCGTGGATCATCTCGCGCGCGCGACCGCCGACCGCTACGCGGCGGGCGAGGCGACCCAGCCCGACGTGCTGAAAGCGCAGGTCGAGGTCACGCACCTCGACACGATGCTGGCGACGGAGGCGCTCGCGCTCGAGACCGCACGCGCCGAGCTGAACGCGCTCCTCGGCCGCGCCCCGGAGAGTCCGCTCGGTCGCCCCATCGATCCGGGCGCGCCGCGGCTCAGCGTCGATCCGGTGGCGCTCACCGCACGCGCGCTCGCGACGCGTCCCGAGCTCGCGTCGCAGCGCGCCGCCGTCGCACGCGAGGAGACGGCGATCCGCCTGGCGCGACTCGCCTACCTGCCCGACTTCGAGGCGTCAGCGAGCCGCTTCGTGAACCACGACGCCCCGGACGGATTCGGCGCCATGATCTCGCTCTCGATTCCGCTGGCGTACAAGTCGAAGTACGACGCCGCCCTCGTTGCCGCGCGCGCGCGCCGCGACGAGGCGCAAGCCGAGCTCCGCCGCCTCGAGGACATGGTGCGGCGCGAGGTCCGCCAAGCGTATCTGCGCGCCCGCACCGCCACCGAGCAGCACGCGCTCTTCGTCCAACGGCACCTGCCGCAGGCCGAGCAGTCGCTCGCTGCGACCGAGAACGCGTACGCCGCCGGGCAAGTCGATTTTCTGTCGTTGATCGACAGCGTCCGGATGATCGAGTCGACGCACGTCGAGCACGTGCGCGCCGCAGCGGACTTCGAGCGCGCATACGCCGACCTCGAGCGCGCCGTCGGCAGCGAGCTGCCGCGCGCCGACGACGCAGGAGCACGACCATGACCGACACCCACGTTCCATCCCACGACGACGTCCTCCCCGAGGGCGAGGAAGCGGCGCCCGCCGGCGTGCGCACGATGGCGATCATCCGCTGGACCCTGATCGCGGTCATGGCGTTGCTCGCCGCCGCGTCGGTCTTGCACTACGCCGGCGTGTTCGCCCCCCGCAGCATCGATACGGCGGCAGTCCAGTACTACTGCCCGATGCACCCGAGCATCGTGCAGGACGAGCCCGGCGCCTGCCCGATCTGCGGCATGACGCTCGTCCCGCGCGCGCCGGCAACAGCTGGCCGAGCCGTCGACGACCATGCGGGCGCCGCCGACGAGCAGGCTGAGCACACCGGCGGCGCCGGGGAATCCACCGCTGCCGTCGCCGCGACGACGGTGCCCGGCCTGGCGCCGATCACGCTGCCGCCGGAGCGCGTGCAGCTGATGGGCATCCGCACGGCGGCGGTCGAGCACGCAGCGCTCGGCGGCGAGCTCCGCATCGTCGGGTACGTCGCCGCGAACGAGGCGGCGGTCGTGCAGGTGCACACGCGCTTCGCGGGATGGATCCAGGAGCTGCGTGTCGCGCGTACCGGCGAGCACGTCCGGCGCGGCGACGTGCTCGCGACGATCTACAGCCCGACGCTGCTGACGACGCAGCAGGAGCTGCTGAACGCGCGCCGCTGGGCGGGCACCGACGCGGCAAGCGGCGCGACCGCCGCGACGACGGGGCCGCGGACGTCGCTCGTCGAAGGCGCGCGTCGCCGGCTCGAGCTCTTCGGGGTCGCGGCGGAGGACGTACGCGCGATCGAGCGCGCCGGCACACCGCTGCAGGCGGTACCGCTGCGCGCGCCCGCGGACGGATACGTCATGGAGAAGGCGGCGGTCCAAGGGAGCTACGTCGAGCCCGAGGCGACGCTCTTCCAGATCGCCGACCTGTCGACGCTCTGGGTGCTCGCCGAGGTGTACGAATCGGAGCTGGCGCGCGTCGCGGCCG
>JBGPOW010000144.1:0-10849 GCA_041488235.1 Binatia bacterium
CGCGGGCGACCAGAAGAACCCGGACTACGTGAAGCTCAACCCCAATGGTCGGATCCCGACGATCGCCGATCGCGACGAGGACGGGTTCGTCGTCTTCGAGTCGGGCGCGATCCTGCTGTATCTCGCCGAGAAAACGGGGCGCCTCCTGCCGTCGGACCGCCGCGGCCGATCACGCGTGACGCAGTGGTTGATGTTCCAGATGGGCGGCATCGGTCCGATGATGGGTCAGGCGAACGTTTTCTACCGATATTTCCCCGAGAAGATTCAGCCGGCGATCGACCGCTACCAAAACGAGTGCCGCCGCCTCTTCGAGGTGCTCGATCGGCGGCTCGCGGAGAGCGAGTGGCTCGCCGACGACTACTCGGTCGCCGACATCGCGAACTGGGCGTGGGTGCGGACGTACAAATGGTCCGGGGTCGACGTCACCGGGCTCGACCACCTGCGACGCTGGATGGACGCGATGGCCGCTCGTCCCGCCTGCCAGCGCGGGGTGAAAGTGCCGTTCGAGATCCCGTCGCTCGCCGATGACGACAGCGACAAATCGGCGGCGGAGGAGTTCGCGAAAGGCGCGCGCACGCTGTTGCAGCGGTGACCCACAGCGCCACGACCGCGCGCAATGCCGCGCCGTTTCGCCTCTTCGGCGCCGAGCGTTCGTACTTCACCGGCAAAGCGCGCGCTGCGCTGCGCGCGAAGCGCGTCTATTTCGAAGAGATCCTGCCGACACCGGCCGTGATGGCGGAGATCCGGCGACGGACGAACCTCCTCTTCATTCCGATCGTCGTCACGCCCGAGGACGACACGTGGCAGGACACGAGCGACATCATCGACGCGCTCGAGGCGCGCATTCCCGAGCCGGCGCTCATCCCCGGGACGCCGCTCCAGCGCATCGTCGCGTACCTCCTCGAGCTCTACGCCGACGAGTTCCTCGTGCTCCCCGCCCTGCACTATCGCTGGAGCACGCCGGACGGTGAGCGCGAGGCGCGCGAGGCGTTCGCCGCGGCGTCGGGCGACGCTGCGTCCGCGAAACGTCTCGCGGACATGGTGAGCGGCATGCTGCCGTTCGTCGGCGTCACGCCGGAGACGATTCCGGCAATCGTCGCCCACGTGGACGACCTCCTCGGCCACATGGAATCCGTCTTCGCCGAGCACGCGTTCCTCCTCGGCGGGCAGCCGTCGCTCGCCGACTGCGCGCTCCTCGGCCCCTTGTACGCGCACCTCTATCTCGACCTCGTGCCCGGTCCGATGCTGCGCGCGCGGGCGCCGCGGGTCGCGCATTGGGTCGAGCGCATGAATCATCCCGACCCGACGGCGTTCAGCGGATTCCGCGCCGGCGATGCGTTACATCCGGCGCTGCTGCGGATCCTCGCGCTCGTCGGCGCCGACGCCGCGCCTCTCCTGCTCGACACGGCGGCGGCGTTCGACGCGTGGGCGGACGAGCAGCCCGGCGACGGGTTCGAGCCGCCGCGCGCCGTCGGTGGTCATCGCACGCACCTCCGCGGCGTCGAGCTCTCGCGCTTCACGAGCGCGTACACGCTCTGGATGCTGCAGCGTCCCCTCGACGCGTACCGCGCGCTCGACGCCGGCGCCCGCGCGCACGTCGACGCGGCGTTGGCCGGCACCGGGTGCGAGCGTCTGCTCGCCTATCGGCCGCGGCATCGCCTCGTGAAGCGCCGCTTCCAGCTCTGGGGCACGCGTCTCTGAGGCGCTTGCGTCTCGGGTCGCGCTCGCTTACTCGCTGACGCATGGCCGACACGTATCGCGTCTTCGGGTCCGAGCTCTCGCCCTATTCCGTCAAGGTGCGTTCGTATTTCCGTTACAAGGGGATTCCGCACGAGTGGCTGATCCGCAGCGCGGCGACCGAGGCGGAGTTCCAGCGCTACGCGAAGCTGCCGCTGATCCCGCTCGTCGTGACCCCCGACGGTACCGCGCTCCAGGACTCGACGCCGATCATCGAGCGCCTCGAGGGCGTCCATCCCGAGCCCGCGATCCAGCCCGACGATCCCGTCATGGCGTTCCTCTCGGCGCTCATCGAGGAGTACGCCGACGAGTGGGGTAACAAACCGATGTTCCACTTCCGCTGGTTCTATCCGCCCGATCAGGACTCCGCCGCCGACCGCCTCGCGCGCAGCATGATGCCTAGTGTCGCCGAGGACGCGGTCGTGAGCGCGATCGCCACGATCAAGACGCGGATGGTGCCGCGGCTCGCGTTCGTCGGCTCGTCGGCCGAGACGAAGGACGTGATCGAGGGCTCGTTCCGCCGCCAGCTGGCGATTCTCGAGCAGCACCTCGAGACGCGACCGTACCTCTTCGGCGCGCGGCCGGCGCTCGCCGACTTCGGCCTCTACGCGCAGCTCTATCAGTGCTCGACGGATCCCACGCCGGCGGCGATCATGCGCGCGCAGGCGCCGCGGACCCTCGCCTGGATCGCGCGCATGCTCGAGCCGCGCGCCACGGGCGGCTTCGAGGCGTGGGAGCGCCTGCGGCCGACGCTGGCGCCGCTGCTGCGCGACGAGATCGGCGGCGTGTTCCTGCCGTGGTCGCTCGCGAATGCGCGCGCGCTGCAGGCGGGCGAGAAGACCTTCGCGGTCACGCTCGGCGGCCGCCCATTCAGCCAGGAGACGCAGAAGTACCACGCGAAGTCGCTCGCCGCGTTGCGCGCCAAGTACCAGGCCGTCGGCGACCGTGCGGGGCTCGATGAGATTCTCGCCGACGCGGATTGCCTCGAGGCGCTGCGGTAGACGATCGCGCGTCCGGCCGCGCACGAGCGGCGTCGCGCGCGCTCAGGCGGAGGCGGCGAGGGTTTCCGGCTCGCGGCGCGCGTCGGCGACCGGCAGGACGAGCTCGAACGAGAACGTGCTGCCTTTCCCGACCTCGCTCTCGACGGCGAGACGTCCGCCCATGAGCTCGACGAGCTGACAGCAGATCGTGAGACCGAGTCCGGTGCCGCCGTACGTACGGGTGGTGCTGTCGTCGGCTTGGGTGAAGCTCTCGAAGATCGCGGTCTGGCGGTCGACCGGGATACCGATTCCCGTGTCGCGCACGGCAACGAGCACGTGGACGTCCGCGGCACGGCGATCGAGCAAGCTCACCTCGACCGTGACGCCGCCGCGCTCGGTGAACTTGACGGCGTTGTCGATGAGGTTCGTCAGCACTTGCCGCAGGCGGACCGGGTCCGCATGCACGGCGTCGCCGAGGCGGCGGTCGACGTACGACTCGAGAGCCAGCCGCTTGTCGCGCGCCGTCGGCGCAAGGAGCTCGACGACCTCGCGCACCAGCGCGTCGAGACGCACGTCCACCGCCTCGAGCGTCACCTTCCCCGCTTCGATCTTCGAGCAGTCGAGGATGTTGTTCACGATGCCGAGGAGACCGAGCGTCGCGCGCCGGATCGTCTGCAAGCAATCGCGCGGCTCGTCGGACAGCTCGCCGTCGAGCGCGATGTCGGTCATGCCGATGATGACGTTCATCGGCGTACGGATCTCGTGACTGATGTTGGCGAGGAACGCCGACTTGGCGCGCGTCGCTGCCTCCGCCGCCTCCTTCGAGATCGCCATCTCGACGAAGTGGCGCTGCTGCTCCGAGTCGAGCCGCGACGCCTCGTGCATCACTTTGCGCCCGTAGACGATCGCCGCGCCGATCATCATGACGACGAACAGCGCGATCCCGATGTCGATGCGCGCGACGGCGTCCGCGAGCTCGTGCTGGCGCGCGAAGAGCTTCGCGTGACTCTCGCTCGCCGCCCGCTTGAGCGCCGCGAACGCGGCTTGCACGTTCGCCATGGCGCGGTCGGTGCCCGCCATGTGCTCGCCGGCCTTCTCGGGATCCTCGATCGAGAAGTACGTGAGCGTCATGTTGGCCTCGGCCATCACCGTCCCCATCGCGGCGACGACCGCTTGCAGCGGCGGCTCCAGGGTCTCGACCTCGCGCGCATCGGGCGCCTCGGCGAGCTCGCGTCGCGCGTCGGCGATCGCGACGTCGAACGCGCGCCGCGCACCGCGCAGCTTCACCGTCTCGGACCGCGCCTCGCGCGTATCGAATACGTCCTTTGCGGGCGCCGCGACCGCGCCGGCGAGCTGCTCGACCACGGCGTAACGATCGAGTCGCGCCATCCAGCGCTGCAGCGCGCCCAACGACTCGCCGTGCATCGCGACGAGCGAATGGTTCAGGTAGACGCTGGCGAGGATGGCGCAGACGTCGAACGTCGCCAGCAGGAAGTAGACGAGCGGCCAGCGGCGGGGACGCGATGCCATGGAAGGCGGGCGAGGTTCCACGTGGTCACACTTTTGACCGCATCACGCGGGGGCGCACGATAGACCAAGCAGCAAGGCGCGTGCCGGAACCGACGAGGATTCGGCGGTGGCCGAATGCGCCCAGGCATTGGATCCATAAGGGCCTTCGGCGCCGCCCGAACGCCGCGCCGGGGTGTCGTCGGTGGCGAGGCTTTTTCGCCGGCGTCACTGCCGTGACGCCGGCGCGCAGTGCGGACTGACATTGGTCACCGCGACCGCACCTCCGATGCGATAGCGTCGTCCCCGGGCCGCGTTCGGCTCGCGCCCAAGGGAGGGAGAATGACGGACGACGTGGTGCGGCTCGACGCGCGTGACGACGTCTCGATCCTGCGCTTCGATCGGCCGCCCGTGAACGCGATCGACATCTCGGTCGTGCGCGCGCTCGCGGCGGCGCTCGAGCGAGTCGCGGAGCTCCCGGCACATCGCCCGCTCGTCGTGACCGGCACGGGCCGCTGTTTCTCGGCCGGTCTCGATCTGAAGCGCGTGCCGCGCTACGACGCCGCCGAGCAGCGGCAGATGCTCGAGATCGTCAACCGCACGGTCGCCGCCCTCTACGGGTCACCGCGCCCGGTCGTCGCCGCGATGAACGGGCACGCGCTCGCGGCAGGGCTCGTGCTGGCGCTCGCGTGCGACTATCGCGTCGTCACGAGCGACCGGTGCAAGCTCGGCCTGCCCGAGGTCACCGCCGGCGTTCCCTATCCGGCGGCGCCGATGCGCATCGTGCGCGCCGAAATTCCGCCCCACGCCGCACGCGTGCTCGTGCTCACGGGACGCGCGCTCGCCCCGCCCGACGCACTCGCCCTCGGCGTCGTCGACGAAGTGGTCGCGCCCGATCGCGTGCTCGGACGCGCGATCGAGATCGCGCGCGAGCTCGGCGCGTCGCCCGATTACGGCCGCATCAAGACCCAGCTCCGCGCCGAGGTGATCGCGGACCTCCAGCACGTCGTCGCCGAGAACGACGATCCGATGCTCGCCGGCTGGATCACTCACGCCTCGACGCGCACCTGAAACCGCGCGCGCGTCGTCTTTCAGGGCGTGAAGAAGCGCTGGAACTCTGCGGGCAGCTCGCCGGGTCGCGGAAGCGCCGCGAGGCGCACGGCGGGGTCTACGGAGCTGTACGTGTGCCAGAAGAGCAGTGGCCGGCCCCCGTACCGCTCCGTCACGCCGTGCGCGAGCAGCGCGGCGGCGCATTTCGCGGTGTAGGTCGAATCGAGCCGGATGCTTTCGAGCTGCTCGAGGCGCCGACGCGCGTCCTCCCCCGCCGCCGTCGCGGCGCCGTAGCCGGCGCCGAGCTGATCGGTGACGAGCGTCAGACGCTCGGCCGCGAGCGGCGGACTCGGAAGGTCGGGGTCGAGGCGGTGGAGGAGTCGCCACGCGCGCCAAGCCAAACGCAGGACACGCGCGTGCGTCGGCGGGATAACGTCGGTCACGAGCACGGCGACGACGCGGGTTGCCAACCCGGCGAGGGCGAAGCCGAGCAGCAGACCGGCCGCCGTGCCGCCGGTGCCGAGCGGCACGAAGACGGCGGCGGGCTCCGGCGCCTCGCCGCGCGCGATTTGCTCCGCGAGCTCGAGTCCGGCGTTCACGTAGCCGAGGACGCCCGTCGCCGACGTCCCGCCCGGCATGATGACGAGCGGCCGCCGACCGGCAAACGTTTCGCGCGCGACGAGCGACGCGCCGGTGAGCGCCGCGCCCGAGACGCTCGTGGCGAGATGGAGCTCGGCACCGTAGGCGTGATCGAGCAGCAGCGCGTGGCGCACCGCCGGCGTGACCGGCTGCGGCACGAGGACGAGCATCGTGCGCAGGCCGATGATGCGCGCCGCGATCGTCGTCGCGAGCCCGTGGTGCGTCCCGAGGCCGCCGAACGTCAGCACCGACGCGTAGCCGCGACGGAGCACGGACCCGAGCAGGAACTCGAGCTTCCGCGGCTTGTTGCCGCCGTACCACTCGGCCGAGACGTCGTCGCGTTTGATCCAGAGATCGGCGCCGAGGGCGTCGCCGAGCACGCGGAGCGGCTCGACGGGTGTCGGGAGGGTCGTCAGGCGAACGCGGTCGAGACGGCCGGCGAGGCGCGGGAAGCGCCGCTCGAGCGCGAGCACCGCCGCGGCGCCCGGCGCCTCGGACGTCGAAGGCTGCCTCACGGCGGTCGACGATCGGTCGCGGCGCCGTCCTTTGCAAGCGCTCCCCCACCCGCCCTTCGCGCGTGGCGACGACGCGACGGCGGGCGTGATTCCCCGCCGCCGCACCGCGTGCGAGAGTGCGGCTGATGCGGGTCCTGCTCGTCTATGCGAATCAGGCGCGGGATCTGCTGCCCGCGCCGCCCATCGGGCTCGCCTACGTCGCGAGCGCGGCGCGAAAGGCCGGCCACGACGTTCGCGTGCTCGACCTGCACGCGCACCGCCGCCCGCTCACGACGCTGGCCGACGTGCTCCGCGAGCTCGCGCCGGAGGTCGTCGGCATCTCGGTACGGAACATCGACAACGTCGTCCTCCAGCGTCCGGTGTGGCACCTCGGCGAGCTGCCCCGTTTGCTCGCGGTCGTCCGCCGTGAGAGCCGCGCGCCGATCGTGCTCGGCGGTCCCGCCGTGTCCATCCTCGGCGGCGCCGTCCTCGATCACCTCGACGCCGACTTCGCCGTGGTCGGCGAGGGCGAGGCGTCGTTTCCGCGGCTGCTCGCGGAGCTCGCCGGAGCGCGACGCTACGGCCGCGTCCCGGGCCTCTGGTATCGGGCGGGCGCGACGGTCACCGGCACGGCGTCCGCCGCGCTGCCGTCCTTCGGCGCCTCCGGCATGGAGCATTGGATCGACTGGCGCCCGTACGAGCGCCACGGGGGCACGTGGGCGATCCAGACGAAGCGTGGCTGCCCCCTCGGCTGCACCTATTGCGTGTACCCCGCGATCGAGGGCCGCGCGTGCCGGCTGCGCGCCGTCGAAGAGGTCGTCGACGAGATCGAGCATGTGATGGCGTACGTCGGTCCGCGCACGTTCGAGATCGTCGATTCCACGTTCAACGTACCGGCCGCGCACGCGGAGGCGATCTGTCGTGCGATCATCCATCGTCGTCTCGCGGTGAAGCTTACCGTGATGGGCGTCAATCCCCTGGGGGCGTCCGCGGAGCTCTTCGCGCTCATGCGCGAGGCGGGCGTCATCTCGATGATGATCAGCCCCGAGGCGGCGAGCGACGTCATGCTGCGCAACCTCCGGAAGGGATTCGGCGTCGAGCGCGTCCACGAGACAGCGCGGCTGGCCAGGGCGTCGGGAATCGCGAGCGCTTGGTTGTTCATGCTCGGCGGGCCGGGTGAGACGCGCGACACCGTCGAGGAGACGGTGTCGTTCGTCGAGCGGCACCTGAACTGGCGCGGCTGTCTCACGATCTTCATGACCGGCATCCGCGTCCTCCCGGGGACCGACCTCGCCCGGGCCGCGGTGCAGGAGGGGTTTTTCCCGCCGGACCGCGACCTTGCCGCGCCGACTTTCTACTTCTCGCCGCACGTCGACGAACGGTGGGTGCTCGCGCGCATCAACCGCGCGATCGCCCGTTGCCCAGCGATCGTACATGCCGCCGAGGAAGGGCAGTCGAAATGCGAGCACGCCGTCGACCGCATGCTCGGCGCGCTCCGCATTGCGCCGCCCTACTGGCGCTTTCTGCCGCTCCTGCTGCGCGTGCCGCCGCTGCCGGCGCTGCGACGGCGCCTTGCCGTGACGGCGTCGTCGCCGTACGTGCCCGCCTGATCGCGATCGTCACTCGCGCCGGCGTTGGTAGAGGCCGACGTAGCGGGCGACCATGAGGTACTTCTTGAAGACGCGGTTCGTCTCCTCCTCGTGCTCGCTCACGGTCGTGGCGTCGACGGGGTCGAAGAAGCAGGTCGGGTCCTCCTCCATGACGTCGCCCGTGTGGAAATACGCCATCGCCCGGCAGCCGCCGCACGTGTACTGATAGCGACAGCGGCCGCAGCGTCCCTTCAGCCGGCCGCGATCGAGAAGCATCGCGAAGAGCTCGCTCTCCTGCACCAGGCGATCGAGCGGCTTCTCGCGCACGTTGCCCGCCGAGAGGACGTCGAGCAGCAGCGGGCAGACCGAGACCTCGCCTTCCGGATTGATCGTGATCCAGGTGCCGACCCAGCAGCCGATCGCCGGGTTCTGCGGCACGGTGCCGTTACAGGCGCCACCCGATACTTGCCGGTGTAGCTCCGGTGAAAGGAAGAACGGTGTGTAGCTCACGTAGCCGTTCACGTGTCGGCGCAGGGTCGGATGGAAGTCGTGCTCCAGGTTCGCGCGCGAGAACGCATGGTCCGCGAAACGTCCCGCTCCGGAGCCCCGCGCGGCGAGCGGCGCACGATTGTACGAGATCCGGCGCTCCACGAGGTAGTCGACCGTCCGCGCGAAGCTCGCGGCGTTGTGCTTCCCGATCGTGATGATCACGTGCCGGTCGAGCTTCAGCTCGTCGCAGAGGGCGAGCACCTCGAGCGTGCGATCGGCCGCGGCGTCACGCGTCGCCACGTTCTCCGCATCGAGTGAATTGAGCCCGAGGGCGATCGTCGCTTTGCCCCCGGTGGCGTCCTTGATCGCTTCGAGCCGTTCGCGCGTCAGCAGCTCGCCGTTGCTGCAGATCTTGCACTGGTAGCCGAGCTCGACGGTGAGCGCGACGAGGCGCATGGCGTCCTTGCGGAGGAGGAACTCGCCGCCGCTCCAGCCGATGGCGCGCACGCCGACGCGGGCGGCCGGCACCAGCACGAGATCGCGAATCTCCGCGAACGAGAGCTCCTGCGCGCGGCTCGCCCGCACCCGCGCGGGGTCGTTGCTACCGGTCATGCACATCGGGCAGCGGAGATTGCAGCGCCGCGTAGCCTCGAAGTAGATCGCGGGGAACCGCCACGACGCAGCGGCGGTGCCGCGCCGCTCCGTTCCAGCATCGAGCGGCCGCTCGACGTCACGCGCAGCGATTCGCGATCCGCTCATTCGGCTCGGCGTCACTTCTGCTGGTCGTACACCCGCCACATGTCGTCGTCGTCGAAGATCTTCTCCGACTCGTCGGCGTGCATCGCGTCGCGCTCGACGTCGCGGTGCTGGCCGCGGCGGGCGCGGAACTCTTGGTAGAGGTCGTGTTGGATCATCGCGCTCATGATCTCGTTGGTGCCGGTCCAGATCTGCGCCAGGCGCGCGTCGCGGACGGCGCGCTCGATCGGATAGACGTCGGTGTAGCCGATGCCGCCGGTCACCTGCATCGCCAAGTTGGCGACGTCCCACCCCGCCTCCGTCACAAACTTCTTCGTCTCCGAGACGACGCGGCGGACGCTCGGGACGCCGAGGTCGGCGGCGCGCGCCGCTTGATAGATCATCGCGCGGCTCGCGTCGAGCAGCACCTGCGCCTTGGCGATCATGAAGCTCACCGCCTGGAACTTGCGGATCGGCTGACCGAAAGCCTTGCGGCGGTCGGCGTAGTTCATGGCGACGTCAAGAGACGCCTGCATCGCGCCCGTGACGGGTGCGGCGCTGCAGAGGCGCTCCGGGATCATCATGGTGTTGAAGACGAGCGCGCCGCCGTGCAGCGGGCCGACGAGGTTCGCCTTCGGCACCTCGACGTCGCGGAAGACGACGCGCCCCGTGCCGCCGCCGCGCGTGCCCATGAGGCCGTAGAGATACTTCACCTCGACGCCGGGCGAGCGATCGATGAGCATCGCGCTGATGCGCAGCTGCGCCGGCGCGTCGGGATCGGGGTTGGTGCGGACGTACGCGAGGAAGAAGTCCGCGCCCTCGGCGCCGACGATGAAGCGTTTCATGCCGCGGACGACGAAGTGATCGCCGCGGTCCTCGGCGCGGCTCGTCGCGCCGAAGAAATCCGACCCGCCGCGCGGCTCGGTGAGCGCCTCCGCGGAGACGAGTCGGCCCTCGAGCATCGGCTTCAAGTAGCGCTGCTTCTGCTCGTCGGTGCCGAAGGTATTGAGCGCCTCGCCGACGATCGAGGGCATCACGAACGAGCAGCCGGCCGCCATCCCGAGGCAGCCGACCTCGCCCATCGCCGCGCAGTCGGCGACCCAGTTCATCCCCTGCCCGCCATACTCCTTCGGAAAGCGCAGGCCGAGGAGCCGGTGCTTGGCGTAGAGCTCGTAGAGCTCGCGCGGGTAGCGGATCTCGTCGCGATCCATGCGCCGGAGATACTCGGGGTCGACCTCGTCGCGCACGAAGGCGCGCGCCTTCGCCTGCACCGCCCGCACCGCGTCGTCGAGCATGAACTCGTTCATCGCGTTCTCCTTTTCGCCGCGACACGCCGTCGCAACGCGGCACCCCAGTGTAACAGGACCGCGGCGGTGCTCGGCCGCAGTGCCGTCTCGGCGACACGACGTTTGCCGGTCGCGCGGCAGATGTTTGTCGGCGGCGGCCGGGAGGTCGGCCATGTTTGTCGTGCCGGGCGTGGAGGAGTACCAGGGGCGCATGCGTACGGCACTCGTGACCGGCGCCGCGAGCGGCATCGGGCGCTGCTTCGCGACGACGCTCGCCGCACGCGGCGATCGAGTCCTGCTCGTCGACGTCGACACGGCGGGCCTTGCGACGAGCGCCGAGCACG
>JBGPOW010000145.1:0-10804 GCA_041488235.1 Binatia bacterium
GCCGGCCTCCAGCGCACGCAGCAGTGCCTCGGCCTTCAGTTGGCACTCGGCGTACTCGCGCGCCGGGTCGGAATCGGCGACGATGCCGCTCCCGACCGAGTACGTGAGCCGCTCACGCGCCGCGACCGCAGTGCGGATGGCGACGTTCAGATCGAGATCGCCGCTCGCATCGATCCAACCGAGCGCGCCGGTGTAGAAGCCGCGCGGGGCGCGCTCCACCTCGTCGATGATTTCCATGGCGCGGATCTTCGGCGCGCCGGTGATCGAGCCGCCGGGAAACGTCGCACGCAGCAGCTCGCCGACGCCGACCTCGGGCCGCAGGGTGCCGCGGACGGTCGTGCCGAGATGGTGCAGGGTGTGGAACGTCGCGAGCTCGCCGAGCCGCTCGACGTGGATGCTGCCGGTGCGACACACGCGTCCGAGGTCGCTGCGCTCGAGGTCGACGATCATGACGTGCTCGGCGCGTTCCTTCGGGTCGCGCCGCAGCTCCGCGGCGAGGTACGCGTCCTCCGCCGCGTTGCGGCCGCGGCGGCGGGTGCCCTTGATCGGACAGGTCTCGATGCGGTCGCCGCGGCGGCGGAGAAAGAGCTCGGGTGAGTTCGACAGCACCTGCACGTCACCGAGGTCGAAGTAGCCGCCGAAGGGAACCGGCTGCGCCGCGCGCAGAAGGCCGTATGTCGTCAGCGCGCTCGCCGCGAGCGGGGCGTCGAGGCGCATGCTGAGATTTGCCTGGTAGATGTCGCCCGCGGCGATGTACGCGAGCACCCGGTCGACATGCGCCTCGTACGCCTCGCGATCGACATTCATCGTGATCGCGCCGCGACCTGGAGGCGCGTCCATGATGCGGTCGCGATGCGCGGGCGCATCGGCGGCCGCGTCCATCACCTCCTCCGCGTAGCGCGCGAGCGCCGGCGCGTCGAGGTACCAGCTCGCGGCGACCCAGCGTCGGCGACGATGATCGTACGATACGACGGCGTCGTAGATCGCCGCGACGAGACTGGGTGCGGCCGGATCTTCGATCTGCGACTGCGGCAGCCGCTCGATCTCGTTCTTGACCTCGTAGGCGAGGGCGACGACGGCGCCGCCGGCGAACGGTACCGGCCGCGCGCGCGCGGTCACCGCGCGCGCAGGGGCCATCGTCGCGACGACCTCCGAGAGCGTCGACAGCGCGCTGCTGCGGCTGCCGGCATCGACGCGGAATTGCATCCGTGGGATGAATCCCATAGAGGAAAACCACTCGCCGTCCCATGGACGTCCGGCGTCGATGAAGAACGGTTGCTCCTTCCGCGCGAGGACGCGAAAGAGCGCCCACGGCGCCAACGTCAGCGGCAGCTCGCGGGTGTGCATGGGAGTGTCTCTCATAAAGATCACGCTCCGCCCGCGCAAGCACGCTCCGCGCTCCGGCTCATGAACGCATCGGTTCGTCTGCTCGAAGAGACGCTGCCCGCGACCGTGCACCTGCGCGTGCAGGTGCCGGAGACGCATCCGTCCGCGGCCGTGCTCGGTACCGAGCGCGCCGGCACGGGCACGCTCGTCGATCCGGGGGGACTCGTCCTCACCGTCAACTACGTCGTCCTCGGCGCGCGCTCGGCGCAGGTGACGCTGGTCGATGGCCGCGAGCTCGTCGGCGAGGTGATCGCGCAAGACTTCGCGAGCGGCGTCGCGCTCTTGAAGGTGCCGGCGGTGAGCCTGCCGTCATTGGCGGTGCGCACCGCGCCCGAGATCGCGCTCGGCGACGAGGTGTTCATTCTCGCGAGCGTCGGCGACGGCGGACGGCGCGCGAGCTCCGGTGCCGTCACGTCGGTCGGCCCCTTCGACGCCAACTGGGAGTACGTCCTCGATCGCGCGATCTTCACCACCGCGATGAACCCGGGGCTCGGCGGCGGACCCCTGATCGACGTCCGCGGCTGCATCGTGGGCGTCGTGTCGCTCAACTTGAACGAGATCGGACGCTTCTCGCTGTCGATTCCGATCGAGTGCTACCGCGACCATCGCGAGGAGCTGCTGCGCTACGGCCGCCGGCCGAGTCGTCTCTCGCGCGCCTGGCTCGGACTGTACTGCTACACGCTCCGCAACCACGTCGTCATCGCCGGGCTACTCGCCGGCGCGCCGGGCGATCAGGCGGGTCTCACCCAAGGCGACGTCGTGCTCGCGATCGACGATCAGGAGGTGGCGAGCCGGCGTGAGCTCTACGATCGTCTGTGGTCGCATCGTGCCGGCGAGCCGGTGCTGCTGCGCGTGTATCGCAACGGCGAGATGGTGAGCGTCGAGGTGACCTCCGGCGACGTCGAGGAGTTCTTCGCATGATGCGCGCGCGGATGCGGGTCGGCGATTTTCTCGTCGCCTACCTGCAGAAGATCGGCGTCACGCATCTGTTCGGCATCCCCGGCGACCTCGTCATCAATCTCTTCTTCAAGTTCGGGCGGCCGCGCGGCATGCGCATCGTCACCTTGTCGCACGAGCCCGGCGTCGGCTTCGCCGCCGACGGCTATGCGCGCGCCACCGGGCGCATCGGCGTCGTCTGCGTCACCTACGGCGCCGGCGGCCACAACATGGTGAACCCCGTCGCCGGCTCGTTCTCCGAGCGGGTGCCGATCCTCGTCGTCAGCGGCGGGCCGGGGGAGGAGGAGCGCAAGCTCGGGCAGCTGATCCATCATCAGGCGAAGGAGATCGATTCGCAGTTCCGCATCTACGACGAGCTCACCTGCGCCGCGCGCGTCCTCGACGATCCGCGCCGTGCCGCGACCGACGTCGACGAGGTGCTGCGCGCGATCTGGCGCGAGCAGCGTCCCGGCTACCTCGAGATCCACCGCGACATGGTCGAGCGCACGATCGAGGTGCCGCAGTCGATTCGCAAGTGGGACGGCGTGCTGGAGTTCGCGCGCTCCGACGAGCGCAAGACCGCCGAGGCCGCGCGCGACACCGCCGTCCGCTTCAACGCCGCGAAGCGGCCGGCCGTGATCGTCGGCATCGAGACCTTTCGCTACAAGATCCAACGCGACGTCGTGCGGCTCGTCGAGCAGATGGGAGCGCCGTGCATGACGACGGTCCTCGGCAAGGGCGCGTTCCCGATGGATCACCCGCAGTACATGGGCGTGCACATCGGGCCGCTCAGCCCGCCGCCGATCCGCAAGCGTGTCGACGCCGCCGACCTCGTGCTCAACCTCGGCACGCTCCTCACCGACATGAACCTCGGCAGCCGCCCGCCGCAGATCACGCGCGGGCGCTCGATCTGGGCCGTCGGCAACCGGGTGAACGTCAGCTACCACACGTACACCGACGTCGGCATTCGCGACTTCGTGCGCGCGCTCGGTCGCGAGCGCCTGCACCGCCACGTCGAGCACGTGCGCTATGCCGACAACCTGCACGGTGCGCCACGCGCGCAAGGGCGCGCGATCACCGTCGCCGACATGCTGCGCGAGCTGAACCGCTTCCTCGCCGGGAAACGCGGCTGGGCGGTCATTGCCGAGTCCGGCGACATGCTCTTCGCCGGCCTCGATGTGAAGGTCGAGCGCGGCGGCGGCTACCTCGCGCAGGGGTACTACGCGTCGATGGGGTTCGGCGTTCCGGGCGCGCTCGGCGCCGAGATCGGCAGCGGCCAGCGGCCGATCGTCCTCTGCGGCGACGGTGCCTTCCAGATGACGGGTCCGGAGCTGGCGCAAGCGCCGCGCTACGGTCTGCGGCCGATCGTGATTCTCATGAACAACGGCGGCTGGGGCATCTTCCGCCCGATCGCCGAGCGCGAGGACCTGCTCACGATCCCGAACTGGCCATACGCCGAGCTCGCGCGCGCGTGGGGCGGCGCCGGCTACGTGGCGGAGACGATCGCCGACTTCCGCGACGCGCTCGCCGACGCCGAGCGCGCGACGACGTTCGCCCTCATCGAGACCCGCGTCGGCTTCCACGATCTGTCGCCCGTCAGTAAGAAGTACATCCAAGCGTCGGCGCGCAAAGGCCGCATGCGCGCCGTCGGTGTATAGTCGTGTCGTCGTCTCACGATTGTCAGTGGCGCATGCCCAGCGAATTCAACTTCGGGTACGACGCGATCGACGTCTTCGCCGCCGACCGGAGCCGCCTCGCCCTCCTCTATATCCGTGAGGACGGCACGAGCGAACGGTACACCTTCTGGGACTTCAAGCAGCGCTCGGATCGTTTCGCCAACGCGCTCGCCGGGCTCGGCGTGCGTCGCGGCGACCCGGTGCTGCTCATGCTGCCGCGCGTGCCCGAGTGGCAGGTTGCGTTCATTGCCTGCCTCAAGCTCGGCGCGCTGGTGATTCCGTGCACGGCGACGTTGCGCGCGAAGGACATCCGCTTTCGTGCGCAGCACAGCGGCGCACGCGCGATCGTGACAGCGCGCGGCAACGTCGACGAAGTCGAGTCGGTCCTCGGCGATTGTCCCGCGCTCACGATCAAGGTGGCGCTCGACGCGCCCGCGGGATGGGTCGACTGCCACGCCGCAGAACGGGCCGCCTCGCGTTCGTTCGCGCGCGTCGCGACGCGCGTCGACGAGCCGGCGCTGTGTTTCTACACCTCGGGTACGACCAAGGATCCGAAAGCGGTCCTCCACAGCCACGCGTACACGTTCGCGCACGCCTCGACCGGACGCTACTGGCTCGATCTCCGCCGCACCGATCTCCACTGGACGACGTCCGACACCGGCTGGGCGAAGGCGGCCTACGGCGTGCTCTTCGGGCCCTGGAACCACGGCGTGCCGGTCTTCATGTACGCCGGTCGCTTCGATCCGGAGCGCGAGATGCAGCTCCTCGAGGACTACGAGGTGAGCGTGTTCTGCGCGCCGCCGACGGAGTATCGCTTGCTGGTGAAGCAGGACCTCTCACGCTGGAAGCTGCCGCGCCTGCGGCACTGCGTCGGCGCCGGCGAGCCGCTGAATCCCGAGGTCATCCAGGCGTGGAAGGACGCCTACAACCTCGTCATCCACGACGGCTACGGACAAACCGAGAGCATCATCCTCGTCGCCAATGTTCCCGGGATGGCGGTCCGCCCGGGCTCGATGGGGAAGCCGTTTCCCGGCCACGACGTCGCGATCATCGACGATGCGGGCAACCGTGTCGCGCCGGGCGAGGTCGGCGACGTCGCGGTGCGCGGACACCCGCCGTCGCTCTTCCTCGAGTATTGGAAGAACCCGGCGGAGACCGCGGCGTGCCGTCGCGGCGAATGGTACGTGACCGGCGATCGCGCCTACGCCGACGAGGACGGGTATTTCTGGTTCGTCGGCCGCGCCGACGACGTCATCATCTCCGCGGGCTACCGCATCGGGCCGTTCGAGGTGGAGAGCGCGCTCCTCGAGCACCCGGCGGTCCTCGAGTCGGCGGTCGTCGCGGCGCCGGATGCCGTGCGCGGATCGGTCGTCAAGGCGTACGTCGTGCTGCGTCCCGGCGTCGAGCCGTCCGATGCGCTCGCCCGTGAGCTGCAGCAGCACGTCAAGGCGGTGACGGCGCCGTACAAGTATCCGCGCCGAATCGAGTTCATCGACGCGCTACCGAAGACGGTGAGCGGCAAGATCCGTCGCGTCGAGCTCCGTGAGCGCGCGCGCCGCGACGCCGCATCCGGAGCTGAGTGAGGGCACGACCGTGACCGACGAGAAGCAGAGGATACTCGACCTCGCGACCCGCTACGTCTGCCCCGGCCGCACGCGGACGTTCGCCGGGTTCGGCATCGACCTCGTGATCGGGCGGCGCGAGGGCTACCGCATCTGGGACGTCGACGGGCGCGAGCTGATCGACTGCCATCTGAACGGCGGCGTCTTCAACCTCGGTCATAGGAACCCCGAGCTCGTCGCCGTCCTGCGCAACGCGCTCGAGACGCTCGACATCGGCAACCACCATTTTCCAAGCGTCGCGCGCGCCGAGCTCGCGGCGTCGCTCGCGCGGCTCACGCCGGGCGCTCTCCAGTACTCGGTCTTCGCGAGCGGCGGCGGCGAAGCGATCGACGTCGCGCTCAAGACGGCGCGGCATGCGACGCGGCGGCGGAGGGTCGTGTCGATCGCGAAGGGCTACCACGGCCACACCGGCCTCGCGCTCGCCGCCGGGGACGAGCGCTTCTCGCGCATGTTCTTGAGCGAGGGTGCGCCGGGCGAGTTCGTGCAGGTGCCGTTCAACGACCTCGACGCGATGGAGCGCGCGCTCGCCGGCGGCGACGTCGCGGCCGTCGTGCTGGAGACGATTCCGGCGACCTACGGGTTCCCGCTGCCCGCCGCCGGCTACCTGGCGGGCGTGAAGGCGCTCTGCGAGCGTCACGGAACCGTCTACGTCGCGGACGAGGTGCAGACGGGGCTCGGCCGCACCGGACACCTCTGGGGCGTCGAGCGCTACGGCGTCGAGCCGGACATCCTCGTCACCGCGAAGGGACTCTCCGGCGGCCTCTATCCGATCGCGGCGGCCGTGCTGAGCCCGCGCGTCGCGGCCTGGCTGGAGGAGGACGGCTGGGGCCACGTGTCGACGTTCGGCGGCGCCGAGCTCGGTTGCCGCGTCGCCGAGCGTGTGCTCGCGATCTCGAGCGACTCCGCGGTGCTGGCGAACGTCGCGGCGCTCTCCGACCACATCGGCGCCGGTCTCGACGACATCCAGCGGCGGCATCCAGATTGGCTCCTCGAGATTCGCCGCGCCGGGCTCGTGATCGGCCTCCGCTTCGCGCACCCGCAGGGCGCGATGCTGATGTCGCGCGCGCTCTACGACGCCGGCATCTGGGCGATGTTCGCGGGGTACGACACCGCCGTGCTCCAGCTGAAGCCGGGACTCCTCGCGGATCGCGCGCTCGCCGACGAGATCCTGGAGCGCTTCGAGACCGGGCTCCGGCAGTGCGTCGCGACGCTGCGCTGAACGCAGTGCAGGACGCGCGCGCGGCGCTCGCCGACTTCGAGGCCGCGCTCGACCCCGCGCACCCGACTGCCAATGGCGCGCAGGTCGTCGGCTACGGCGAGGTGTCGACCGTGCTGCGCCTCGCCGCGCTCCCGGGAGAGGTGTGCAAGCGCATGGCCGGGTTCCGCGACGAAGCCGCGGTCGAGCACTATCTCGTCGTCCTTGCGCGCTACGTCGAGCTTCTCCGCGCGCACGGCATCGAGCCGACGGAGACGCGGCCGGTCGCGCTCGCGCTGCCGCGGCGCCGCCCGGTCGTCTATCTCCTCCAGCCCGCCCTCGATCCGCGCGGCTTCGCGAGCGAGATCCTGCGCACCGGCGACGACGCGCGGCTCCTCGCTTGTCTCGATCGCGTGCTGGCCCACGTCCGGATGTTGATCGTCGCGAACCGCCGCAACGCCGGCGCTCGCACGGTCACCGTCGACGCGCAGCTGTCGAACTGGCATTTCCTGGTCGTGGACGCGGCGGGCGGGCCGCAAGCGGCGCGTGAACATGCGGCACCGACCGCGCAAACGACGGTCGGCATGCCGTGCCTCGTCGACGTCGGCACGCCGTTCATGCGCCTGCGCGGGCTCGACGAGATGGGGATCGAGCTTTTCCTCGCGCCGGTGCCGCCGGGTTTCCGCTCGTTCTCGCGCCGGCAGCGCGACGTCGAGCGCTACATCGACGACTACTTCGATCCGCGGACGCTCCTCCTCGACCTGCTCGGCAACTTCCACAAAGAAGGGCGACCAGACCGGATCGAGCTGGCGCGTGCGCACGTGAACCGCTGGCTCGCAGCCGACGGCGCCGAGCTCGCGATCGGCGCGCTCGAGGCCGCCGAGGTCGACCGCTACTACCGGCGCGACGCCCAGAAGCTCGAGCTCTTTCTGCGCCTGCGCCGCCTCGACCGCTGGGTGCGCACGCGCGTGCTGCGCCAACGCTACGACTTCATCCTTCCCGGTCCGATCCGGCGCTGACGCCGCGGCGGCGGCGATATCGCGCGCACGCAGGTCGGATGGTACAGATGAGGGCGAGCGATACGTCCATCGATGCCGAAGATCCGCGTCACATGCGAGTCCGGTGAGCCCGAGCGCATCGTCGAGTTCTCACCGACCGAGGCGCCGTTCAGCCACGACGGCCAGCCGGGGTCGATCCTCGACGTACTCCTCGGGCACAAGGTCCACCTCGAGCACGCGTGCGGCGGCAAGTGCGCCTGCACGACGTGCCACGTGATCGTGAAAGAGGGCGAGGAGAACCTCTCCGAGATGCGCGACGACGAGATGGATCGGCTCGACACGGCGCCGGGGCTGACGATGCACTCGCGTCTCGGCTGCCAAGCGGTCGTGAAGGGCGACGTCACGATCGTCATTCCGAAGTTCCACGCCAACAGCTGAGCGCGCCATGCCGGCGGAGCGCTGTCAGGGTGTCCTCGAGCGGCTTCACGAGTGGACGCCGCGGACGCGCTCACTTTTTCTGCGCATCGCGGACGGCGCACGCATGCCGTTTCGCCCCGGCCAGTTCATCTCGCTGGAGCTGCCCGTCGGCGAGCGCCCGCCGCTCGTCCGCCCGTATTCCATCGCTTCCGATCCCGACGATCCGCTCGTCGAGCTCTGCGTCGACCTCGTCCCCGGCGGCATCGGCTCGGCGTACCTCTTTACGCTCGGCGCGGGCGATCGGCTTCCGTTGAAGGGACCCTTCGGCTCGTTGACCGTGGACACGCCGCCGGCCGCGGAGTCGGTGTTCGTCGCCGGCGGCACCGGTATCGCGCCGATCCGCGCGATCGTGCGGCGCGTGCTCGCCGGCGGCGGCGATCATCCCGTCCACGTCCTCCACAGCGCTGCGAGCGAGGAGGATCTGCTCTTTCGCGACGAGCTCGCGGCGCTCGCGCGCGCGCACTCACGTTGCGCGTGGGAGCCGATTCTCGAAGGCGCTGGAGCCGCGCCGGGCGAGCATCCGACGCTCGAGACGCTCGTCCCCGACCGCTACGTGCAAGGCGACACGGATCGGACGCGACACTTCTGGATCTGCGCAGTGGGCGACGTCGTGCGGCGGTTGCGCGAGGCGCTCCGCGCCGCAGGGTACGAGCGCCGCGCCGTGCGCTACGAGCAGTGGTGAGCGGTTACGGCGTCACTGCGCGTCGTGGAAAATCACCCCGAGGGTGGTGCGGCTTCCCGCAGTGAGACGACTCACGCCGTGGCGCATGACGACGCGATAGTCGCCGCGCGTGCCGCGCACCGGCCGCTCGCGATTGGTGAAGATCAGCCCGTCGCCGCGCCCGACGGTGATTGCCGTCGGCCGCGATTGTGCGCGCGGGCGCTGCTCGACGAGCACGACCTCGCCACCCTCGTAATCGGCGCCGTGCGTCGAGAGCACAACCAGCACTTGCAGCGGAAACGCGACGCCGCCGTACAGATCCTGGTGGAGCGCGTTCCAGTCGCCGGCGACGTAGCGCAGAAGGAGCGGCGTCGGGCGGCGCTGACCGGCGTCGTGACAGCGCGCGAGGAACTCGCGCAGAGTCGGCGGGAATTGCGCCGGGTCGCGGCGCAGCCGTCGCGCCCAGTCGCGCGCGGTCGCGGCGAGCGGCGGGTAGAGCGACTCGCGCAGCGCGGCGACGAGCGGCGGCAGCGGATTCGCGAAGTAGCGGTACTCGCCGCGTCCGAACCCCTGGCGCGCCATGTCCACGGTCGAGCGGAAGCGGGAATCGTCGGCGTACACCGCGCGCAGCGCCGAGCACTCGGCGGACCGCAAGAGGCGCGGTAGTCGCGCCCAGCCGTCGGCGTCGAGCGCCGCGCCGATCGCGTCCCAATCATAGCGCCGCACGCGCGCCGCGATCGCGCTCGTGGCCGTCACCGCGTCATGTGTCGAGAGCTGGCAACCACGCGACGATCATAACAGCGACAGCTGATCGCCGCGCCCGACTGGGCGTCGGAAGGCGGCGGTGCTCAGCTCCGGGAGCGGCCGGTCGAGGTGATGCTTGCGTGCCGCCGCGTGGAAGAGCGCCGCGATCTGCGCCGCGTACTCGCCTTCGCCGCGACCGCGGTAGCCGAAGCGCGGGTCGCTCAGGCGGCCGGAACGGGTTTCGCGAATACGATTCAGGACTCGCTCGCGCCGGTCCGGGAACTGCTCGCCGAGCCAATGGTCGAAGAGCTGATCGAGCGGCTTCGGCAGCCGCAGGAGCACCCACGACGCGGCCTCCGCGCCGGCGGCGGCGCCCGCTTCGAGGATGCGCGGGATCTCGGCGTCGTTGAGACCAGGGATGACGGGGCCGATCATCACGCCGACCGAGACGCCGGCGCGCACCAGCGCGGCGATCGCCTCGACGCGCTTCAGCGGCTGCGCCGCGCGTGGCTCCATGCGGCGCGCAAGATCGGGATCGAGCGTCGTCACCGAGACGAACACGCGCGCTGCGCCGTACCGCGCCAGCTCCGCCAAGAGGTCGGCGTCGCGCGCGACGAGCGCCGACTTCGTGATCACCGCCACCGGATTGCGAAATTCGACGAACACTTCGAGACACCGCCGCGTCAGCTGCAGCCGTTGCTCGACCGGCTGGTAGCAGTCGGTGTTCCCCGAGAGTGCGATCACCTGCGGCTCCCAACGCCGCGACCGCAGCGCCGCGCGCAGCAACTCGGGCGCCGCGTCCTTCACCATGATGCGGCGCTCGAAGTCGAGCCCGGCGCTGAAGCCGAGGTACTCGTGCGTCGGCCGGGCGTAGCAATAAATGCATCCGTGTTGACAGCCGCGGTACGGATTCAAGCTGAAGCGGAAGCCGATGTCGGGGCTGTCGTTTTCGGCGAGGACCGTGCGGCTCGTATCACGGTAGTAGACGATTGGCGCTGCCTCGGAGCTCGCGGCGCGCTCCTCTTCATCGAGCTCGATGTGGAGCTGTTCGAAGCGATTCGGCGGATCGACGGTCGTTCCGCGCGCGGGGAGGTCAGTGGCCATGAGCA
>JBGPOW010000146.1:0-10803 GCA_041488235.1 Binatia bacterium
CCGTCGGCGAAGCGCAACCGAATCCGATAGCCGCCCGCGTATTCCGCACTCTCGAGTTTCGGGATCATCGCTTACTCCAAGGGTTCGATCGTTCGCAGCGTTCTCCGGTGATAACGCCGTTCGCCGCCATGTGACGGCATGCATCCGGCCGATCACTATCGCGCAGCCAAGAATTCCTCGATCGTGAGACCGATGTCGCGCGCGACCTTCCGCAGGAGGGTGGGCGAGATGTCTCGTCCGGCATGGAACGGCACAGTCGTGCACCGGCCGTCCGCATGCCGAAACTGCTTGTGCGAGCCGCGTTGCCGGATTTCGGCGAAACCGTGAGCTTCGAGTAGGGAGACGACTTCGCGAGGTTTGAGGACGGGGACGCTGCCCACCCTCAGGCGACCTGGATCGTCCGCACATCGACGAACTCGGACTCGAGGTTCGGCTCGCCGTCCTCGAGAAGCATCTCGATGACTTCGCGGAGGTTCTGCTGAAGTTCGTCGATATCGGCGCCCTGCGTGTGCGCACCGGGCCATCCAGGCACGTACCCGACGAGCACTCCCGTATCCGGGTCGCGCTCGACGACAAACTTGAACGTCCTCATCCGTTGGTCCTCCGGCTCGGCGACATACCATAGCTCTCGCGTCGACTATCTTGCCAGTCTGGCGCCCGACGACGGCCGCTTCTAGGCGGTCTACCTCGCGCCGAGCTCGGCTCACTGTCCCGAGTTCCTTCACTGTGCGAGGCACGACGCGGATCCCGCGCTGGTCGCACTCTGCCGGAACGGAGCTCACGCTCGACGGCTTCTACGGCCTCAACCCGGCGTTCGCGTACCGTTCGATGAGAAGCGCGCCGATGCCTTCCTCGCGGCGCTGCCGCGCGATATCCGAACCGCCGAGCGCCGCGCTCGTCGCCGCCGACGCCGCCGGCAAGGACCCGTTCGCGCTGCGCGAGACCGCCGACTTCGTCTACGTCCGCTTGCACGGATCGGCCGAGCTTTACCGGAGCCGATACACCGATGCCGAGTTGCGCATCTGGGCACGGCGGATCCGGCGGCCAAGCGCCACGCGCCGCAGGACGCGCTGCGCCTCATGACAGCCCCGGCTGATCTATCAAGGTCCCCGTCCGCGTCGACGACGACGCTGCCGCGCGCGTCAACGCGGCGGGCCGTGTCGCCGATGTTTCATTCCTTCGCCACCACACGGCTTGCCATCGCCGCCGTGGCAATGCCCCATGCCGCAGCCGCCCTTGCCCATCCCACATCCTTCGGCGCTGCAGCCGGTCGCACTCGCCCACTGCCCGGCATTGCACTGCTGACAGGCGCCGCCGTTCAGCCGCATCGCGCCGTTCGAGAAGCAGCGACCGGAGTACGTGCATGCACCTTGCTCGCAGCGGCCGCCCATGTGCATCGCCCAGCGATCGTGGTCGCCATGCATCCCGGGGTGGTGCGGCGCACACGCGGCGGCAAAGAGCGCAAGCGCAGGTACCAGAATTCGTATACTCGTCATGCTCACGATTTCGTCCTCCTGAAGATTCTAGGATACGCAGTGGCACGGCGACGACAAGTCGGGGCGGGTGGGCGGAATCGCCGGATCGTCGGGCCGCTACTCGTAGCGATGACGGTGGAGGCCGGGTGCGGCACGGCTGGCGGGGCACGGACGTGCGAGCGGCATGGTATGGTACGCGCGATGGTCGAGACTGCGTTCCGCTCCGACGAGCGCTTCACGCAAGACGAGTTCCGACGCTGGCTCGACGAGCGCCCGTCGTCGGACATCAATCATTACGAGCTCATCGGCGGGCGCATCGTCATGACGCCACCCGCGGGTTGGCCGCATGGCCGAATCGGCGCGCGGCTGGTGCGCTACATCGATGAAGCCGCATCCGACGCGACGCTCGGAATCGTGCTCGACTCGAGCGCCGGGTTCGACCTCCCGTCGGGCGACACCGTCGAGCCGGACGTCTCGTTCGTCTCCAACGAGCGCCTCGCCGCCGGACCGCCTCCCGAGCGCGGCAAGTTCCTCCGCATCGTCCCGACGCTCGTCGTCGAGATCCTCTCCCGCTCGACCGCCCGCCGCGATCGCACCGAGAAGAAGGACGTCTACGCGCAGAACGGTGTCGCCGAATACTGGATCGTCGACCCCGATGCACGCAGCGTGACGGTGCACGTGCTCGGCGACGGCGCGTACGATGCCGGTCGCGCGTTCACGAGTGGCCGCGTCGAGTCGGTGACGCTGCCCGCGGTCGGCGTCATCGTCGAGGATCTGCTCGCCGAGTAGCCCCGCAGTTGAGCTTCACCGTAGCCATCAATCCGTGACGGGCGCCGCCGCTGCCTCGGCGACCCCGTTCGCCGCCATGTGACGGCAGGCATCCTCCACCGCTTGCGAGTTCTCGTACGCATGAACGTAAACCGCGCGACCCCAGCGGATATGAATACGGCTGTGACGCTCCCCTCCCAGTGGATGGTCGCCCGCAAAGGCGTGGTGCACGTTCTCGGCGCGGCGAACCATTCGCGCAACGATCGCGTGATACATGGCGACTCCTGTTTTGCGTCCGATGCCGCGCGTTCCGCCGACCGTATTGCGTCAGAAACCGAGCGCGAACAGCAAGGCGGCGCGAATCTCGCGCATCTTGCTCGGTGCGAGCGTCGTGATGAGCCCCTCGATCTTGCCGCGCGGCACGGTCTGCACGTGGTCGAGATTGATCGCGCTGGCCCGCGGAAACCCCTCGACCCGCGATACCGGCACCTCCGAGGGGATGCCGCGAACCGTCGTCGTCACCGGAGCGACCGTAACCTCGCCGAGATACTCGAGGATGCTGTCGCGGGTGAGGATGACGACCGGCCGGCGCTTGTCAGGCCGGGCGAACCGATACCAACGGATCTCGCCCCGCTTCACTCATCGCCCCACGCCTGCTCGGACTCCCACACGTCGAACTCGCGGCGCGCGACGGGCCGGCGCGTGTAGCCGAGGCGATGTCGCATCTCCAGATCCTTCACGCGGACGCGCGCGAGCGCGAGGCGCAGTGCCTCACGGGTGAATCCGGAGCGCGTCGTCTTGAGCCGCTTGGCGGCTCTGTCGACCGCCGCGACCAGCTCCTCGTCGAGCGTCATCTGTACCGTGCGCATCGCTCGTTCCGCGTTCGAGATCTATAGCTACGAGTATCGCTATGCAAGCCATCATCGACGGCGTCTCGATCGCCTTTGTCTTGGCGCGCATTGCCACCCAACGACGTCGCCGCCGCTCCGAGCGCGCGCCGGTGAGCCGCGCGCACCCTACGCGATGAACGGCGGCTGTGTCGTGCTCAGCGCGCTTCGGAGCAATTGCCGCTCGCGACGTCGCAGAAGGACGCGCGGAAGTCCTTCTTGCTTCCTTTGCTGATCGTCACCTTGCAGAAGTAGCTGCCCGCCGAGCCGACACCGATCGTTATCGGACAACCCGCGCCCGCGGCGACCTGCTGACAGTTCGACGAGCTTCCGTTGTCGGGTTGCGTGACCGGCGCGATCACGACGCTGATCAGCTCGACCGTCTTCTTGCTACCGTTCATCACGTGACACGTCATCGCGCCGCCCGCCGAGTCGAGGCCGGCCGAGAGCAACGTCACGGGAGCGGCGTGCACGGACGTCGCGCCGGCAACGAGCAGCATTACCGCCAGAGCGGTCGTTCGCAGCGTCATCGTTTCCTCCTTGGGGAAATGGGTCTGGTCGTTCGGCGAAGACGCTCTACCGCGCGACGAGCTCGTACTCCGGACTCAGATACCAGCTGCTGCAGCCCGTCGACCAGACCGTGCGCCTAGAGCGTTTCTACGCGCGGCTCAACGGCGAGAAGAATGCGTTCCCCGCGGTGCGGAAACTTCGCTCACCTTATCGTAGAGATACTCGGGTGCGAGATCGGCGCCTGTATCCCACGCAATCGTGTTCAGCTCCGTGTCGACGCGAAATCGTCGGAAGACCTCAACGTCTTTCAGCGGCGCGAACACTTCCCCCCACAGATCACCCGCAAGGTCGATCTCACCCGCACGGCCGTCGGCAAAGCGAATGCGGATGCGATAGCCGCCCGCGTACTCGGCGTTCTCGAGTCTCGGGGTCATCGTCTACTCCAACGGAGCAATCGGCCGGAGCGGCTGCCGCACCCGAGCGCGCTCCCAGTTCTCGGCCAGCTCGTCACGGTGCAGAGCATACCATTCCAATAAGTACCCGAGAACCCGCGGAGGAAACCGCCCATCTACGGAACCATCGCCGATACTGATCGTGACCTCGTATTCGCCGTAGCGCGCATGGAAGTGCGGCGGAGCATGATCGCTGTAGAACATCGCGACGACGATGCCGAGGAACCGCGAGATTTCCGGCATGCTCGCTTGTAAGGAGCGCCGTCGCGGCCATGAAAGTGTACGCGTAGCCGCCCGAGCTCTGGTGAGCCGCCGCACGCTACCCGATCAAGGCGCGCACGCGGCCGGGTACGCCGTGAGTCCCGGCACCAACGCCAGCGTCGTACAGTCGGCGTCGAACTCGGTCACGCAGTCGACGCACGCGGCGAGCTGCTGCAACGTCCCCAGACCTCATGCAGCGTCGGCAGGTCGCGATCGCTCGCATGGTCACTCCGATGTCCCCGAGGAAGGGTCTGCTACTGACGCCACACCACGCGTTGGCATTGTTGACAACACACCCGCGCCGTTGGCATCATTGCCAACGTGAAGGCGGAGCTGCTCCAGCGCGACCGCCTGGTGTTCGACGATGGTGCGATCCTGGAGATGATCATCTGGCACGTGCCCGAACCGGTGAAGGGCAGCATGCACCCATACAAGTACCGGCTCTTCTATGGTCGCTCAGGTAGGCGAATCGTCGCCTACGACAACGAGCGACCAAAGGGTGACCACCGCCATATCGGCAGCGTCGAGCAGCCGTACCGGTTCATCGACGTCGACACGTTGGTCCGTGATTTTCTCTCTGACGTCGCACGATGGAGATCGAGATGAGGAAGGCGACGATCCGGATCCGCCGCGATACCGACGCGGTGCTGAAGGAAATGGGCACGCGATTCGTCAAGACGTGGAAATCGGGGAAGCCGGCCGGAGATGTCCTGACCTTCGAGTCTCCCGCTGCTCTTTTCCGTGCCCTCACACCCAAACGCTGGGAGCTGATCGAGCGCTTACAGGGCCTCGGTCCGTGTAGTGTGCGCGGTCTCGCCCGTGCGCTCGACCGCGACGTGAAGCGCGTGCACGAGGACGTGATGGCGTTGATCGGGCATGGGCTCATCGCGCGCGCCGACGACGGTCGGGTACGCGTACCGTACGACGTGATTCACGCCGATTTCGACCTGCGCTCCGTCGCGTGACGACGAGATCCTCCGCGATTTTCCGTATGAGCGGAATGGCCGGCGGAGATAGTCAGGCGCTCCTACCGATCGTCACCGTAGATCGTAGGGATCGGATCATGATCGTAGATCGTGATCGTAGGAATTCCGAGCCGGCCATGAGACGGATACGGGTGATGCCGGCCACGGCCGCCTTCCTATCGCGAGATCGTAGGAATTCCGAACGGCCTCCTTGGTTGACGTAAGATCTATTCTCGGACATTCGCCCTACCCTGCCCCAGCAACAGCCATGGGTCGCGACCGCGTCGGCCGAGCCGGATGCGAGCGGGGCGGATGGTGTGATACGTGTGCGACTCGTACGGCAATGCGAGTGAGCGGTCGGCGGTCGCTCACGGCTCGCGAGCGACGGCGAAGCTCGTCCGAATGACAAATGTTCTGCTTGCGCCGAACGAGTAGTAGGGGACCTTCAGGGCGCGGTTGATTGCACGCCGGCGCGATCGTGCACTGTCGCGCAGCCTGGTCGCGGCGCATGCTAAGGTGGGCCAACAGTTGTCGCGCGGCGCGTGGCATGGCCGATGCTCGATCGGTCGGACGATGCGCTTTCCCGGGACGACTGCCGGTATCGTCCTCACGACGCTTTGCGCCGTCCTCTGTGCGTCCGAAGCAGGCGCCTGGGAGACGACATTCGATCACGGCGCCGGCTGGTCCGTTGCCGTGGCAGTCGACGCGAGCGGCGACGTGGTTGCTACAGGAAACGTCGGCGGGGCGTTCACGGTCGCGAAGCTCGCCGGCGGGACCGGCGTCGAGATTTGGCGCAGTGAGATCCGCGGGACCGCCGACGGTACGGGGCGGGCCGTTACGATCGACGCCGCCGGCGACGTCTTTGCCGCCGGGACGATCGCGCGCGCGGAAGCCGACTCGGCGGATGCCGACTGGGCGGTGGTGAAGCTCGCCGGCAAGACAGGGGTCGAGCTCTGGCGCCGGGTCATCGACGGCAGCGGCTCGAGCCCATACTACGACCACCCGAGCGATCTCGCCGTCGACGGGAGCGGCAACGTGGTCGTCGTCGGCCAACTGGACAACATGGGGACGGGACCGGACATGGCGGTAGCCAAGCTCGACGGCGCGACCGGCTCCGTCCTCTGGCGGAACGACGTAAATGGCACCGACGTGCGATGGGGCGGCTGGGCTTTCGATAACGGCAATGCGGTCGCGATCGATTCCGCAGGCAACGTCCTCGTTGCCGGTCAGACGGACAACTCGTATCCGAACGGGGACGACTTCACCGTCGTCAAGTTGGGGGGCGCCGACGGAAGCGAGCTTTGGCGGAGCGGCGCCGACGCCCACCACTCGTACGACGAGGAGGCGCTCGACGTCGCCGTCGATGCGACGGGAGACGTCGTCGCGGCGGGCCGGTTCGACGGCTACGGCTCCTTTGCCGTTCGCAAAATCTCTGGTGCCGATGGCACCATCCAGTGGGAACGCAGCATCTCCGCGGACGGATACCGCGTAGAAGAAAGTTTAGCGGTCGCCTTCGACTCGAGCGGCGACGTCGTCGCCGCGGGGCGGATGAACGGAGACGATGGATCTTTTACGATCGTGAAGCTCGCCGCCATGACGGGGGCGACGCAATGGCTGTACCGCGAGCCGGACGGTCAGGCGAGCGCGGTCGCCGTCGACGCGCACGGCGACGTCTTTGCGGGCGGCACGGCGATCGTGAAGCTGGACGGCGCGACGGGGAACGTGCTCTGGCGCCGCGACGGCACCGAGCAGACGCCTACGTACACGAGCTTAGCCCTCGACGGCGCCGGCGGCGTCGTTGCGGTGGGCGCGTACGACATCGATCCGGCCGACGGGTTCTCGGTGCTGAAGCTCATCGCGTCGAACGGGGGTTCGTTTCCCTGCGGCGACGGCGTGCTCGATCCGACCGAGGAGTGTGACGACGGCAACGTCGTCGACGGCGACGGCTGCGACTCGAATTGCACGCTCACCGCGTGCGGCAACGGCGTCGTCACTGCGGGCGAGGAGTGCGACGACGGCAACGTGACCGACGGCGACGGCTGCAGCTCCCTCTGCGCCGTCGAGCCCGGATGGCACTGCGAGCAGCAGCCGTCGCGCTGCACGGAGATCTGCGGCGACGGTATCCAGACCGCGGGCGAAGGCTGCGACGACGGGAATCTCGTCGACGGCGACGGCTGCGACTCGAATTGCACGCTCACCGCGTGCGGCAACGGCGTCGTCACCGCGGGCGAGGAGTGCGACGACGGCAATCTGATCGACAACGACGGCTGCAACGCCGATTGCCGGCCCACGCGCTGCGGCGACGGATTCGTCTCACCGGATCGGGGCGAGATCTGCGACGACGGCAACACGGTCGACGGCGACGGCTGCGACTCGAATTGCACGCCCACCGCATGCGGCAACGGCATCGTCACGGCGGGCGAGGAATGCGACGACGGCAACACTGTGGACCGCGACGGGTGCACGCCCGACTGCCGCGTGCAGTGCAATCCGTACAGCGGCGAGAACTGTCGCAAGCGATTCGCCCTCGCGCGCGTCCTCAGACCCGCGGACGGGGGTGTACTGGTCTCGAGCGCCTTGGCGGCGGTGGGAAACGTCGTCGCGATGGGCAGCCGCGACGCCTTCGGGTACGACGGCGCCGGGCTCGAGCTCTTCGACGCGGACGTCACCGCTCCGACGTTCGGCGCGCAGCTTCGAGCCGTTCGGCTTCGAGGCAGCCTCGGCGGTCCGATCGTGAGCTTCGGATCGACGTTGCTCGTGGCGCGACCCGGCGCGGTCCATCAGCTCGACGCGGCCGGCAATCGCGTCCGCACGTACACGATTCCAGGCGACGACACCACGTCGGCGATCGCGGCGGCCGGCGATCGCATCGCCGTCGCCGTTGCGAGCGAGAAGGTCGTGTACGTCCTCGACGCGTCCGACGGCAGGAGGATCGGAACGCTCCGCCCACCCGGCAGTGATCCCGGTCAATGGGGCGCGGCGCTCGCGATCGCCGGCAACACGCTCGCCGTAGGGTCACCCGGCGGCGGCTGCCCTGCCACCATGTACCTCTATGACGTGACGACCGCGACGGCGGCACGGTCGGTCCCAAATCCCGAGGTGTCCGATACCGATCCATGTTCGCCGGGTTGGGAGGATCGCTTCGGCGCCGCGATCACGGCGGTCGGAGATCGCTTTGCGGTCGCTAACCCGGGGAGCGCCGTCTCCATTCTCGACACCACCGGCGCGCGCGTCCAAACGTTGCTGGGGCCGCCCAAGATCGGGACGATCGGTGAGTCCGTCGGGGTGTTCGGTACCTCTGTCGGTGCGTTGGGCGACGACGTGCTCGTCGGCGCCGGGTTCACCACGGACTCGTTCACTCACAACGGCGCCGCGTATCTGTTCGATGCGACGACGGGCGAGCTCCTCTGGCCGTTTTTCAACCCCACCCTCAACGACTTCGAGGACGAGGCATTCGGCGCGACGTTCGCGGCCGTGGGGCCGAACGTCATCATCGGTGACCCATGGGATTTCCTCGTGGACCCGTATGTCCGCTGGTCTGGCGCGTATCTCTTCGTCGACGTCACGCGCTGCGGTAACGGGACGATCGATCCGGGCGAGCAATGCGACGACGGCAACACGACGAACGGCGACGGCTGCGACGCCAACTGCACGCTGACGGGCTGCGGCAACGCCGTGGGCTCGGCCGGCGAGGAATGCGACGACGGTAACCGCGTCTCCGGCGATGGGTGCGACGCGGACTGCACCCGGACACGCTGCGGCAACGGGATCGTCACCGCGACGTGGCCGAACATCGAGACCTGCGACGACGGCAACACGGTCGACGGTGATGGCTGCTCCTCATGTACGCGCGAGGTGGGATGGAGCTGCGAAGGCTCGCCGTCGACGTGCGCACTCTGCGGCGACGGTCGGGCGCGTCTCGCGGGTGTGCGCTTGACCGTACGACACGTTCCCGGCCACGACGAGCTCACGTTCGCCGCCGACACCGTGCTTCCGACCCTCGATCCGGCGCTCGATCCCGCGGCGAGCGGCGTTCACATCTCGCTCCGCGGCGCCCTAGGGGCCATCGCGGATTTCGCGATTCCGGCAGGCACCTCGCCGAGCGGCGCGTGGCGTGCGTGGCGTACGATCAGTCACGGCAGACGTTGGAGGTATCGCGCAACAACAGAGTCCGGCGGCACGCTCGTCGTCACGGTCAACGCGCATCCCGCCAGCAACCGCGCGAGCATTTCGCTGAGAGCGACGGGTTACTTCCCGCAGTATCTGTATGCAGCTCCGCTCGAGGCGCTGGTCGTCCTCGACGTGGCGCACGTCGCGAACGGTCAATGCGCCGATGGCGTGCTCGGCGCACCCGGAGCCTCGATTCAATGCCGGGATGACGTGCACGGCCGGCGCTTCGAGTGCCGATGAGCGCTCGCCAGTACCGACGCTGTCGTCACACGGAACTAACGAGTCGGTCTCACGTCGCAATGCGCTCGTCTTCAGCTCCGAGCGTGCTCACGAGCGATTGTCGGACGAAGGCGGCGTCGAATCGCCGTCGGGCAGTCGCAGACTGCCGGTGACAGGCGGCGCCATCCCGCGGTCGGCGGCCACAGCGCTGCGCGGCGGGCAGGCGGTGGCCACCGTTTCCGCGCGCCCGCGCGCATGCGCAGCGAGGACACCGTGAGGAGCAAGTTGACGCGCGGGCGCGGGACGAGGACCGCCAATTTTTCCAGCAGCTCGAGGGGGTGAAAGAGCAGCGAGCTGCCCCAGCGCATGCAGCGCCTGATCGAACGTGCCGCGCAGTGTGGGAGTCCAGTCGATCCCGGGCCGCGGCGGGCGAGACGCGGGGACGAAGGCGCGCACCCTTTCGCCGGCCGTCGAAACCTCGAGGTACTTCCCTTGGAATGCGCGCTGCATGGCGGGGTCCAGGATCCTAACAAGAACTGCCGCTAATTTAGCTTATCGGGATTACCTAAAAACAAGCGCCGCGCGCGCGGTCACAGGTCGCCGACCATCCAGGTTCGCAACAGCCTCAGGTGGCCGCGAACAACCGCCACTCGCCCTCGACGCCTTTGAGGACGCGACTCCCGCGCTCGAGGAAGCTCAGCCCCGAGCCGACCACGAGATCCTTGACGGTGCTGGAGGTCGGCACTTCGCCGGCCCCCGCTGCCGAGGAAATGCGCGCCGCGATGTGGACGGCGATTCCGCCTACGTCGTCTCCCATGCGCACGCACTCGCCGGTGTGGAGTCCCGCGCGCACTTCCAGGCCGAGCGGACGCACGGCATCACGAACGGCGAGCCCGCAGCGCACGCCGCGGGCCGGGCCGTCGAACAGCGCCAGGAAGCCGTCCCCTGCCGTCGCGATCTCGCGCCCACGAAAGTGCGCGATCTGGCGCCGTACCACCGCATGATGCCGAACCAGCAGATCGCGCCAGGCCTGATCGCCCAGGCTGGTTGCCTTCTCGGTCGACCCGACGATGTCGGTGAACAGCACCGTCGCCAG
>JBGPOW010000147.1:0-10756 GCA_041488235.1 Binatia bacterium
ATCCTGCAAGTCGACTACACGAACACGCTCCGCGCCGGCGGCATGGAGCGCGACGCCGCGATCCTCGAGGCGAACCACGCCCGCCTGCGCCCCATTCTCATGACGACCGTGATGCTGGTACTCGGCATGCTGCCGATGGCGCTCGGCCGCGGCCCCGGCGCCGCGTCGCGCGCGTCGATGGCGAAGGTCATCATCGGCGGCCAGACGCTCTGCCTGCTGCTGACGTTGCTCGTCACGCCCGTCGCGTACTCGCTCTTCGACGACCTCGGCCACTACACGCTCATGCGTCGGCTCGCACGCGGCGGTGCCGCCGTCGCGGCGTGGGCGCGGTCGTGGCTGCCGGCGACGAACGGCAACGGGCGGGTGCGCGACACGCACTGAGTCGTCGCGCGTCGGCCAACCGGTTCCGTTCTGAGTCGCCTACGGTGCAGAGATCGGCCCATCGTTCGGAGGTTTGTTGCTGACCATACTTCATGATATGGGTACCCATATGAAGACGACGCTCGAGATCTCCGATCCACTGCTCGAGGCGGCCAAAGCGGTGGCGGCGCGTGAGGGCACGACGCTCCGGGCGTTCGTCGAGGAGGGGCTGCGCGCCGTTCTCGCGCGGAAGCAGACGCAGCGTCCGTTCCGGGCGCGCGACGCGACCTTCAAGGGCCGCGGGTTGCATCCGGATTTCGTCGCCCGGGGCGGGTGGAGGAAGCTGCGCGAAGCAGCCTACGACGAGGAAGACGACTCGTGATCGCGATCGATACCAACATCCTCGTCTATGCACATCGCGCCGAGACGCCTTTCCACAGCGCCGCCAAGCGCTGCGTGACCGAGCAGCTCGAAGGACGGGCCGCGTGGGCGATTCCATGGCCCTGTGTGCACGAGTTCCTGGCGATCGTGACGAAGCCGCGTGTGTTCAACCCGCCGACACCGCTCGAGCGGGCGCTCGAGCAGGTCGAAGCCTGGCTCGCCTCGCCGAATCTCCTCCTTCTCACCGAGGGCTCCGGGTACTGGCCGGAGCTGCGCGCACTGCTCGGCGCCGGCCATGTCGTCGGGGCGCAGATTCACGATGCGCGGATCGCGGCGCTCTGCCGCTTGCACGGCGTGCGCGAGCTGTGGACGGCCGATCGCGACTTCACGCGCTTCGCCGGCGTCGTCGTGCGCAATCCGCTCGTCGCCGACCGGGTGCGCGAGCGTCCGCCCCGTTACGGCCGCCGCCGCCTCGCGCACTCGGCGCGGTCATCCAGTCGTACTACGGTTTGATCTCCACTTCAGCGCGGCGCGATTGCCCGAGCTGACGATCACGGCTCGAGCGGCTTCGAGATATCGTTCCCCGCGACGGTGCTGGCTCCGACAACCTCGATGCCGACCAACTGGGACGTGCCGACGAGGTTCGCGGCGACGTAGTTCTGGAGGACCATCTTGTTTCCGCCGCGCGCTTCGATGCCGGCGGTGAACCCTCCTCTGACCGGGCGCATGGCTACGCTGCCGGTCGAATCCCTTCTATACTCTTCCCCATGCTGTCGCGCTCTCGTCGCGCGCTCGTGATCGCCGCGGTCATCGTGATCGCCGTCGTCGCCCTTGCCTCGCGCGCGTTCCTCGCCAAAGACGCGACCACCGCGCGCTACCGGACGGAGCCGGCGTCGCGCGGTGCGCTCGTCGCCGAGGTGACGGCGACGGGGACGGTGAACCCGGTCACGACGGTACAGGTTGGGACCTACGTCTCGGGTCCCGTGCAGGCCATCTACGCCGACTTCAACTCGCGCGTCACGAAAGGGCAGCTCGTCGCGAAGATCGATCCGCGGCCGTTCGAGCTGCGCGTGCAGCAGGCGGAGGCGACGCTGACGAACGCGCGCGCGAAGGTCACCAAAGCGCAGGCCGACCTGCGTTACAAGAGCGTCAACCTCGAGCGCAACAAGAAGCTCCGCGCCGAGGGCATCGTCGCGCAAGATCTCATCGACATCACCGCGAGCAGCGTCGACCAGGCGCGCGCCGACATCGCGCTCGCCGAGGCCGAGGTGCGACAGGACGAAGCGGCGCTTGCCGAGGCGCGCGTGAACCTCGGCTACACGAGCATCATCTCGCCTGTCGACGGCGTGGTCGTCTCGCGCAGCGTCGACGTCGGGCAGACCGTCGCCGCGAGCTTCCAGACGCCGACGCTCTTCCTGATCGCCGGAGATCTGACGAAGATGCAGGTCGACGCCAACGTCAGCGAGTCCGACATCGGCACCGTTCACGAGGGCGAGCCGGTGCGCTTCACCGTCGACGCCTACCCCGACCGCACCTTCACCGGCCGGGTCAAGCAGGTGCGGAACGCGCCGCAGAACGTGCAGAACGTGATCACGTACGACGTCGTGATCGGCGCCGACAACCAGGATCTGGCGCTCCGTCCGGGGATGACGGCGAACGTCTCGATCGAGACCGGCCGCCGCGACGAGGTGCTACGCGTGCCGTCGGCGGCGCTGCGCTTCCACCCGCGCGACGCCGGCGCCGTGCGCGGCGACTCGGCGCAGGAGGCGAAAGCGCGTGTCTGGGTGCTGCGTGACGGCAAGCCGAGCCCGGTCGCGATCGAGACCGGCCTCAGCGACGACAGCTACACCGAGGTGACGGGCGGTGCGCTGCACGAGGGCGACCCGGTCATCATCGCCTCCGAGCGCACCGGCAATCCGGATCAGCCACGAGCACAGGCGCCCCCCGGTTTCACCGGCGGAGGTATGCGACGGCGATGACCACGCCGCTGATCGCGGCGCGCGATCTCGTCCGCCGCTACGCGATCGGCGCCGCGACCGTCGACGCGCTCCGCGGCGCCACGCTGACGATCGAGCGCGGCGAGTTCGTCGCGATCACCGGCCCCTCGGGCTCGGGGAAGTCGACGTTGATGAACATCCTCGGCTGCCTCGATCGTCCGACGAGCGGCAGCTATCGCTTCGGTGACGTCGAGATCGCCGACCTCGACGCCGACGCGCGCGCCGAGATCCGCAATCGCCGTCTCGGGTTCGTCTTTCAGAACTTCAACCTGCTGCCGCGCACCACCGCGATCGAGAACGTCGAGCTGCCGCTCTTCTACGGACCCTTGCCGCTCGCCGAGCAGCGCCCGCGGGCGACGCAGGCGCTGGCGCGAGTCGGGCTCGCGCAGCGCGCCGACCACGTGCCGAGCCAGCTCTCCGGCGGCGAGCAGCAGCGGGTCGCGATCGCGCGCGCGCTGGTCAACGGCCCCGAGCTGCTCCTCGCCGACGAGCCGACGGGGAACCTCGACTCGCGCACGAGCGCCGACCTCATCGCGATGCTGCGCGAGCTGAACCGCACGAGCGGCCTGACGATCGTCCTCGTCACCCACGATCCCGAGGTCGCCGCCGCCGCCGACCGCATCGTGACGTTCCGCGACGGCCAGATCGTCGCCGACTCCGCGGCAGCCGCGGCGTCGCGGCGGAGCGCCCCGTGAACGCGCCAGAGCTCGGCACGATGGCGGCGGAGCGCGCCGTAACAGGTGCGCAGCGCGCCGTTACGGTGCCGGAGCTCGGCACCGCCGCGCAGACGGCGAAGCTCATCAGGATGACCGCGCGCGTCGCGGCGCGCGCGCTCTGGCGCAATCGCATGCGCTCCGGCCTGACGATGCTCGGCATGATCATCGGCGTCGCGGCGGTGATCGCGATGGTGAGCGTCGGCAAGGGCGCCGACCGCTTCGTGCAGGAGCAGATGGCGAGCTTCGGCACGAACATCATCATGGTGATTCCCGGCGCGGTGACGTCGGGCGGCGCGCGCTCGGGGTGGGGCGGCGCCTCGACCCTCACCACCAACGACACTGAGGCGATCCGCCGCAATGCGCCCGACGTCGCCGCCGTCACGCACTCGCGGCGGCAGATCGCGCAAATCATCTACGGCAACGCCAACTGGTCGACCGTCGTCCAAGGCGTCAGCCCCGAGTTCGAGCGCGTGCGGAACTGGCCGGTCGTCTCCGGCAGCTTCTTCAGCGACCGTCACGAGAAGAGTGCCTCGAAGGTGACGGTGCTCGGGCAGACGGTGGTGCGGAACCTCCTCGCCCCCGGACAGGACCCGGTCGGCACGATGGTGCGCATCAAGAACGTGCCGTTCAGGGTGATCGGCGTCCTCGAGGCCAAGGGACAGTCGGCGTACGGGCAGGATCAGGACGACGTCGCGATGATCCCCTTCTCCACCGCCGAGCGCCGCCTCATGGGCGCGCCGATCCTCGGCTCGGTCGAGATGATCTATGCCTCGGCGCGCTCCACCACCGCGATCCCCGCCGCTGTCGAGGAGATCACGACGGCGGTCCGCCAGCAGCACCGCATCACCCGCGGCGAGGACGACGACTTCACCGCGCGCACGCTCGAGGACATGGCCGGCGCGAGCGCCGCAGCGAGCAAGGTGATGGGAAATCTCCTCCTCGCGATCGCCTCGATCTCGCTCCTCGTCGGCGGCATCGGCATCATGAACATTTTGTTGGTGTCGGTGACCGAGCGCACGCGCGAGATCGGTCTCCGCATGGCGGTCGGTGCCAAGGCGCGCCACATCCTCCTCCAGTTTCTCTCCGAGGCGGCGGTCCTGAGCCTGACCGGCGGCCTCATCGGCATCGCCCTAGGCCTCCTCGTCACCTGGCTGATCGCGCGCCTCGCCGAGTGGCCGACGGCCCTGTCGCTCTCCGCGGTCATGCTCGCGTTCGTCGTCTCAGGCAGCGTCGGCGTCTTCTTCGGGTTCTACCCGGCGCGGAAGGCGGCGCGGCTGGATCCGATCGAGGCGCTCCGCTGGGAGTGACGGCGCACAGATGCCGCGCCGTCGAACGCGGCGGTTGACCCCGACATGAGTCTGCTCGAAAGAATCCTCGCGCGGCTCGTGCGCGGCGCCGGCGCGCGTGGCGTGCCGGTGCTCGATCTCCACGGGCTCGGGGTGCGCGACGCGCTCGCGGCGACGGAGCGGTTCGTGCGCGAGTGCGCCGCGGAAGGCGTCGTCGAGGCGCGCATCGTTTACGGCAAGGGACGCGGCAGCCCGGGTGGACGCGGCGTGTTGCGCGAGGTCGTCCCGCGCTGGCTTGCGACGGAAGGCGCGGCGTGGGTTGCGAGTGCGACGCCGGAGCCGGATGCGAGTGGTGCCGATGGTGCGATGCGCGTGCGGTTCTTGCGGCGTCGCGGGTGAACGGTGGAGTGTACACCTCCGCACCATTTCGAAACGGATTTCGTATTGGTCGAAGACATACGAGTCGGCCTTCTGGTTGTCGCGGCAACCCGCTCGCGCCTATAGTTCACGCTCGATGTGGATCCTCCTTCCGCGATACCCTGCGAACCGCTCGCAGGCTAACACTGCCGACAAACTGTCGATCTTCGTGAGCAGAAGGTGGGAAATGCTGGGAAATCGACGGCGCAGTCCGCGGGTGGATTTTCGCGATAGGCTGCAACGCTGGTCTGCGTCGGGTGGGTTATACGGAACTGTCCAATTGTAGTTAGCCCTCAAAAAAGCTCATGACGAGTCGATACAAGCTTGAACCCCTGCACCGGAATGTGCCGGATGAGGATTTCTTGAGCGACCTCAGACGGGTCGCGCATGAGCTCGGAAGCAGCACGGTCTCCATCCGTCGGTACGACGAGTGCGGTGGCTTCAGCGCCTCGGCTCTACAACGGCGTTTTGGCTCGTGGCACGCAGCCCTGGAGCGCGCGGGGCTCGAGAGAGTCCGGTACGAGAACCGGCCCGAAGAAGAGCTTTTCGCGAACCTCGCCGAGATCTGGGAGCGCCTTGGCCATCAACCGAGGATGGCAGAGATGAATTCTCACACGTCCCGTATTTCTGTTGACACATACAGGAGGCGGTTCCGTGGCTGGCGTCGAGCGCTTGAGGCATTCGTTGCGTGGGCGAACGACGAGGCCGCGCCCGTGCCGCGGCCCAACTCCGAGCACGCGGGGCTGTCTCCTTCGAGTCGGCCGCCCCGGCAGGGACCCAGAGAGCCATCCGACCGTTTGCGCTTTCTCGTGATGAGGCGTGACAACTTCAGTTGCCGGATTTGCGGCGCCAGCCCTGCATTGAGACCTGGCTTGATGCTTGTTGTGGATCACGTCACGCCTTGGGATGCCGGCGGGGGAACCGTGATCGCCAATCTTCAGACGCTCTGCGAGGCGTGCAATGGCGGAAAGAGCAATCTCCCACTCATCGAAGGCTAACAACCGGTTGCAGCGGGCGGTCCGCTCCGCGGCCCGCCGCTGAACCGGAGCGTTGAGGCTGTAGGAAAACGCGGCGCGCCGCTGTAATCAAGAGCGAACGGCGGTGAGCGGTGACCCCGACGGCTGATGTGGGGTGGGAGGGGTGGATGGCGCGGTACAAGCCGTACAACTTGAAGCAGGACAAGCTGATCCCGCTGAGCTACGCGGATCAGATCGTGGCGGGCTCGTTCGAGTTCGCGCTCAACGAGATCGTCGAGCAGCATCTGGATCTGACGGTATTCGAGCGTCGCTACCGCAACGATCAGACGGGGCGGTTGGCCTACGACCCGAAGGTGATGCTCAAGATCGTGCTGTACGGGTACTCGAAGGGAATGGTCTCAAGCCGTAAACTGGAGGAAGCGTGCCGGCGCAATGTCGTGTTCATGGCGTTGTCGGCGGACACGCGACCGCATTTCACGACCATCGCGGCCTTCCTCAGCGAGTTAGAGAACGAGATCGTGGGACTGTTTCGCGACGTGTTGTTGTACTGCGAGGAGCTGGGACTGATCGGCAAGGAGCACTTCGCCGTGGACGGGTGCAAGCTGCCCTCGAACGCCTCCAAGCAGTGGAGCGGAACGCACGAGGAGCTGTGCGACAGGCAGAAGAAGATGGAGAAGGCGGCGCGCGCGATCGTGCGCCGCCATCGCGAACGTGACGAGCGCGAGCAGCACGGTCCGGTGGCGGAGCAGGAAGAGAAGAAGCTGGCGACCTACCGAGCGAAGATCGGGAAGATCAAGACGTTCTTGGCGAGGGCCAAGAAGAACCTGGGTCCCAGCGGCAACGAGCGCAAGAGCAACATCACCGATCCGGACAGTGCGAAGATGTCGACCGCGCACGGAGTGATCCAGGGATACAACGGCGTGGCGGTGGTCGATGAACGCCACCAGATCGTGGTGCATGCCGAGGCGCTGGGCGAGGGGCAAGAGAACCACCTGCTCGAACCCATGGTGCGGGCGACGCGGGGGCACTTCGAGGCCATCGGGTGCACGCAGGACGTGTTTGCGAAGGCCACGCTCACGGCCGACAGTGGGTACCACAGCAAGCAGAGTATGGAGTACATCGCCGACAGCACCGTGGACGCCTACGTGGCGGATCGTGAGATGCGGCGACGGGACCCGGCCTTTGCCAATGCGGGACGGCACAAGGAGCGCCACCGCAAGGAGCAGCGCCGGCGCAGCGGCAGTGCGGAGCGCAAGTGGTTCACGCCCGCAGACTTCGTCTACGACGAGAGCAAGCAGACCTGCATCTGTCCGGCGGGGCACCAGCTATACCGCAGCGGCGTGGACATCATCACGGGCGGGTATCGCGGTGCGCACTTCAAGGCGCCGAAGAGCGCGTGTGGCCCCTGTGGGCTGCGCCGCCAGTGCCTGAGATACCCGGAGCGCACCGCGCAGCGACAGGTGGTGTTTTTCAAAGGGCGCGTGCCGGGGACACGCCGGGAGCCCACGGCGCCGCCACCCGCGATCGAGGCGATGAAGCGCAAGATCGACAGTCCGCTGGGACGATTGATGTACGGCAGACGCATTGCCACGGTGGAACCAGTGTTCGGCAACATTCAGAACAAGGGCATGCGCCGCTTCACGTTCCGAGGGACGGGCAAGGTGAGCATGCAGTGGAAGCTCTTCACGTTGGTGCACAACATCGAGAAGATCGGACACTACGCAGTGGCATGAACCCGGAGCAACCGATTGGGGGCTTGCAGCATATGGCCCGGCGCCGAGATCAAAACGCTCGTCGAACGACTTCCCCACCCGACCACGAGGGGAGGCGTTTGCCAATTGCCACTGGGTTTTCCTACAAGCTCGTTAGACGGTACGAGGGGGAGTGATGCCAAGATCCGACAATACCGGAAAGTGTGAGCTCTGCGGCCACACCGAGGAGAAGAGCGCCATGCCGCGTCATCTCGCAGAATGCCTTGCGGCGCACGATCCGAAGGGCAAGCCCGTACGATTGGTGCAGCTGCGCTTCGAGGTGCCGGGCGACCCGCGATACTGGCTGTATGTCGAGGCTCGCGCCGAATCCACTCTCCAGCAACTCGACAGTCTCCTCCGCTCGGTATGGCTCGAGTGCTGCGGTCACATGAGCGCGTTCTACGTGGGCCAGGCCGAGCCGAATAGAAGTTCCAAGGTCGGTGCCGTGCTGGCCTCGAAGGGCCTAAAGTTTCGTTACGAGTACGATTTCGGGTCGACGACGCTTCTCAACGGTCACGTCGTCGGCACGCGCGAGGGACCAGCCGGCCGTCCCGCCGCACGCGTGCTGGCGCGTAACGATCCTCCGACGTGGTCGTGTTCCGAATGCGCGGCAGCTGCAACAACAGTCTGCCCGTTCTGCCTCGACGAGGGCGGCGGGCTCCTCTGCGAGGAGCATGCAACAACGCACCCTCACGCTGAGGAGGAGGTCTACCTTCCCGTGGTCAATTCTCCGCGCATGGGTGTTTGCGGCTACACAGGTTAATGCGCGTGCCGTCTAACCCGCGGTTGGAGCGGACCGACGCGCAGGCAGCTCGTCATGGCCGGGCGGCGGTGCGCGCCGACCGCTCAACCGCAGATCGTTGACTCCTCATGGTTCGACGGTCCTCCTTTCGCCGTGGCCGAGGAGGTTTTCGACGAGCACGACATCGAAGCGTGTGCCCTTGTGCCCGACAGCGGCACGGGTAGAACGGCGCTGTCATGAGTGCGCCGTGCACAGTCATGCGAGCGCCGGGGAGGGCCGACACTCATGCCGCGGATCAGGGACATTGCGGGACCCTATCGGTTCTTTTTCACGAGCTTCGACTGCGCCGAGCCTCCGCATGTGCATGTCGAGCGCGAGGACAAGACGTGCAAATTCTGGCTGGAGCCGATCGCCTTGGCGCGCAATCACGGCTTACTGCTCGAGAGCTGAACGTCATACGTCTGAGCATCGAGGCGAACATCGGGATGCTGGAGGCATGGCATGAGCACTGTGGCTAGCAGCGACCCGCGGATTCAAAGAGTACGCGTGACCAGAGACGAGATCGTCGCACATCTCGTTGACGGCCGCGTGATCAGCGTTCCGCTCGCATGGTCGTGGCGTCTTTCGGAGGGGACCCCGGCGCAACGTGCGCATTTCCGAATCATCGGCACAGGTCAGGGAGTCCATTGGCCGGATGTCGATGAAGACATCAGCGTCGAGGGCATGCTGCACGGACCACCCGCACACCGACCAGTTACGAGCCTTCCGGGAGAGAGTAAATCTCGGAAGTGAACGGGCGGGATGATCGTTGACGGCTAACAAGCGAATGCAGCCGGCGCGCGTGCACGGGCGCGCGCCTGGCGGTCGTCTACGCGCGCGCGGCTGATCCGCGCGACGTTGGCTATAACGGGAGTCCTTGTGACAAAGCAAGAAATCGAAGTCGCGGTTCGCGCCGCATACAAGAAGGAGTATGGGTGGGAGGTGCAAGTCACCGAGGTCGTTCTCGACACGTTTGGGGGACACATCGCGGTGACAAGGGCTACAACGCAAAAAGGTAATCCCAATGAAGAACTGTGCTTCATATATCCAGAAGGGGGGGTCCGGATTTTTCGCTCTACGGAAGAGTTGGCTCGCTTCCTAGAACAGAAAGCGAGGGCTCCTCTTCTGGAGCGTATTTTCTACCGGCCCACATTTGCAGGCATCGTGTTCCTAATCTTGCTGGTCGTCGTAATCGTGGTTGGGTTCTTTGGCAAAGGACGCTTCTTACCGGAGGCGCTCACGCTCCTAGGAGGCATCCTCGGCAGTGCCGCTGGTTTCTTTTTCGGCACAAACAAACCAGGAAAGTAAGTCCTGGCCAACGAGCCGCTGCAGCCGCCGTTCTTGTCGTACTTCGCGCGCCCGGGCGCGGCTGTAGCTTGGGCGTTTAGACCGCTGGGCCGGCAGGGCTGCGCTCGATGTGACCGCGGCCATCGAGGTTGTCGGCCGTACGCCAGTGGCGTATAGTTCAGCGTGCGGTTCGTCGAGACCCCCATCTTCACCCGGGATGTCGTCGAGCTGCTGCCGGATGATGAGTACCGGAATCTGCAATTGGCGCTCGCACTGCGGCCGGAGGCCGGAGCCGTCATTCGGGGAAGCGGCGGCCTCCGGAAGATCCGCTGGGCTGTGCCGGGCCGAGGTAAGCGGGGCGGCGCCCGCGTGATCTACTACTGGGCGACCGTGGAGAGCGTGATCTTCATGCTCATGGTCTATGCGAAGAGCCGGCGGGACGATCTGACGCTTCAGCAGCTGAGGGTCCTGCGCAAGCTCGTACAGGAGGAGTTCCGGTGAGGACCAAGGATTTCGCGAAGCTGGTTTCCAGCGTCAAGCAGGCTGGGCAGATCCGCCGGCGGCGGATGAAGGCGAGCCGCACCTTCGAGGTTCGCCCGATCGACATCCGCGCGATCCGCCAGAAGCTTGGGCGCTCGCAATCGGAGTTCGCCCTGATGATTGGCGTGAGTGTCTCGACGCTTCAGAACTGGGAGCAGGGTCGCCGCAGGCCGGTCGGGCCCGCGCAGGCGCTGTTGAAAGTCGCGGCCTCCAATCCACGGATTGTCGCACAGGCTCTGGCCTCGTGATCGGCGAACGGTCAG
>JBGPOW010000148.1:0-10644 GCA_041488235.1 Binatia bacterium
GTCGAGGACGAGCCCCGTCGGGCCGCCGCCGCTCACCGGTAGCTGATCCGACGGATCGGGGACGAAGCTGTCGGCGGCGAGCTCGGCGGTGCTGTAGACGCCGATCGCGCTCGAGCCGAACGCGGCGACGTAGAGCGTCGTTCCGTCGGACGAGATCGCCATGCCGAGTGGGAAGGCGAGACTCGCGTCGTTCTCGGCGTTCGGGGTTGAGGCGCAGCACGTGGAATAGTCGACGTGTTTGTTCAAGTGCCGCGGAGCGACGCTGCCCCCCGCGTGCAGGATCGAGATGCGGCTCTCCGCGAGATGGCCGCGGACGCTCGCCGGTTCGCCGGCGGGCTTGAGCCCGGCCGCAAACACGCCGGGGCCTTCGAAGCGTACGTCGTTGAAGGACTCGAGATTGGAGACGTACACGTCGCCGTTCACCGGATTCACGATCATGTCGAAGAGGATCGTGCCGACGCTCTGCCAATTGCCGGCGGCGCCGGCGATCGCCGACGGCGGGTTCGTCGTGGCGTCGATCGCGAACACGTCGCGATCGGGGAGCGAGAAGCGCACGACGCTGTCCCAGCAGCGGCCGCGCTCGTCGCGCCAGTGGCTGCCGTCGAACTTCACGATCAATCCCACCTCGGGCGCGGCGAGGTGTTGGAAATTGGTGTTCGGCGCCGGCAGGCCGCCCGGCGGCGCGCTGCAATCTTGTGGACCGGTCGTTCCGGCGCCGCCGTCCGGCACGAACGCGGCGTTGATCGTCGTCGTGCGATTGCCGGAATGGAAGATCGCCGCGTAGACGCGACTCCCGTCGGCCGACACGGCGAGGGCGCGCGGCGTGTCGCCGAAGAGCGTGATGATCGTCTGCGGCGTGCCGCCGAAGCCGCCGCCGAGATTCGTCGCGTCGAAGACCCACACGTCGGCGCGGCCGGTCCCCGCAGTCGTGAGGACGCTCTCGATCGTCGGCTGCAGCGGCGTGTTCTGGCCGCGGTGCGCGGTCGTGATGAACGCGCGCGTCCCGCCCGGCCCGGCGAACACGAGGTCGCGCGGCTCGTCGCCGACGAGCAGCGTGCGCACCACGTGCGCGCTCGCGGGCGAGCTCACGTCGACGACGCTCACGCTGTCGGAGAGGTGGTTCACGACCCACACCTCGGTGTCGCTGCGCGCAGCGACCGCGATCGGCTCGAGCCCGACCGGCACCGAGCCGACGTGGGTCAACGTGCCGATTCCGACGTCGAAGATCTCGAGCCGGTTGTCCGGTGTGTTGATCGCGAAGAGGCGCGTCCCGTCAGGCGACTGCGCGAGCGGCCGGACCTGGCCGGTCTCGAAGACGGTGAAGCGGCTCGTCGCCTGCAGGGCGACGGGCGCGCTCGCGACGATCGCCGCGAGCGCAGCAACGACAAGGGGGCGACTCACGAGCACTCCTTCGCGGACGGCACACCGGCGCGGGATACACCGGCTGCTTCCCGTACCACGCCCGCGAACGATCGTACAAACGCGAGTCGCCCGCACCGCTGGGCGATGCGGGTTCGGTGATCAGGCGCTCGGCTGCTTCACGGACACGCGCCGAGCTGCGGATCGGTCTGCTCGACGCGCTTGTAGCTGTACTTGCACGAGCCGACCTCGGGGAACGCGTCGCCGAAGATCGAGGTGCCCTTGAACGTCGCCTTGAAGGTGCCGTCCTTCGTCTTGACGCTCGCGCGCACGAACTCGGCGTCGAACTGGCCCGCGGGCAGCGTGTTTCCGAGATGGCAGCCGAGGAGCATCACCTCGCCCTTGTTGGGATCCTTGGCGTCGGTGACCGCGACGGCGTTGTACGTGAAGCTCGTCCCGTCGATCGCGGCCGCGAACGTGCCGACGCTCTGGGTGATGTCGAGCGTGCTCGGCGCCTTGTCCGCGCTGTTCGGCTGGCTGCTCGAGAACTTCCCGCCGTCGAAGCCCTTGCACGACCACTTGCCGATCCAGTGGCCCGTCAGGACGAAGGCGTGTGCCGGGACGGCCGCGACGGCGACGCCGAGTACCAAGGTGGCGCCGAGGGTACGAATCTGGATGCGCATCGAATGCTCCTTTCGAGATGACCGAGTGTCGCTGCTATCCGGCCGCGGTGCGTTTCGCAAGCCGCGACGTGTCGTCAGCGCGGCACGCGCGCCAGCACGTCGCGCGCGATGCGCGCGGCGTTCGCCGCGCCGCCGTAGCCGGAAAGGATGTAGTGGCGGACGCCCCACTCGCGCGCGCGACGCGCGAGCTCGGCGGCGCACTCCTCCGGGGTGCCGATGAGCGCGAGCGGCATGCGCCGCACCTCGGCCTCGGCGAGGCCGAAGAAGCCGCCGAGATTCCCCGCGAACGTCCGCGCCGCCTCGGCATCGTCGGCGATCATCGGGATGAAGATCGTCGACGAGAGGGTGATCGCGTCGGGATCGCGGCCCGCCGCGCGCGCCTCGCCGCGCACGAAGTCGACCTTGCGGCGGAACGCCTCGTCGGTGAGCTTCGCCACCTCGCTCGGCAGGATCGTGCCCGCGCGCCCCGAGTCCGAGATCACGTTCACGATGTCCGCCTGGCGCGCGGCGATGCGCAGCAGGCCCTTGCCGCTCCCGCCGAGCATCACCGGCGGCCGCGGTTTCTGCACCGGCTTCGGCACGCTGATCGCGTCGCGCAGGTGGTAGAACTCGCCGTCGAACGTGACGCGCTCCGACGTCCAGAGCGCATTGATGATGCGCACCGCCTCGTCGAGCATGCGCAGGCGCGGCTGCACGTCGGGGAACTCCACGCCCATCATCTCGAACTCGGCGCGCGTCCACCCCGCGCCGATCCCGAGGATGGCGCGCCCGTCGCTCAGATGATCGAGCGTCGTCGTCGCCTGCGCGGTGGTGCCGGGATGACGGAACAGGTTGCACAGCACGAGCGCGCCGATGCGGATGCGCGTCGTCGCCGCCGCGATCGCGCCGAGGATCGTCGTCGCCTCCCACGCGAGCGCCTTGTCGTCGAGCCCGCCGCCGCCGCGCTGCTCGTACGCCCAATGGTCCGGCACGTACACCGCGGAGAAACCGTCCGCCTCGGCTTGGCGCGCGAGCGCCACCGCGTCCTTTGCCGGCGTTCCGGCGAGTTGCAGTCCGAAGTCCATCCGCTCCGTGTGCCGCAGGCGCCCCGTCGAGTCAAAGAGGGTCGCGCGTAGGGCGGCGGGTGGCGACGCGAGGCGCGGCGGGTCGGCTCCGCGCGAGGATCGCTCGCGCAGGCTGCCGGACACGATGTGGATCTTCCGTACTCCGCAGCGTCCGTGCCGAAATGGCTCGCTCTTTATGCGCGCTCCGCCGACCCGCCGCGCCCCGCGCCGCCACCCGCAGTCCGCGGCGTGCGACCTCCTTTGACTCGCTCGCCGCCTGCGGCGGCAACGGCGTAACACTGACTGCGGCGTCGTTCGTTCTCGCGGCAATGCCGATCACGTGCGCGGCGGCGCGCGTACGACAACGGACGCGGTCACGCCTGCCGCGGCGCGACGCGCCGCGGCAGGCCGATGCGCTGACGCCGTGATCACGATGCGCTCCGCGCGTGCGGCGGCGAACGATGAGCGCGGGACGGCGCGAGCCGGTGCGTGGGAGGGCGCGGCGCGCCGGCGGAGCGCGCATAAAGAGCGAGCCATTACAGTCTTTACCCCGCTGCGGAGTACGGAAGATCTCATGCATGCCCGGTGCCCCGCGCGAGCGATCCTCGCGCGGAGCCGACGCGCCGCGCCCTCCCGCGCACCGGCCCACGAGGTCTCGCTCTTCTCTTTCGCGGCGGCTCGCGACGAGCGAGCCGTTTCACGCCGACGGCGCAACGTGGTAGCACACGCCGCGCCGCCGCGGGCGGCGCCCGCGGATGCGCTCACGAGTCCTGCTCTTCGTCTTCCTGACGGTCTTCCTCGATATGATCGGCTTCGGGATCGTGATCCCGCTCTTGCCGTTCTACGTGCGGTCGATGGGCGGCTCGGCGGAGATCGTCGGGTTGCTGCTCGGCTCGTTCTCGCTGACCCAGATGGTGGCGACGCCGATCCTCGGCCGCCTCTCCGACCGCTTCGGGCGGCGCCGGGTGATCGTCACGAGCCTCGCCGGCAACGTGCTCTCGATGGTGATCTTCGCGATCGCGGCGGAGCGGGGGGTGCTGCCGTGGCTCTTCGTGTCGCGCGTCCTCGCCGGCGGGACGGCGGGCAACCTCGCCGCGTGCCAGGCGGCGGTGGCCGACGTGACCGACGGCGTGTCGCGCGCCGCCGGGATGGGACGCATCGGCGCCGGCATCGGCCTCGGTCTCGTCATCGGCCCCGTCCTCGGGAGCGCGCTCAGCCATTTTCACCCGACGGCGCCGCCACTCGCCGCGGGCGCGCTCGCGCTCCTCGATCTCATCGGCGTCTCTCTGCTCATGCCCGAGACGCGCGGCGCACCGCAGACCGAGACGGCGGCCACCGAGCGCGATCGACGCTCGCTCGCGCAGGCGATCGCAGACCCGGCCATCGTGAGCGTGATGGGACTCTACTTCCTCACCTTCCTCTGCATGACGAGCATGCAGGTCGCGCTGCCGCTCTTCGTGAACGCGCGTCTCGGCTGGAGCGAGCACGAGGTCGGGCCCGTCTTCGGCCTGTACGGGCTGATGGCGCTCCTCATGCAGGGCGGCGCCGTCGGGCGGCTGTCGCGCCGCTTCGGCGCGGCGCGCGTGCTCATCGCAGGAGCGCTGTCTCTCGCTGCCGGCATGGCCGCGATCGGCGCGGCGGGCGCGCCCGTGCTGCTGCTCGTGGGCGTCGGACTTGCGGGTATCGGCGTCGGTCTCACGAGCCCGACGCTCGCGACGCTTGCGTCGCAGCACGCCGGCCGCGAGCGTCAAGGCGTGATCCTCGGCGTCGCGCAATCGTCCGGCGGCGCCGCGCGCACCGTCGGACCGGTCTGGAACGGCATGCTCTACACACGGCTCGGGCCCGGCGCGCCGTTCGTCGGCGGTGTCGTGGCGGCATCGCTGTCGGTCGCCGTCGCGATCGCGTTGCAGCGACGCGGTAGCGCGACGGCCCGCGACGGGAGCATGGCGGCGTGAAAAAAGAGCGCATCGCGTGGGACGGCGGTACCGTCACCGCGGCGTGGCACCAGGCCGACGGCGACGCGCTCCTCGCGCTCACCCACGGCGCCGGCGGCACGATGGAGACGCCGTCCTTGCGCAGCTTCGCCGCGGCGATGGCGGAGCGCGGCGTCGACGTCGTGCGCTTCAACTTGCCCTACGTCGAAGCCGGGCGAAAATCGCCCGGGCCCGCGGCGCGCGACGAGGCGTGCTGGACGGCTGTCGCGGCGCATCTCCGCGCGCGAGCGCGCTGCCTCTATCTCGGCGGCCGCTCGTACGGCGGGCGCATGGCGTCGCACGCCGTCGCCGCGGGCACCCGCTGCGACGGCCTCGTGTTCCTCGCGTATCCGCTGCATCCGCCGGGCGACAAGACGGCGCTGCGGACGGCGCACCTCGCGCGCATCTCGGTGCCGATGCTCTTCCTCCAGGGCACGCGCGATCCGTTCGCGAATTGGGCACTGCTCGAGCGCGCCGTCGCCGCGCTGCCGCGGGCGACGCTCCATCGCATCGAGAACGCCGACCACGCGCACGCGGTGCGGGGACGGAAAGTCGACGAGGTGATGGGTGAGCTCGCCGACGTGACGTGCGCCTGGATGCGGACGAGCGCATGACCGAGTCGCGCATCACGCCGCAGACGAGCAGGGTAGGGTGGATCGGCACCGGCCTCATGGGGGCGTCGCTCTGCGAGCATCTGCTCGCCGCGGGATACGTTCTCACCGTCTTCACGCGGACGCGTGCACGCGCCGAGGCGCTGCTCGCGCGCGGCGCTGTCTGGGCAGAGTCGCCGCGCGCCGTGGCTGCGGCCGCCGACGTCGTGTTCACGATGGTCGGTACGCCCGCCGACGTGCGCGAGGTGGTGCTCGGCCGCGACGGCGTACTCGCCGCGGCCGCTCCCGGCGCAGTGCTGATCGACATGACGACGAGCGAGCCGGCGCTCGCGCGCGAGATTCACGACGCCGCGCGTGCGCGTGGCGTCGCGGCCCTCGACGCACCGGTCTCGGGCGGCGACGTCGGCGCCCGTGAGGCCCGCCTTTCGATCATGGTCGGCGGCGAGCGCGACGCCTTCGCGCGCGTGCAGCCGCTCCTCACCTGCATCGGCCGGACGATCGTGTATCAGGGACCCGCGGGCGCGGGGCAGCACACCAAGATGGTGAACCAGATCCTGATCGCGACCGGCATGATCGGCGTCTGCGAGGCATTGCTCTACGCCCACAAGGCGGGTCTGGACCTCGAGACCGTTCTCACGTCAGTCTCCGGCGGCGCCGCCGGCTCCTGGTCGCTCACGAACTACGCGCCGCGGATCCTCCGCCGCGATCTCGCGCCCGGGTTCGCCGTCGCGCACTTCTTGAAGGACCTCGGCATCGCGCTCGCGGAGGCGCGACGCCTGCGCCTCGCGCTCCCCGGCCTCGCGCTCGCCGAGCAGCTCTACCGCGCGCTCGAGGCGCAGGGCCACGGCGCGAGCGGCATTCAAGCGCTCGTCGTGGCGCTCGGGCGCCTCTCCGCCGTCGATTGGCCATGACACCTCGGCTTCGTTGCGGCTGTTGACTGAGTCTGCGTCGCGCTGTAAAAGAACGAGCGTTCGTTTTATATACAAGCGCAACGCAACGTCCCGAAGCCCGCCAACGATGACCGCCGACGCCGCACCGCACGTGAGCCGTACCGCCGAATACATGGCACTCTTCCGCGCCCTCGAGTCGCGCGGCGGCGGCCTCTTCGACGACCCGTTCGCGCGCGTGTTCCTCTCGCCGGCGCTGCGGGTCGCCGTCTGCGCGGCGCGGGCGCCGCTGCTCGGCGCCGCCGTGCCGGCGTTCATCGACCGTCGCTGGCCGGGCGCGCGGACGTCCGGGGTGGCGCGGACGCGGCTCATCGACGATGCGCTCGTCGCCGCCGTCGGGCAGGGGATCCGCCAGGTCGTCCTCCTCGGCGCCGGCTTCGACGCGCGCGCGTGGCGTCTGCGCGAGCTCGAGTCGACGCGCGTGTTCGAGGTCGATCGTCTCGCGACGCAAACCGTGAAGCGGGAGCGCGTGGCCGCCGTCCTCGGCCGCGTGCCGGCGCACGTGCGCTTCGTGGCCGTCGATTTCGACCGCGACCGGCTCGACGCCGCGCTCGCCGGCGCCGGGTTCGAGGCGGCGCGTTCCGCGATCTTCGTCTGGGAGGGCGTCACGAACTACCTGACCGCGGCCGCGGTCGACGCCACGCTGCGGTTCATCGGCGGCACCGCCGCCGGGACCCGCATCGTCTTCACGTACGTCGATCGTCGCGTGCTCGACGACGACGCGGCGACGGCATTCGCCGCGACGGTGCGCCTGCGTGCGCTGCTGCGGCGCTCGGGCGAGCCGTGGACGTTCGGCCTCGACCCGCAGGCGCTCCGTGCGTACCTCGAGCAGCGCCGCCTCACGCTGCGAGAGGACGTCGGCGCGGCGGAGTATCGCGCGCGGTACTGGGGCGCGGCCTCGTCGCGCATGCGCGGCTACGAGTTCTACCGCGTCGCGACCGCCGACGTGGTGGGCTGACGTGCCGCGCGTCTCCGCGGCGCATCTCGCACGCCGCCGCCGCCAGATCCTCGATGCCGCGATCGCGTGCTTCTCGCGCGAAGGCTTCCACCGGGCGACGATGCAGGACGTCGTGCGCGAGGCGCGCCTCAGCGCCGGCGCGATCTACCGCTACTTCGCGGGCAAGGAGGAGATCATCGAGGCGATCACCGCCGAGCGCCACGAGCGCGAGCTCGCCGCCATCGGCGCCGCGCGCGGCGAGGGCGGCGGGACAGCGGCGCTGCGCACGCTCGCGCGCGAGTTCTTCGCGCCCCTCGCGTGTCCCGAGGAGCGACGGTCACGGCGCGTCGGCGTCCAGATCTGGGCCGAGGCGCTGCGCAGCCCGCGCATTCAGCGCATCGTGCGCCGCGGCGTCGACGGTCCACGCGCGATGCTCGCCGCGCTCGTTCGCGACGCCCAGGCACGGCACGAGGTGCCGGCGCGCCTCGACGCCGACGCCGCCGCGCGCGCAATGATCGCGCTCTTTCAGGGATTCGTCCTGCAGCAGGCGTGGGATCCGCGCGCCGACGTCGAGTCATACCTCGATGCGATCGAGATCGCGCTCGGCGCGATCAGCGGCCGGCGTCGGCCACGGCGAGCGCGAGCGACGCGATCGCGGTGACGCTCAGGCCGGACGCGCGGCGGGACGCGCGGCCGGCGGCGCGGCGGCGGCCTTTTCTAGCAGCTCTTTCCGGAGCGCACGCATCTCGACTCGCCGCGCGATCTTCTTCCGCCGCATCTTGTTGTAGCGTGCCTGGTCGCCGGTCCTGCTTCCCATGAATTCCTCCTCGGGCGTCGCGCATGCTTACTCGGTTCGGGTTGCCGGCGCCAGCGCGGCGTCGTCAGGGATGCGGGTGCGCTGCGAAGAACCGCCAGATCCGCTCGGTCGTGCCGGGCGGCCAGCTGTGCGCCTGGGGTCCCTCGCACGCGACGAGCTCCGCGGCGCAGTGCTCGTATTCCATGCAGCCGTCGTGGTCGTGCGCGGTGTCGCAGCGGTCGACCTTCGCCCACCAGTCGCGGCCGGCGCGCATGAGCGTCGGTGGCACGACGTCGTCGGCGCGGCCGAACGTCAGGAGGACGGGCACCGGCCGCGCCGGCGCGCAGTCCGCGAGTGGCATGGTGCCGGCGACGGGCGCAATCGCGGCGACGCGGTCGGCGAGTCGGCAAGCGAGTAGGCTCGCGAAGAACCCGCCGTTCGACATGCCCGTTGCGTAGACACGACGGCGGTCGACGCAGCGCTCACGCTCTAGCGCGTCGAGGAGCGCGCGCACGACCGCGACGTCGCGCGTCTCGTCGGCGCCGAGATCCCAGCCGCGACCGACGGTGCCGAGAAGGTGCACGCCCTCGTGCCCTTCCGGCGTGACCAGAATTACACCCTCGCGCTCGGCGAGCGCCGCGAGACCGGTCCCGACGCGCAGGCCGGCGGCGTCGGCGCGAAAGCCGTGGAAGGCGAAGATGATCGGCCGCGGCGCGGCGCCCTCGCTCGCCGGCGCGTCGAACAGGTAGCCGCGCTGCTCGCTGCCGGCCGTGATGTGCCTCCGCTCGCCACGGACCGCCGGGAGGCTCGGGCGCGCGCACCCGGCACTCGCGTCCGGAGGCGCGCCGTTGGTGTCGGACCGTGACGCCGACGGCGAACCGGCAACGCTGGGCGACGTCGCGTCACGCGGCGTCTCGACGCCCGCGACGGCGCGCGTGCAGAGGCACGCGAGTAGCGGGGCGAGCGCGACGAGCGCGACGCTCAACCCTTCAGCTTGTGGACCGCCTCTTTCATCTCGGGGACGGCCTTGAAGAGATCGGCGACGAGCGCGTAGTCGGAGACCTGGAAGATCGGCGCTTCCTCGTCCTTGTTGATCGCGACGATCACCTTCGAGTCTTTCATGCCCGCGAGATGCTGGATGGCGCCGGAGAGGCCGACGGCGATGTAAAGCTCGGGCGCGACGACCTTGCCGGTTTGGCCGACTTGCAGGTCGTTCGGGACGAAGCCGGCGTCGACGGCGGCGCGACTCGCGCCCATGGCGGCGCCGAGCTCGTCGACCAGCGGTTCCAACACCGTCTTGAAGTTCTCGCCGTTCTTGAGGCCGCGGCCGCCGGAGACGACGATGCGCGCTTCGGTCAAGACGGGCCGGTCGGACTTCATCTCCTCGAGGCCGACGAACTTCATCGTGAGCTTGCCCTCGTCGAGCGCGACCGCGACCTTCTCGACCGCGCCGGCGGCACCGCCTTTCTGCGCGGCGTCGAAGGCGGTCGCGCGTACCGTGATGACGCGCGGCGAGCCGACGAGCTTGATGGTAGCGAAGACGTTGCCGGCGTACATCGGACGCGTGACCGTGCCGTCGGCGTGGATCTCGGTGATGTCGGCGGCGAGACCGGCACCGAGACGCGCGGCGAGCCGCGGCATCAAGTCCTTACCGGTCGCGGTCGCGGTAGCGAGCACGGTCTCGATGCCCTTCGCCTTCACGACCTCGGCGAGCGCCGCCGTGTAGGCGTCGGCGAGGTAGTGCTCGAGCCGCGGATTGTCGACCTGAAACACGGTCTTCATTCCGTACGCGGCGGCCTCGCTCGCGAGCGCGTCGACGCCGCTGCCGCCGACGACCGCGTGACAGGCGCCGCCGAACTTCGCGGCCGCCTCCTTGCCGGCCGTGAACGCGACCAGCGTCGTCTTGGGGAACTTACCGTGCTGATGCTCCGCGAATACGAGGACGTCGCCCATGATGGATGTCTCCGCTCAGATGACTTTGGCTTCGGTGTGCAGCAGGTCGACGAGCTGCTGGACGGACTCGACGCGCTTGCCGGCCTGGCGCTTCGGCGGCGGGTCCATCTTGACGATTTGCGCCTTCGGTGCGACGTCGACGTCGAGATCGCCGATCGCGATCTCCTTCATCTCTTTCTTCCGTGCCTTCATGATGCCGGGGAGCGACGCGTAGCGCGGCTCGTTGAGACGCAGGTCGGCGGTGACGATCGCCGGTAGCGGCGTCGCGATCGTCTCCAGGCCGCCGTCCACCTCGCGGACGACGGTCATCGACTTCTGATCGCCGGCGAGCTCGACTTTCGA
>JBGPOW010000149.1:0-10615 GCA_041488235.1 Binatia bacterium
CGGTCGACGCGCGTGACGTTGCCTTGCGTGTCGGCGACCTGCGCGAGCACGTGGTACTCGCCGTCGTCGGCGAGCGGCGGGTCGACGGCGATGGTCGAGATCCCGTCGCCGCCCGCGACCGCCAGGTCGACGAGCTCGGCGCCTGGTGCGCGGCCGGCGACCGCGAAGTCGGCGTGCACCGACAGCGAGCCCGCGGCAATCCCGTGCGCGTCGGCGACGCCGACGCGAATCGTATCGACGGGCGCGGGATTGGAACCGGGTCGCGGTAGGCTCATCGTCAGCGTCGGGCGGATCTCATCGAGGAACCAGCCCCACGGCGTCGCGCCGTCGTCGCCGACGTTGATCGGCGCTCCAAGGTCGATCCAGCGCGCGATCAGCATTTTCTCATCGATCGTGAGCGGCGGCACCGGGCTGCCGGGCGGCGGCATGGCGGTCCCCGTGTAGTCGAGGTCGGCTTCGTTCGGATCGGCGCCAGCGGGTAAGGTCGACGCGTCGCCTTGTGTCGACTCCGTCGGGTGGTCGGCATTCGTCCACCCGTCGAGACGGGCGCCGAAGAGCTTCCAGACGAGTAGGCTCCGCCGGCTCTGGAAGCGGCGGATGTAGCGGCTCGCGTTCGTTTGTCGCCAGGCGGGAAACGCGATCACCGGGGGATAGCCCCAGGTCGCGTCGGTGTCCTCGGCGAGACGTGCGTAGTCGCCGGGAAGCCCGCCGGCGCCTTGCGTGGTGTCGTCGAGCGCGAGGTTGCCGCTAGCGTTCGCGGCATTGTGACACGCGACGCAGCTGCGCTGCAGGAGCGGGCGAACGTCGCGGTAGAACTCGACGTCGACGACGCCCTGGTTCAGCGTCCGCAGCGTCGGGTCGCCGTTCGTGTCGTGGGTGACGAGCGGCGTGACCTTGCTGAGATCGTAGACCGTGTACGCGGCGGACGCGGCGTACGTGGTGTCGAAATCGAGCGGCTGCTGGCTGTGCGCGTGGCAACCGCCACAGTCGTAGCGCGCCTCGCCGGGCCGCACCTGATGCCAGGTCTGCGCCATGTTGAGGACGAGGCCGTTCGCGTCGAGCGTTTGGAACGTGAACGGGGTGTCGGCGGGGATTTTCACGAGGAAGCTCGTGTCGGGATTGCCCTCGGGGTCGAGAATCGGCGCACCGCCTCCGTCGAACTTGCGGAGCGGGATCTCGCCGAGAATGCGCAGGCGCTCCATCGCGTGGCTGTAGAAGAGCTGCCCGCCGCTCGGGCCGCCGTGCGGGCCGTAGCTGCGATGCGTGCCGGGCTCCATCGCCAGGATGCGCACCGCCCAGAGATCGGCGTTCGTGTACGTCCCCGCGTCGGCGCCTTGGGTCACCCAGTTGCCGCTCTGGCCGTTTTCAGTCGTGTTGAAGGCGTCGAGGCCGTCGTACGCGTCGGCGTACGGGCTGACGATGCCGGGGAAGCTCTCGCGCTTGTAGAGACTGCTGGTGCCGACGAGACCGTACGCCGTTCCTGGTGGCAGCAGGCTCGGATGCTCGCCGCCGTCGTTCGGCAGCCACGGTAGCTCGTCGGGCGCGCTCACACCGTGCACGGCGGAGTACGGCACGACGGCGCGCGGCCAGGCCTCATTGTACGCCGAGTCGTTCTTGATCGGGACGAGCTCGCTCGGCGAGTGGACGACGTTGCCGCCAGGCGGAATCAGGTAGAGGCCGCCATCGTAGTACGGCGTCGACGTCGGGCGATTCAAATTGTTGGCGGGTCCCGGCGACCACACGACGAGCAAGTCGTTGTTGGGCGCCGCCGAGGGATGCGTGAACTTGCCGACGCGCTGGCCGCCCGAGCCGACGGGAGCCGCTTCGTCTTGCGGGTGCGTGAACGGCGTCAGCGCGTACATGCCGCGCGGCGTGAACGGCATGCGGAAGGGATACGAGAAACCGCCGCCGACGGTCTGATCGATCGGCGGGTTCTGGTCGAGGAACGCCGGGTAGAAGCGCGGCATCCCCGGTGGCGGGTCGAGCGGCACGACGAAGAGCGCGCCGAAGCCGTTGTTGTTCAGGTTGTAGTAGTCGACGACGACGATGTCGTCGTTGGTGAGCTGGGTCATGAAGTGGAACGCCTGGCCGTCGTGGAAGGCGCTCACCAGCGGCGACCAGTGCCGCCCGTCGGGATAGATCGACCAGATGCCCCAGAGGCGGGTGTCGCGTAGGCCCTGCGACTCGTGACTCGAGAACATGATGCGGCCGTCGCGCAGCGGCGTCGGGTGGAGCGCGCTCGAGATGTTCATCGGCGCGATCTGGGTGACGTTCTTGCCGTCCTCGTCCATGACGAAGAGTTGCAGCGTCGGATTGGTGTAGCCCTTCGGCGGCAGGAAGCCGTTGCGGTTGCTGGTGAACGCGACCTTGCCGCCGGGAAGCGGGCAGGGCGCCAAATTCAGGATGCCGTAGCCGAGGTAGTCGTATCCGGGGCCGGGATTCACCGGATTCGACTCGTCGAACGTGCCGGCACCGGTGTTGGGCGTGAACTCGCCGTGCGTGAGCTGCTCGATCGCGCGCGTCGCGAGGTTCAGTCGGTAGATGTCGGCGCCGGCGTACGGTAGGTCGCGCTGCGAGTTGATCGACTGCGGGCGCACGTCGGGGAAGTAGGCGTAGTAGACCCACTGCGCGTCGAACGAAATGACGGGATCGGTGACAGACCCGTTCCCGCCCTCGACGAGCAGCTCCTCGGTACCGTCCGGATGGAGCAGCATGAGATCCGCGCCGGGATCGATGCGGGCGGGGTGGAACACCTCCGGCCAGATCGTGTTGGTGTTGTTCCCGAAGCGGGGCTGGCGGACGTAGACGATGTCGTAGGGGACGACCGGGGCGGCGCTCGCGACCGTGCACAGGCCGAGAAGGATGAGGATGGCGCCGATCGTCCTCCGGCTGGCTCGTCTCCACGACGTCATGGCAGGATCCTCTGCAACCCCTGCAACGGGTGTGCCCCATCCCGCGATCGTCCGCGATCGCGCGGCGGCACGCTCGGATCCTCTACGACGTCCCAGCCCCTGCAGGGAAGAGAAAAGCGAGTGCCAGAACCCCATCCGAAACGGCGGCTGTGTTCACACCCCGAGGAGCTTCTTCGGTGCTGTCCGTTCTCGAACGAGCGGCGTCGCGGAGCTCGGCGTTCATTTTTCGCCTCAATATAGCGCAGATGCGTCGGGGTTCTCGCCTTGAAGGTTGACGCCGGACGACGGCGGTCGGAAAAGGTTCAACCTTGTCTCGCCAGTCACGTCACGAGATCTCGGCCGCTTTGCGAGCGGCGAAGCGACATGCCGTGGATAGCATTCTGATGGCGCCGCGGCGGGTGCAGCGGCGCGTCCCCAACGCGATTAGTGCCCATCCACACGACAACGTTGTTGGAGTCGGTGTCGGAAGCAAGATGGTCAAGGGCAGGGCTACCAGCCGTCCGTGCGTCCGCTTCTATGTGGTCCGCAAGCTCGACAAGCAGTTGCTGTCGGCGGAACATATCCTGCCGACACGAATCAATGGCGTTGAGACCGACGTCGTCGAGACAGGCACGTTCCGCGCACAGGGTCCAGCTGCCCGCAAGCGGCGGCGGCCGGCGCAACCCGGCTGTTCGCTCGGGTTCGGTTTGCCAGCACCGAACGACGGTCTGTTCATGGCGGGGACATTCGGCGCACTAGTCACGCGCGGTTCCACCCGTTTCATTCTGAGTAACAATCACGTTCTGGCCAACGAGAATCGGCTGCCGATCGGATCGCCCATCTTCCAGCCGGGTTTACTGGATCAAGGCAACCGGGCGGCTGACGCAATTGCGCAGCTGACCCAATTCGTGCCGCTCGATGTTTCCGCTCCCAATCGGGTCGATTGCGCGATTGCCGAGGTTGCCGATGCCAACTTGGTCCAAGCGCGCGCGCTGGCCAAAGTTGGAAAGCTCAGCGGCGACCAACCTGTCGACGCAACCGAAAAGATGCGCGTCGAAAAGGTCGGCAGAGGGACGGGCTATACAATCGGCACCGTCTTCGACGTGAGTGCGAATCTCTCGCTCGAATACGATATCGGCGAATTGAAGTTTACGGATCAGATCTTGATCCAAGGGGAGTCAGGAGTGTTTTCCGGCGATGGTGACTCCGGCGCGCTCGTCGTCGCGATGGACTCGGGAGCCGCGACAGGGCTCTTGATCGGTGGCAACGAGAAGTTTTCCATCGCCAATCATTTGGCAGACGTTCTCACGGAACTTGGCGTGACGCTCGTGGTCTGACGCCGCACAACCATAGGAGGTCCCATGCGCACATGGCCAGCAGTCGCAGTAGCAATACTCCTTGCCGTCGCACTAGTGCTTCCATCAGAGGCAAGCGCACAGACGGTGTCGGACGCCGTCAAGCAGGATACCTCGCCGGCCCTCTCGAGCATTCCGCCGCCGCCGCCGCGGGCGGAAGCGGCGTTCATCAAAGAGCATCGCGTCAAGCCGCTGCCGGCCCTACCGCCAGCGGCAGAAGCCGCGGTCGCGGACACCACCGTGCAGAAGAAGGCGGCCGCCAAGCTGCCAATCGGGCCGATGGACACCATCGAAAGTATCGGCGCGGGACTGCCGGGTTTTAAGGTGAACAGTTTTCCGGCCGACACCACCGGAGCCGCAGGCACCACCCAGTATGTCCAGTGGGTCAATACCTCCTTCGCCGTGTTCGACAAGACCACGAAAAAACCCGTCCTCGGACCGGTCGACGGCAGTGTCCTGTGGAAGGGATTCGGCGGCAACTGCGAGCACTTCAACGACGGCGATCCGATCGTGCTGTTCGACCGGATCGACAACCGCTGGATCTTTTCGCAGTTTGCGATTGACGGCACGCCCTTCTCGCAGTGCGTGGCCGTATCGACCACTGCGGACGCGACCGGCCCCTATCACCGTTATGAGTTTCAATACAAAGACTTCAACGACTACGGCAAACTCGGCATTTGGCCCGACGCCTACTACGCGACGTACAACATGTTCGGCGCCGACGACGCCTTCTTGGGCGCGAAGGCCTGCGCGTTTGAACGCGCCAAGATGCTCGCGGGCCACCCGGCCCGCATGGTGTGTTTTGATGTTGCGTCGCAAGGCGGGCTGCTACCGTCGGATTGCGAAGGCACGACACCGCCGCCCGCTGGCGCGCCCAACTACGTGATGAATTTCGGCAGGAACCACTTGAATCTGTGGAAGTTCAAAGTGGATTGGGGCAATCCGTCGACGTCCACCCTGCAAGGGCCCACGCAGATCAAGACCGCATCGTTCACCGAGGCGTGTGCGACCGCACCGTCTCCGGGAACCTGTATCCCTCAGCCGAAAACCACCAATAAGTTAGACTCGCTCGCCGATCGCCTCATGTACCGCCTCGGCTACCGCAACTTTGGTGACCACCAAGCACTGACTGTCAATCACACCATCACCGTCGGAGCCGGCGCCGGTATCCGCTGGTACGAGATTCGCGACCCCGACGGCACGCCGAAGATCCAGCAGCAGGGGACTTACGCGCCGACCACGACCTCGCGCTGGATGGGCAGCGTTGCCTCAGATAAGGCCGGTAACCTCGCCGTTGGTTACACGGCCTCGGGTTCGTCGGTATCGCCCTCAATCCGAGTGGCTGGACGTTCCAAGGGCGATCCGCTGAATCAGTTGTCCGCTGAGACTACCGTGGCCGCCGCAACCGGCAGCGGTTCCCAGAAGAAGTTCACCCGCTGGGGCGACTATAGTACCCTCACGGTGGATCCGACCGACGACTGCTCGTTCTGGTACACGGCGCAGTATCAGAAGGACAGCACCCACGATTGGCACACGAAGATTCTGCACTTCAAGTTCAACTCGTGCTCGTGAGTCGCGTCAGCGCTTGCCGCTGTCGTACACGATTGCCACGCGAGTCATTCGGTCGCGGCCGACCTTTACCCGCTGCTCAGCAGCACGCGGGTAGAGGCCGGCTCGCTCGGGCCGCACGATGTACGTTCCGGGCGGCAACGCAACGTGGAACTTCCCGTCGTGATCGCTGTCGACCGATGTGATCTCGTGGCCGGCCGCGTCGAGCACAGTGAGGCGGGCCTCGTAAGGCCGTTGGTTGGGGACGCCCGGCCGCTCGACGGGGCGGACCGGGCCGATTGAGACCTGCCCTTCGATACCGCTGCCGTGGGGTTCTGGCATGGGGCGCTGCCCACCTTTCTCGCCAGCTCGATCGCTGCCGGCGGCATCCGCCGACACGAAACTGGTCAGCAGGACAAGCCCGACTGACGTAAGCATGAGCGCTGCACGCATCAAGAAAACCCGGGGCGCCGAACACGCCGACCCTCCCCACCCGATAGCACAGTTGTCGCACGCGAGGAGAGCGCTCGGTGCGTTCCGTCGATGTCCCGGAGGTGATGATGGATGGGCGAATCGGAAACCGGACGACTTCGGCGACTTTCAGCTGGATGCGATGTCGACTGTTGAATGCATCGAGTACCCTCCTAGCATTGCTCGCGTGTCCGGCGATGGCGGTCGCGCAAGATATCCAAGCACACCCCATACGTCTCGAAGAGATCGTCGTCACTGCGACACGCACCGGGCTGCGCGAAGGCGAACCGTCAGCAGCGGCTACCGTGCTCGATCGGGAAACCATCGAGAGCTCCGCCAGTATCTCTGTCGATGACATCCTACGTACGATTCCTGGATTTAGTCTCTACCGGCGCTCGAGCAGCATGGTGACCAGTCCGGATCTGGATCCGGAGGCGCAGGGTGTCACGCTCCGTGGGATCGGCCCGAGCGGCAGCAGCCGCGCGTTGGTGCTCGTCGACGGCGTACCCCTCATCGATCCGTTCGATGGCCAGGTGTTCTGGGGGCGGATCTCGTCGGAGAGCATCGACCACGTCGAGGTCGTGCGCGGGAGCGGGGCGAGTTTGTGGGGCAACTGCGCCATGGCCGGGGTCATCAACATCATCACGAAGAAGCCGTCTGAAACCGGTGCGGCGCTCAAGGCAACCTATGGCACGAACGGCCTCACGGACGACGACGTGTCCGTGACCGGTCGATTTGGCAACTGGACGATCGGTCTCGACGGCAATTTCTTCAATACCCACGGCTTCCCCGCGATCGCCCACGCGGAGCGTGGTCCGGTCGACGGTGACGCTAGTTCGCGCCACGAGTTGCTCAACGGCAGAGTGGCCTATCAAGTCGGAGACTCGGCGTCAGTGTTCATGCACGGACAGTTCTTCGACGAGGTTCACAACGACGGGACAGCCTTGCGCCATAGCGGGACGAGCGCCGGGCTCTTCAACGCCGGCGGTACGCTACGTACCGACGACGGAGACGAATGGCAGGCGCAGCTGTTCTCCAACGTGCAGACGTTCAACATCCAATCTTCTGAGGCTTCCGACGATCGCACCACGGAACATCGCTCGCTACGACAGAAAACTCCTTTCTCCGACGGCGCCGGGTCGCTGGTGTGGTCGCGCAAGGTTTGGACGCCGCTGCTGCTCACCGCGGGCGTCGATACGCACTGGATCGGTGGAAAGAGCCGCGATCAAATATTCGACGACACGGGCGTCAGCAGCGAGCACCAGCGAACCCGTGGCCAGCAATTCTTTGGCGGCGTCTTTTTTCAGGGAATTTACACGCCGACGCCGCAATGGGAAATCGCACTTAGTGGACGCGGTGACCTCTGGCAGAACTACGACGGTACGCAAACCACCGTCATGAACGACGGTAGTGTCGCCAAGACATCGTTCCCAAGTCGCACAAGTACGGCCTTCAGCCCGCGGCTCGGCGTGTTGTACCGAGTCGCCCCATGGTTGCAGGTGCGAGGCGCCGCGTACCGCGGCTTTCGCGCTCCGACGCTGGCGGAACTATACCGGCAGAGCAACGTGGAAGATCTCAAGCTCCTGCCGAATCCACATCTCACTGCCGAACGATTGAATGGCGCGGAGATGGGTTTCGATCTGCCGCTTGTCGAGAACGTGGATTTTCGCGCTACCGGATTCTGGAGCGAGGTCGAAAATCCCGTTACCAACGTTGGTATAGCCTTTACGCCGGACGGCGAGGCGACGGAGCGCATGCGTCGCAACGAGGGCCTCGCCCGCACCCTCGGTGCGGAAGCGGAGGTATTGTACCAGATCCTCCCAGGTGTCGAGCTGTCCGGGAGCTATCTGTTCGCGGATGCCACGCTCGTCCGCACGGGGCCTCACGATAAAGATCTCGAAGGTACGGCCCTGGCACAAATTCCACCGCACACTTTCACGGTGCGCGGACACTATAGCAATCCGCGACTCTTCACGTTTGTCCTCGAAGGGCGGTTTGTCGACGATCAGTTTGAAGATCAGGAGCACAATGACAAACAAGGCAGCTTCTTCATCCTGAATGCCAGCCTTATGCGATCGCTTCCCTGGTGGCAGGGGGAAATGTTTCTTGCTGCCGAGAATCTGACCAACCGTGAGTACGTTGTCGATCATGCGAGCGGCGTTCCGCACATCGGAACTCCACTGCTCGGCCACGGCGGGGTTCGCTTCCGGTTTTGATCCATGCGCGGTTGTGGCCGTCTGATCGTCGCTGCGCTCCGCGAGGTCCGTCCGGAGATGCTGAGTCTCGCCGTCGGCGCCTGACAATCACGCCACCGATTCCGCCATTCTCGCGCCGAGGTGTTGTCCTGGCCGCACGGCCGCTCTAGGTTCGCGCCATGCGAATCGCGATTGGGATCTATGAGTGCTTCACCTCCCTCGACGCCATGGGGCCGTTTCAGGTGCTCTCGGGGTTGCCCGGGGCGGAGGTGACGTTCGTGGCGGCGAAGGCCGGCCCGGTCACCGACGAGTCGGGTTTTCTCACGGTCACGGCGCGAGCGTCGTTCGACGAGCTGCCCGATCCGGACATTCTGCTCGTGCCGGGCGGGATCATCACCGGCACGCTCGTGCCCGATCATCCGATCGTGGCGTGGATCGCGCGCGCGCACGCGACGACGACGTGGACGACGTCGGTCTGCACGGGGGCGCTGCTGCTGGCGGGCGCGGGCGTGCTGAAGGGCGTCGACGCGACGACGCACTGGGGGGCGATGGACGAGCTGGCGCGGCTCGGCGCGAACCCCGTCCACGAGCGCGTCGTCCGGCGCGGCAAGATCGTCACCGCCGCCGGTGTCAGCGCCGGGATCGACATGGCTCTCCAGCTCGCCGCGGAGATCGCGGGCGTGGAGTTCGCGCGTACGGCGCAGTTGGCGATGGAGTACGATCCGCAGCCGCCCTTCGACGTCGGATCGCCCGCGAAGGCGGGACCGCAGCTCGTCGAGCGCGCGCTCGCGGCGATGATGCAGACGATGCAGCAGCTCGCGGTGCGCACGGCGACGTCGGCGCGGTGAGGCCGCTCCTCGATCGCGTGCGCTGACCCAACGAGACCGCGGGCGCCGACTGGTGGAGTCAGCCGGCGGCGGCGCGGTGCTCCTCGGTGCACTGCAGCGCGAGCCCGCCGTGACTCCAGGCCGCGCCCGCGGCCATCGCCATAGCGACGAAGATCACCTCGCGGCACGACGACGATCAGCTACCCGTAGTCGGCGCCGCGGATTCGACGTGTACCACGACGCGTACGACGAGCTGATCGCGCAGACGTACGACGCCGTCGTCGCTCGCCCGTGACGGCGGCATGCGACGATCGAAGATCTCTACGACCGGCCGTGCACGAGGACGCGCGGTCCGTCGGGGAAGAGCACGTCGATCTTCACGCTGTCGCGCTCGCCGGTGACGGCGCCGACGCCGAACGTGGGGTGCGCGATCAGCTCGCTCACCTTGTATCGGCCCGTCGTCTTGTACGGCTGCGCCTGCGCCGCGGTGCGACCGCGGAGCAAGGACGCGTATTGGCTCGCGAGCGTGGCGGCTGGGTCGGCGCGACGCGAACTCGCGGCCGACGCGCGCGACCGGCCCGTCGACTTCGCGGGCGGCCGGGCCGCGGCCGTCTTCGTCCCGGGCGCCGCGGCGCGATGCGCGTGCTGCCCGTGACAGGTGTTGCAGTGCACGCGCGTGATCTTGCCGTTCGCTACGGTCTCGATCGTGTGCGTCAGCACGAGCTTGCAGCGCGTGCACCAACTGTCGATTTCCTTGCCGATTTTCGATGCCATGGACCCTCGCGAGTGGATGTCGTCGCGCGCGTGGCGCAGGTCCACCAGTCTCGCACAAACCGTCGCAGACGTGAAACGCACGGCGTACGCCGGCGCGCGTGCGTGCGAACGCGTCGTCGCGAATGATCGCTTTTGACAGCCCAAAAGTCGCGTGGTACCGACCATTTGTGCCACTCGACAAGGTGTACGACCCACATCGAGTCGAGCGCCGCTGGTACGACGAGTGGCTGCAGCGCGAGTTCTTCCGCGCCGATCCCGCCGACCCGGGGCCGCCGTTCTCGATGGTGATCCCGCCGCCGAACATCACCGGCTCGCTGCACATGGGGCACGCCCTCAACAACACCCTGCAGGACGTGCTCTGCCGTTGGCGACGGATGATGGGCGACAACGTCCTCTGGGTCCCCGGCACCGATCACGCCGGCATCGCGACGCAGAACGTCGTCGAGCGGCAGCTCGCCGCGGAGGGCATCGACCGCCAGACGCTGGGGCGCGAGGCGTTCGTCGAGCGCACGTGGCAGTGGCGCGACTCGTCGGGCGGGACGATCATCATGCAG
>JBGPOW010000150.1:0-10604 GCA_041488235.1 Binatia bacterium
ATTGCGAAGGTATCGCCGCGGACGATGCGAACGCTGGCGACGTACACGTATCCGGGGAACATCCGCGAGCTGGAGAACATCGTCGATCACGCGGTCACGCTCTGCGATGGCGACCTCCTGACCGAGCACGACCTCCCCGCGCACGTGCTCGTCCATGAGGAGCACACGAGCGCGCCGCCGCCCCCTCGCGATCCCGAGCCCGCGCTGTCTCCCCTGTTGCTCGAGGGGCGCAGCCTCGACGATCAGCTGGAGACCTACGAGAAGGACATGCTGCTCGCGGCGCTCGATCGCGCCGGCGGCGTGCGGAAGCGAGCGGCGGAGCTCCTCGGCATAAAATATCGCTCGCTGCGCCACCGCCTTGCGAAGTACGGTCTCATGTCGGGCGACGACGAGGAGCTCGACGGATCCTTCGGCGGCTGACGTCGCGGCAGGCGCGTTTTTTGTCACCGCGCGACGGACAGGGGACGCACATCGTCATTTTCGCGCCTGGGACTTCACACGATGCATCTGACATGTGAGCTCGCGCAGAGGCAAAAACCCTCGTCGACCACGACAGAATTTCCACTGACCGCGCGCGGTCGCAATGCCGGTCGAAGGCATCGCCGTGGACGCGGCGCTGGCATCGCGGTTGCTGTAACCCCTTCAACTCAAACTCACGCGGCGCCGACCGAGGCGCACGTAACTGGAGGCATTATGGACCGTTCCACCAAGCAGTCGGGCTTCACGTTGATCGAGCTTCTCGTCGTCGTCGCGATCATCGGCATCCTCGCCGCGATCGCCATCCCGCAGTTCGCCGCCTACCGCGCCAAGGGCTACGACGCGCGCTCCGCGAGCGACTGCCGCAACACCGCCACCGCCGAGGAGGCGTACTACGTCACGAACTCCGCGTACACGACGACGCTCGCCAGTCTTCCGGGCTTCGTCCAGTCGGGCACCGTGACCGTGACGATCGCGCTCGTCGGCACGACCGGCTTCACCGCGACCTGCTCCAGCACGAAGGGCACGTCCGGCTACAGCTGCGTGTGGAGCAGCGCACCGGCGGCCGGCAGCCCGAACCTCGTTTGCGCGTAATCGCGGGCTGAGCTGATCTGAAGGGGCGCGGGGCGGGCGTGAGCTCACCCCGCGCCTTTTTTTCGTTCGCCGCCTCCCGCCCGATGCTGCCCAGGCGCTCGCAGTGCGTCCACCCTTGTCAGCCCACATTACCAACCGTCGTTGCCGTCGATCGCGTCAATCTTCCGTCACGAATGCAACGGACACGATTTGTCACTACGACGAAAAATGACATTTCTTGCGGCGCCTTCCGCAATGCCATCGTCGATGTTCGAAGCGATACGGGACGGCCATATGCCGACGTTCCGTCGAGAACCTCGGACCTTTCCGCCGCAGCTGGGGCGCGCGTCGACGACGATCGACCGTGGCATCACGCTTGCTGTCTCGCACCGTCAAGCATTCCATACCAGGCGTCAGTCACGGCGCCCCGGACAGGAGGAGTCATGAAACGATCGGACAAACAGTCAGGCTTCACCCTCATCGAGCTTCTCGTCGTCGTCGCCATCATCGGCATCCTTGCCGCGATCGCGATCCCGCAGTTCGCGGCCTACCGCGCCAAGGGATTCGACGCGCGCTCGGCCAGCGACTGTCGCAACACCGCGACGGCCGAAGAGGCGTACTTCGTCAGCAATGCCGCCTACACGACCACGCTGGCCAGCCTGCCGGGATTCGTGCAGTCGGCGGACGTCACCGTCACGGTCGCCCTCGTCGGCACGACGGGCTTCACCTCCACGTGCTCGAGCACCAAGGGCACGGCCGGCTACAGCTGCGTCTGGACCAGCGCGCCGGCGGCCGGCAGCCCGAACCTCGTTTGCGCGTGATCGCGAGCTGAGCTGATCTGAACGGGCGCGGGCGAGCGTGAGCTCGCCCGCGCCCTTCTCTTTTGGAGGGCGACGACGTGCGGGTCTCGCATCGGCTGGCGCTGCACGCGCTCTGGATCGCGACTGCGCTCCGCGTCCTCGTACCCTCCGCCGCCGACCCCGACCTCTGGGGCCATCTGATCTTCGGCGACCTCCTCCTGCGCGGCGGCATTGCTCCCACGAACGGCTTCGCGTACACGACGCCGGCACATCCGTGGATCAACCACGAGCTCTTCTCCGAGGCGCTGATGGCGGCGTCGTATGCCGCCCTCGGCAGCACCGGCCTCGTCGTGCTGAAGGTTGCGCTCGGGGTCACGACGCTGGCGCTCGTGCGCCGCACCGCGCTCCGGCGCTGTCATGCGACGTGGGCGGCGACGATCGCGACCGCCGTTGCCGCCGTGATCATGACGCCGGGGTTCATGATTCGCCCGCAGCTCTTCACGTTGACCGGCGTCGCCCTCGCGCTCGAGCTCGTCAGTAGAGCGCGATATCGGGCGCACGGCGCCGCTTGGACGCTGCCGCTCGTCGTCGCGATCTGGATCAACCTGCACGGCGGCGTGCTCGCGGGAATCGGGCTCGCCACGATCGGCCTCGCCGCCGGCGCGTGGAGCGCGACCGTACCGCAAACGCGGCAACGCGCCGAGCTCGTCCGCGCCGCCGCTCTGATCGCGCTGCTCCTTGCCGCGACGCTGGTGAACGTCTACGGCGCGCGACTCCCATGGTTCCTCGTCACCAAGGTCACGCCGCGCGTGCCGATCAGCGAGTGGGCAGCGGTGACCCTCGCCGACTTGTCGTTCCCCGCGTTCAAGGCGGCCGTGCTCGCGATCGGCGGTTGGGTCCTGCTCGCGCGCCGCGGACGGCTTCCGGAAACGCTCGTCGTCATCGCGGCCGCCGCCGCCGCGCTGCTGCACCAACGCCACATTCCCCTCTTCGCGATCGCGGCGGCACCACTCCTCGCGGCGGCGCTCGCCGACGTCGCGGCGCTCCTGCGGTTGCGCCGCCGCGAGCGCAGCTGCGCGCGCCTGTTACGCGGCGGCATCGCCGCGCTCACGGCGGTGCAGGTCGCGCTTGCGATCGCCGTCATGGCGCGGACGCAGGGTCGCATCGACGTCGATCCGAACCTCTACCCGGTGCAGGCACTGCGCTTCCTGGCGCAAAACGACATCGTCGGGCGCGTCGCGCTGCCGTTCGATTGGGGCGAGGTCGCGCTTTGGTCGCTGCCCGCCGGCAGCTCGGTCTCCGTCGACGGCCGCTTCACGACGGCATACCCACAGCAGCTCCTCGACGAGAGCTGGCGATTCATGCGCGGCGACGCCGGCTGGAACGACCTCCTCACGCGCTACCCGACCGACGTCGTGGTGAGCGCACGGTCGCAGCCGCCGTCGCAGCTGCTGCGCGACGACCCCGAGTGGATCTACGTGTACTCGGATCCGATCGCCGTCGTGTTCTTGCGCCGGACGCCGTCGCAGGCGGCGGCGCTCGCGCGCTTCCGCGCCGGCCGTTTCACCTACGACCCGACGCCGCTCGACGCCGCGTTCCCGGCGCTCGCGCGCGGCGCCCGCGACGCCCCGGCTTCTGCTACACTGGCGGCCGCATGGAGTGGCCTGTGATCGCCGCAATCTTCGCCTTCGGCGCCATGATCGGCAGCTTCCTCAACGTCTGCATCGTACGGCTCCCAGAGGAACGCTCGATCGTCCGGCCGCGCTCCCACTGCGTATCTTGTGGACAGCAGATCGCGTGGTACGACAACCTTCCGGTCGTGAGCTACGTCCTGCTGCGCGGTCGCTGCCGCGCCTGCGGCACGCGCATCTCGCCGCTCTATCCGACGGTCGAGCTCCTGACCGGCGCCCTCGCCGTCGCGCTCTGGACGCGGCTCGGCACGACCGTCGCTTTCGCCGGCTATTTCGTCTTCGCCGCGGCGCTCGTGACGATCACCTTCATCGACCTCGATCACCGCATCATCCCCGACGTCATCAGCCTTCCGGGGATCGCGGTCGGCCTCGCTGTATCGTTCGTCTCCCCGCTCGTGACCCCGCTCGGGGCGGTGCTCGGCGTACTTGCGGGCGGTGGCGTGCTCCTCGCGATCGCCAGCGGGTATGAAATGATTCGCGGTCGCGAAGGCATGGGCGGCGGCGACGTCAAGCTGCTGGCGATGATCGGCGCGTTTCTCGGCTGGCAGAGCGTTTTCGTGACCCTGATGGTCGCGTCGCTGATCGGCTCGATCATCGGCGTCGGTCTGATGATCTACCAGCGCGCCGACACGAAGCTCGCGATTCCGTTCGGCCCGTTTCTCGCCGGCGGCGCGCTCGTCTCCCTCTTCTTCGGCGACCGCATCCTCGCGTTCTACTTCGGCGCCTGACCGGGCCGAGCCGCGGCGCGTCCGCGTCTGCCGCGAGCTGATGCGCTTCGCGGCGCGGTACTCGTAGTGATGCGCGCCGGGCGCCCGCGCCGCTACGACGATCGTCGAAGCAGGCGCACCGACGTGTCTCCACACCGTGCCAATCAGGCATTCTCGCTGGTCGAGCTCATCGTCACGATCGGCGTCGCGGCGGTGCTGCTCGCGAGCGCCGTCCTGGCGCTGCCGCGCGTCGACGCCGCCATGCAGCTCGACACCGGGCTGCGCCAGGTCGCCGCGGATCTACAAATGGCACGCACCACGGCGATCGCGTCGGCGCATCGGGTGCGCATCGTGTTCACCGTCGGCAGCGATCGCTACGGGCGCGAGCTCGCCGACGACGGCGGGCAGTATCACCGCGACCTCGATCGGTTCCTGCCGCGCGGCATCCGCGTCCTCACCGCCAACGCCGGCGCGATGGTCGTCTTCTCCGCCCGCGGCGACGCCCAGAACGCCACGATCACGCTCGCCGACACGCGCGGCACGTCGCGCGCCGTCGTCGTCAATCAGCGCGGGCGCGTCACCATTCTCGCGGCGTCGTGACCCGAGCGGCACACACGGCGGCCGGTGCGGTACTCGTCGAGGTGCTCGCCGCCATGACGCTCTTCGCGATCGCCGGGAGCGTCGTCAGCGCCGCCGCGCTGGCGAATCTGCGCGCGCTCCGTACCGCCACGACGCTCGAGTACCTGGTCACGATCGCCTCGCGCGAGCTCTCGATCGCGCAGGCAAAGGGCGCCCTGCCAACGGCCGACGACACGACGCTCGACGATCCCGGGCTGGGAACCGTCCGACGGCAGCTCCTCGTCACGCGCGAGCCCGACGATCTCGCAACGCTCGTCGTCACGGTCGCGGCGACGGCGTCGCCGACGGTGACCGTAAAGACGCGCATGCTCGTCTCCCCATGACCCTCCCGCGCCACGACGCCGGGATGACGCTCGTCGAGCTGACGATCGCGAGCGCCCTCGCGCTCACGACGGTCGCCGCACTGACCGCGCTGTTTCTCGTCATCCTGCGGGCGCGCGCGCGCGCCGGCGAGGCGGCGGAAACGATGGTCGCCCTCGCCGGCACCGTCGACCAAATCGCCCGCGACGTCCGCCTCGCCGGCTACGATCCGTTGGCACGCGGACTTGCGGGCATCGTCACACCGAGCGCGCAAAGCGTCGTGTTGCGCGCCGACCTCGACGGCAGCGGCGATGTCGACACGGCCTCCGAGGAGCAGATCACCTATCGTCTGAATGCCGCCGGCGACACGCTGCAACGGCTCGTCGGACAACAGAATCTCCCGATGCTCTCCGATGTCGCGAGCGGCGGCTTCCGCCTCCATTATTTCGACGCGCAAGCCGCCGAGCTCGACCCGAGCGCCGCGGGCGCGGCAGACCGCGTCCACCTCATCACGGTCGAGCTCGTGTTGCGGGCGACGTCGGCTCACGGCGCGCTGCGCATGACGGGCGCCGCCCGGCTCCTCAACCGATGACGCGCGTCGCGAGCGCCGCGAGAGAATCGACCGTGCTCCGAGTTCGCGACGGCGGGAGCGCGCTCGTGGCGGCGCTGCTCGCCATGGTGCTCGCGGGAGGCGCAGCGGTGTTGTTCGCCGAGCTCGCGCGCACGACGCTCGTCCGCGCGCGCGTCGATCGCGACGGCGTCACGGCGTGGTACCTCGCCGAAACCGGGCTCGCGGAAACCGTCGCCCGACTTGCCGCCGGCGCGACGTTCAGCGGGGATCTCGCGGCGCACGCCGGCACAGCACCCGCACCGGCCGCAGGCGCGTACGCGGCGACGTTCGCGGACGACCACGATGACACGCCCGACAACGCGCTCGTCGACCGCAATCAGCGGATGCTCGTCCGCATCATCGCCGCCGGTCCAGCGCCCGTGCAGCGACGCTTGGAAGCCGTCGTCGGCCGCGAGCCCAATCCGTTCTTCCCCGGTGCCGCCACGCTCGCCGGCGCTGTCAGCAATCTGACAGGCGATTTCCGACTAGACGGTCACGACGGCGCCATGGACACTGGGTGCACGATGGCGGGGAGCGGCCGCACACGAGCGGGGATGTCGCTGCCGGAAAGCACGGCGCTGCCTGCGCTCGATCATCCCGAGCAGGTGACCGGAGCTGGTGGTACGCCGAGCGTCACCCGCGAGCACGCGCCCGATCTGACGCCGCTCGCAACGAGCGCGGGGGCGGTGCGGCTCGCGCCGTCGCCGATGCCGGTCACACTCGGCACGACGGCGGCGCCGCAGGTCACCGTCGTCGACGGCGACGCCGCGATCGACGGCGCCGTGACCGGCGCGGGGGTCCTCTACGTGAGCGGTCACGTACGGATCACGGGCACCCTCGATTTCGCCGGTGTCGTTGCGGCCGCAGGCGGCGTCGAGATCGAAACCACCGGGCAGCTACGGGTCTGCGGCGCGCTCTGGGCCGCGGGTACGTCCGCCCTCGACGCGCGCGGAAGCGGCGTGGTCCGCGCGAGCACCGATGCCATCGCGATGGCCGCGCATCTCGCGCCGCTGCCCGCGCGCGCACGGGTGCTCGCGGTGCGCGAGCTCTTCTAGGAGAACGGAGGTCCGGATGAGTCATCGGATCCTGGTCGTCGACGACAACGAGGACGTCGTCCACATCACCGCGAGTTTCCTCACCGCAAAGGGCTACGTGGTCGATACCGCCGTCGACGGCGAGCGCGCGCTGGCGCAGATCGCGGCGCAGCCACCGGACTGCGTGCTCCTCGACATCATGATGCCGAACATGAGCGGCATCGAGGTGCTGAACCGCTTGAAGGAGCGGCCCGAGACCGCGTCGATTCCGGTGATTCTCGTCACCGCAAAGAGTCGCGACGAGGACGTGCTCTCTGGATACAAGGAAGGCGCCGACTACTACATCACCAAGCCGTTCTCCGCGCAGCAACTGATCTACGGCGTGCGCCTCGTCCTCGGTGAGTCGCCGGGCGCGACGCGCGCCGCCGACCCAAGCTCGTCCGACAGCTGACGCGCGACGGCGGGACCTCTCGTCGTCGCGCTCGCGCGTCGACCATTCGCCGCGAGACTCGCGCCTGGACCGGCTCGCGACCGCGGGTTACAGTCCGCGCCTTCGCGGAGGATGCAGCTGGCGACTACACGGCGCGGCGCGCTGATCACGATCGAGGGCATCGACGGTGCCGGTAAGAGCACCCAGGTGGAGCCGTTGGCGGCGCATCTGCGCGCGCGCGGCCACGACGTCCTCACGACCCGTGAGCCCGGCGCGACGCCGCTCGGACGCGAGCTGCGACGCGTGCTACTCGAGTCCGACGTCGCGCTCGAGCCACGCACGGAGCTCTTCCTCTTTCTCGCCGATCGCGTCGAGCACGTCCGGCGGGTGATCGCGCCGGCGCTCGCCGCCGGCAGGATCGTTCTCTGCGACCGCTTCGCCGACTCGACGATCGCGTATCAAGGCTACGGGCGCGCGGCCGACGTCGCCACGATACGCCGTTGGGACGAGGAGAGCCGCGACGGCATCACCCCCGACCTGACGCTCCTCCTCGATTGCCCGCTCGCGATCGCGACGCCGCGGCGTCGACACGCGTCCGACCGGTACCAGTCGCTCGACGACGGGTTCCACGAGCGCGTACGCGGCGGTTTCCTCGCGCTCGCATCCGCGGAGCCGACACGGATCCGCCGCATCGACGCGAGCGCGCCGATGGAAACCGTCCGCGCCGAGATCGCCGCCGTCGTCGATCGCTGGCTCGCCGAGCACGCCCGATGAGCGCGCCGGCGCGGCCAGCGGAGCGCTGCGAATGAGCGCGCGACCGCGGCGCGACGCCACACCCGCGGCGGCGCGCCTGCTTCGATTCGCCGACATTCGCGGGCAGGAACGCGCGATCCGGTTTCTGCGTCGCGCGTGGGAGCGCCGCCGCTTGGCGCACGCGCTGCTCTTCACCGGGCCGGCAGGCGTCGGCAAGCTGGCGACGGCGCGCGCCCTGGCGCTCGGGCTGCACTGCGACGTCGCGCCGTTCGAAGGCTGCGGCACCTGCGACGCCTGCCGCACGATCGTCGCCGGCACGCATCCCGACGTGCGCGTCGTCGCCGGACCGCTCCCGGATCGCCGCGACATCGCGATCGAGCAGGTCCGCGATCTGCAGCGCGAGCTCGGGTTCCGGGCGATGAGCGCGCATCCGAAGGTCGGCATCGTGAACGACGCGGAGTGCCTGACGCTGCAGGCACAAAACGCGCTCCTGAAGACCCTCGAGGAGCCGGGGGGCGACACGGTGCTGATGCTCGTCGCCGTGAACGCCGCCGCGCTCACGGAGACGATTCTCTCGCGCTGCCAGCGCGTCGGCTTCGATCCGCTCCCCGCCGCGGACGTGGTCGCGATTCTCCAGGCGCATGGACGGAGTGCGGCCGAGGCGCAGGCGCTCGCCGCGTACGCCGAGGGCAGCCCGGGCCAAGCGCTTGCGCTCGACCCGGAGTTCTTCGGGCAACGGCGCCGCGAGATCTTGTCCGGGCTCGCCGTCGCGCGCCGCGGCGGCTTCAAGGGCCTCGCCGACTTCGCGCAGGAGCTCGTCTCCGAGGAGAAGGACCTCGTCCCGGCGCTGACCGTGATCGCCTCGTGGTATCGCGACGCGCTCCGGAGGCGCGCGCTCGGCGACGACACGGAGCTGCACAACGGCGACCTCGCGGCCGAGCTTCCACAGCTGGCGATCACGACCAGCCTTCGCAATCTCGAGACGACGTATGGTACGATCGTCGCCTTGCGACAGAACGCGAACCGCAACGTGGCGCTGGTTCGCATGCTGCTGCAGCTCGCGAGCCGCCCCTGATGGATCCCACGTCCGAAAGCTCGGTGCCGCCGACGCCGCCCACGGCGCCGATCGCGCGCATCACGTTCGAGCCGGCCGGCAAGCTCTACGAGTTCGATCCCGGCGCGTTGCGACTCGCGAGCGGCGATCTCGTCGTCGTCGAGACGGAGCGCGGCGCCGCGCTCGGCACCGTCGCCGACCCGGCGGCGGCATCCGCCGCAACGCTCGCGACCCGACCGCCGAAAGTCTTGCGCAAGGCCGACGGCCGCGACCTCGCCCGCCACGAGGCCAACCTCCAGCGCGAGCACGACGCGCGCCGGATGTGTCTCGCGCGTATCCGCGATCGCCACATGGCCATGAAGCTCGTCCAGGTCGAGTATCTCTTCGACGCCAGCAAGGCGGTGTTCTACTTCTGCGCCGAGGGCCGCGTCGATTTCCGCGAGCTCGTCCGCGACCTCGCGCAGGCGCTGCACACGCGCATAGAGATGAAGCAAATCGGCGCCCGCGACGAGACGAAGATGCTCGGCGGCGTCGGACCGTGCGGACGCGAGCTCTGCTGCTCGACGTGGCTGCGCGAGTTCCAAGCGGTGTCGGTGAAGATGGCGAAGGAGCAGGGCCTGTCGCTGAACCCGTCGAAGCTCTCCGGCATGTGCGGCCGTCTCAAATGCTGCTTGCGCTACGAGTACGACACCTACCTCGAGCTGCGCCGCAGCCTGCCGCGCGTCGGTGCGCGCGTGACGTCGGTGAAGGGCGACGGCGAGGTCGTACGACAGAACGTGCTGCGACAGACCGCGATCGTGCGTCGCGCCGACGACGGCGTCGAGGTCGAGGTCACGCTCGAGGACCTCGTCGAGAAGCGTGCCGACTGACCGCATCTACATCACGACGCCGCTCTACTACGTGAACGCCGAGCCCCACCTCGGCTCCGCGTACACGATCCTCATCTGCGACACGATCGCGCGCTTCCATCGCCAACGCGGCGCCGAGACGTTCTTCCTGACCGGCACTGACGAGCACGGCGACAAGATCGCACAAGCGGCGGAGGCTGCCGGCGAGTCGCCGAAAGCGTACGCCGACCGCATCAGCGACGCGTTTCGCCGCACCTGGGACGCGTGCGGTCTCGAGTACGACCGTTTCATCCGCACCACCGACGCCGACCACGTACGCACGGTGCGCGAGATCCTGCAGCAGGTCTACGACGCCGGCGACATCTACTTCAGCAGTTACGGCGGCCTGTACTGCACCGGCTGCGAGCGCTTCTACACCGAGAAGGAGCTCGTCGACGGCAAGTGTCCCGACCACCGCACGACGCCGGAGTGGATCGAGGAGAAGAACTACTTCTTTCGGATGGGGAAGTATCAGGAGCGTCTCATCGCGGTCCTGAACGAGCGTCCCGAGCTCGTCCGACCGGAACGCTACCGCAACGAGGTCCTGGCGATGCTGCGCGAGCCGCTCGAGGACCTCTGCATCTCGCGCCCGAAGGCGCGCCTCACGTGGGGCATCGAGCTGCCCTTCGACGACCGCTTCGTGACGTAC
>JBGPOW010000151.1:0-10558 GCA_041488235.1 Binatia bacterium
CCACGTCTTGGCGTGCTTGCTCGTGTGATGCGGGATGTCCACTACGACGTCGCAATAGCCCCGATTGAACGTCTTCCAGCGACGGAAGAACGGATGAGACTGGGAAAAATCCTGGTCAAAGTCGTCGCCGGTGCGAGTCGGGATGATGGTGATCCGCCGCACGCGGCCCTGGCGGAGTCGGACGCGCGCTATCGCGTGACCCGCCTCATGGAACGCAGCCTGTCGGAGGACCCGACGCGATCGTTTACTGCGCCGAAGTTCCGCCAGATCGACGTGTCGCCTCGCGTACATGTGCTCTTCGTACGCTGCCAGCGAGTTGAAACCGCCATACCGCCCCGTAATGACCCGACGTCCCACCCGTTCCTCCGCGAAAATCTTGTCGACTGGACTCGGACTGGCTCATTTCTCCTATCGGGGAGCTACGAACTTCTGATTCGATCGCAGCGTCCGCCTATTCCCATCTGTCTTTCGCCTTCGCTGCCTCGATCGTCTGCCACTCCATATTCGACGGCGCATCGGCGCCGCCACGTTTCAGTGCGACGATGTGATCGACGACGTACCCTGGGCAGGCGCCCGAGCTTCTCCCCGTGGCGGGACACGGGTGCGACCGCTCGAACGCTGCCCGCGCTTCTTCGCTGCGCTTGATCCGCCCGTGACTGTCCCGCACCACTCCCGGCGCTGTGCTCGCGATGGACGCATGGCTCTCGTGGCTCGCGACGTTCGCGCTCGATCGCGACGGCGTGCCCGTCGTGGGCAACGTTGTCGTTGTCTGCTCATGCGGGGCGCTGCGCGTGTAGGGCGCGACATACGTCCCGTCCTTCCGCGTATAGCCATGCACCTTGACGCTGCCGCCAGCGGATGGCGTTGACACGTGGGGAGCGCTGTAGCTGTGACTTCCGCCGGAGCTGAACGAGCTGTGGCTGCCCCCATGACCTCCGCCGCGACTCCACGCCGGCTGCGCGGACGCCAGCGTGACGATCAGCAGAGCGATCCCGGTCAATACGAGGCAGTTCCCGCGGCGGCTCATCGGCAGCGCCTCCGGGCCGCTCATACTCAACTCCGGACATAGCGCGCAACTGGAATATGGCAGGTGAGAATCGGTCAGACGGCAAGACGGCATCAGCCGACTGCTCCACAATGGAGCATCACCGTCCGACGGACGCGTCCAAGTCTTGACGCCGCGACCCGAACTATGGAACCGGCGGCGCGGTGATCGATCCCGGACCGCATCGGCGTCCGCCGCCGCCGCAATGGCAACGGTCGATCGCGGGGGCCGTCACCATCCTCGGCATCGTCGCCGTGAGTGGTTGTGCGACGCTGAGGCTCATCCCCGAGCGAAGGCAGATCCTGTGCGACAAGGACCGTCGAGCCGAGTGCGGTGCCGTCGCGTACATCGGCGGGCTGTCGAACGCGGTCACGGTCGATACCGGCGACGGTACGCTGCTCTTCGACACGAAGATGAGCGCCTGGGCACGACGGCTCGCGCAACGTCTCGCGGCCGACCCCAAACGACCCGTGCGCTGGATCGGGATCACCCACCCGCACTGCGATCATTTGGCCGGCCTGATCCAGTACCGGAATTCGCCCGCCCTGCGGGAAATTTGGGCGGCCGATACGGTGAAGGAGATCATCGGATTGCCGAACGTCGTCGGCTACGCCCACGACGGCGAGCGGAAGGTGGGCGCGGTGACCGTCGAGATCCTCCGCTTTCCCCACGCGCACACCGGTGGCGACCTCGCGTTCTGGATGCCGTCGCGCCGGCTGCTCGTGAGCGGCGACATCTTTCAGTGCGGATACTACCCACACGCCGAAAAGCCGGACGGTGGCAGCTACCTCGGCCTGTTGGCGGCGGCGCGGCGGCTCGCGGCGCTACGCCCGAAGCCCGAGGTCATCGTCGGCGGCCACGGGGAGCCGTGCACGTACGACGACTTGGCTCGCTACGTCGAATACCTCACCGCGGTCATCGAGCGCGGTGAGCACGTGTCATCGCCGGAGCTGCACCCGATTTACTCGATCACGAGCGCCGATCGCTTGTGGGAGTGCAGCCAGGCCGAGCGCCAGACGCCGGGCGGATGGAACGACCCAATCCATCCGCGCTGTGTACGCGCCGAGTCGCCGAATTGCTCCGCGGCGTGTCTGGGTTGTCGGAAACGGCAGGACTGCGCCGCGGATACTGGGTCCGCGCAGTGACGGAGGGCCGCATGGCAAAACGATCGTTGAGGGCAGCGGGTCCGGTCATCGGAACCGTCGTGACGTTTGGTGCGGTGCTGTTGGGGTCCGGTTGTACGCTGTTCGTGTACCCGAGCCGGGTGATCAGTGGGTCGCGATACGTCGCGGCGACGTCATCCGACGACGTCATGGCGCAAGCGCGTCACAACCTCGAGTTGTTGAACGAGTATCGCAGTCGTGGTGAATGGCGTCTCCATCGCTCGGCCTATGACGGGCACGGGGAGAGAGCGCCACATCTCTGCGTTGCGCTCTCGGGCGGCGGAATCCGATCCGCGGCATTTGCGATCGGCGTGATGAAGGGCCTCCACGATACGCCCGTCGACGGTGGGGCTGGCGAAAGCATCCTCCACGACGTCGATGTGCTGTCCGCGACCTCGGGCGGAGCGTACGCCCTGAGTTGGTATTACATGCAGCATCTCGTGCGCCCGCGGGACGACACGTTGTTTAACGTCGACGGACCAGCACAGCAGCAGTTGTACGACCGTGGAGCGCATTTTTACCGAAAGTGGCAATACCCCATTGTTTGGTCGGGGAATTTGCTGCTGGCTCCGTTCAATCTGCTCGTGAACGGTGCGTGGGGATGGCATTTGAATACGAGCTGGTTCGGCTACTCGTACGATTATGCGATCCGCCATACGTTTCACGACGACCAGAAGGCGAGGCTCGACGACCTTCTTCCCGTCGTCCGCGACCAGCAACTGCCGTACTTCGTCATCACGAGCACCGTCCGTCTCGACGAGGACGAAAACCATCAGGACGCGCTGTTCGCGCTGACGGTCTTCGAGATGACGCCGTTGAAGTGGGGCAGTGACGCGTACAAATTCTATCCCATCGACACTGCGCCCTTGAACGTCGCGGAGGCAGTCGCGATCGCGGGATCAGCGCCGGACAGTACGCAGATTTTCGCGGGTGCATCCCAGCGTGTCGTCGGTTCGGCGTTGAATTTCGACGTCGGCCGATTCCTGCCCAACCCGGCGTATCGGCCGGACGGAGTGTGGCCGGAGGTCCAGCGAGCGCTGTCATATGCGGCGCCGTTGCCGTTCTACTTCATATTTCCGGAATACCACCGTGATGCGAACGGTCGGAACGTCTATGTGAGCGACGGCGGGCATCAGGAGAACCTCGCCGCGTTTCCGCTCATCCGCCGGATGTGTGATTCCTTGATCATCGTCGACGGCGAGTACGATCCCGACTACCACTTCGGCAGCTATTTCAAGCTGAAGCACGCCGTCGAGCGCGAGATGGGCGTCACGATGCGTATGGACCCTGTCCCGGGCGTCTCGAGCGCGGCGACTCCGCGGCAAGACATCGATTCGCTCGACCCGACGCCGGCGACGCATGGGACCAGCGCTCAGGTTCCGTTCGATCCGGCGGTCCCGGTCATGACCGGAGAGATCGGCGCATTTCCGATCATGAACGACCCCGGTATCGTCTCGCCGGACGCCAAGGCTGACCACGGCGTCGTTTGGAAGACGATTCCATTCGCGTACGTCAAGTTGTCACTGGATGGCCGTCCATTCGAGCAATGGGATGTCTTGAAGAAGGAGGAACAGGATGCGCTGAGTTGCCAATACGGTCCGGCGTTGGTGGATTATCACATCAAGAGCACGAAAAACCGCTGCGAGACCGCCGACTGTTTCGTACCCTGCGATTTTCCGCAGTTGAGTACGATCCATCAGGCGTTGTCGCCGGCGCAATTTCGCGCGTACGTCGAGCTCGGTGCCATGCTCGTACGGCGCCACGTCAGCTACGACGGGACGAACGTGTGTGTCGATTGCGAAGGCCACGACGATCGCCACGACGTCAGAAAGGCATGCCATGAACCCGAGTCGCCGTCCGGCTGCCCTCGCCGGCCGAAGCCCGCGCGTGGCTAGCCTCCGACGACCCGCGCAGGCGGCGCTCGCCGTCGCACTGCTGATGCTTGGCTGCGGACCCATCCGGGTGCCACCGCTGCCGGCGCAATCGGAGCTCATTCCCTGTACTGCGACCGATTGTCTCCGCCTTCTTTCCTGGAACGTTCACGGCCTGCCATTCAATCGAACGGCGGGAGATCGGCTCGCGAACATCGCGGGCAAGATCAAGGAGCAGCAGCCGGACGTCGTGGTCCTTCAAGAGGTGTGGACCGCGTGCCGGGCGCACGAGCTGGCGCGCGCTCTCGCGCCCGACTACGTCGCGCACGAGCGGATCTCTCTCCCGCTGTTTCGTCCGCACGGCGGCCTGCTGGTCTTCGTGCGTCGCGGGAGCGCGTGGCGGGTCGAGGGCGAGACGTTCGTCCGCTACCACGCCTCCGGACCGTGGTACCGCGTCTGCGAAGGCGACGGCCTGGGGGGCAAGGGTGCGCTGCTCCTGCACCTGCGTCGCGGGGCCGAGCGCCTCGGCCTCGTCACGACGCATCTCCAGTCGCAGTATTCTGAGTACGGCCACTCTTACGAATGCGAGCGGCGGCGACAGCTGAATCAACTGCAATGCGCGATCGCGACCGAGTTCGGCAACTCGCCCGTTCTCATCGCCGGCGACTTCAATACGATGCCGGAGGAGGCCTTGTACTGGTCGCACATTGCGGTCCTCGGCGATGATCTGACGCTGCCCGAACGGGCGCGCTGCGGATGTGGGACGTTCACCGACACCGATGGGACGCGCCAATGGATCGACTACGTCCTGGCGCGCAACGTTCCGGCCGATCCCGTCGCGGACGTGGACGTCCGCCGGCTCGAGAACCAGGCCGTGGACGATCCGTACTCCGACCACGATGGACTCCTGGTACGCGTCCGCTTCGACGGGTCGCGGTTGCGATGATGCGGCTCCTGCGGTTCGCAACCATCGGGGCGGTGATCGCGGTCTCGGGCGGCATTCTTCCGCGCGCGACATTCGCGTGCGCGAGCGCGCCGCCGGCGATGACGTGCCGAGCCCCCCTCCCACGCGACGAGACACGCGGCCTGCGCGGGTTCGCGGATTTTCATGCGCACATGTTCTCCAACTTGGGGTTCGGCGGTTTTCTCTTCGCCGGAGGAGCGTTCGTACCGCAGCCGGAGCCGGACGCGATGGCGACCGCACTGGCGCCGTGCGAGCACACGCGATTCCCGCATCTCGTGACGCGCGTCGTCGCCGACGAGGTCGAGGGCGGGCCGCATGGGCCCGACGGCTACCCGGATTTTCGCACGTGGCCGCGCTCGACGACGCACGTTCATCAGCAGATGTACGTCGATTGGGTGTACCGCTCCTATCTGTATGGACTGCGGCTCTTGGTGATCGTCGCGACGAACGCCGAGCTGTTGTGTGAGTTCACCCATCACACGCAGTCGTGCTCCGACGGGGAGGCGGCACTGCGACAAATCGCGGCGGTCCGCGAGATGTCGGAATGGATCGCGAATCACGAAGGGGGATGGCTCGAGCTCGCGAAGTCTCCGGAAGACGCCGAACGCATCATTGCCGACAATCGTCTCGCGGTCGTTATCGGCGTCGAGGTCTATTCACTGTTCGGGTGCGGGATCGGCGGGCGTCGCGAATGTACGGAGGGCGACGCGATCGCCGCGCTCGATGCGTACGAGTACGCGGGCGTCCGCCAGGTGACGCCGGTTCATCTGGTCGACGGCGCGTTCGGGGGTGCTGCGCTCTACGACGAGCGACTGAGCGCGGCGCATTATTTCATGCGCGGGTACTACCAAAGCGTGCGGGATTGCGGCGGCGAGGGCGTGTACTGGCGCTTGCGTGGCTCGGCCGCGATTCCGGCGGCGGGCAACATCGTCGCCTTCCTGCACGGGCATGGCTGGTATGCGCCCGAGTTGTCCGACGCCGTCGTCGGCGCCGAGGGGCATTGCAATCGACTCGGTCTGACGCCCCTCGGCGAGACGCTCGTCCGCGAGCTCATGAAGCGTGGCATGCTGATCGATCTCGAGCACATGTCGGATCGGTCGGCGGCGGATACGATCGCGCTCGCGGCCGCCGCCGACTACCCGGTAATGCTGTCCCACACGTGGTTCCGTGACTTGAAGCTTCGCCGCAGCGACCTCACGGGCGACAAGGCGTTCGTTGCGAGTCACTGGACGGAACTGCGCGCGGAAATGCATCGCACAGCCGCGACGGTTGCGACGGTGAATCGTCTCGGCGGCGTCGTCGGCGTGCTGACGAATCAGGGCTACGTCTCGAGTGCGGGCGACGCGGTCCCGAACGATTGCGATACGTCGTCCAAATCATTCGCCCAGGCGTACATGTATGCACGTCGAATGATGTCGCCAAGAGGCGGCGTCGCATTCGGTAGCGACTTCAACGGGTTTCCGGGTCAACCGAGCCCACGTTTCGGACCGTTCGGTTGCGGTGGACGATACGCCGATCCGGGCGTCCGGCGTAAGCAAGAAGAAGCGCAGCGCAATCCGGTGCAATACGGCGTCGACCGCGTGGACAGCCGAGTCCTGACGATGTCGCGTGCCGGCAACCGCGACTTCGACTTCAACACCATGGGCTTGGCTCACCACGGTTTGCTCCCCGACTTGATCGCCGACCTCTACAGGGTCGGCGTACCCCCGGCGGATGTCGATGCCCTGTTCGACTCCGCGAGAGCGTACGTCGCAATGTGGGCGCGCGCACGAGCACGCGCGCACGAGCTCCGACGCCCTTTACCCTGAAGATGGAATCGCCGTTCGCCGGGCAGTCAGCGGCTTCTCATCGATTCATGTACAGGCGGAACTCGAGCGGCTCCGGACCGAGAACGCGCAGCTCAAGCACACCGCCAGCCGAGGAATGACGCTCAAGGTGAGCGAGAAGGGCGGCGTGTCGGTCTACGGCCTCGGCCGCTTCCCGGCGACCCTCTACAAGGAGCAGTGGATGAAGCTCCTCGACATGGCGGACGACATCCGCGCGTTCATCCGCGCGAACGACACAAGCCTGAAGACGAAGAGCTGAAGAGCGATGGTCCCGCGCATTGTCGGGACGCTCGCCGCAGTCGTGTTGTTCGATCTCGGCACCCTACACTGCTACTGGGCGGCAGGCGGTCGATGGGCGACCGAGGTCACGATCCCGAAGCGCGGTGGCGAGCCCCTTGTTCACACCAGGACCAGCGGGGACCGTGCTCGTCGCGCTGCTGCTGTATGCCGCGGCACTCCTCCTGCTCGGGCGCCTCGGTCTCTGGGGACGAGGCTTGCCGCGCTCACTGTTCGTTGCAGGAACGTGGACGCTCGTCGTGGTGTTCAGCGGACGTGTCGTCGGCGACTCTCAATGGTTCGGCGTCTTCAAGCGGGTGACGGGGACGCCGTTCGCGTGGTGGGACACCCGGGCGTACGTCCCACTCTGCGCCCTGCTCGCGCTGGCGGCGTTGCTCGTGGCATCCCTGGAACCCTGACTGAGGTCACGTACGGAAGGATTGGCTCCTCCGCGACATCGACGATCAGGAGTCGACGGACGTCCAGCGTTCGTTCGAGCGGCGCAGCCATCCTCGCGGCGCGCGGTGTGCTCAGTGCCCGCGCTCAGGCCGCACCCGATGCGTGCCGATGACCGACGTCATGTGCGCATCGAGCTCGGCGCCCTCTTTGGCATCCTGATCGCCTTCCAGGAGAAGCTCGAGGATGAATGCTTCGAGAGCGCTGAGGTCTTCATGGTCGCGCATTGTGTTCTAGCTACGCCCCGCGACCGACGCTGACAAGTATCGACGAGAACCCTCGTTGCGCGTGCGCACCGATGATCCGCTCGGATGGCGAGGATCGCGTTCCTCGTTCTGGCGTCGACAGAACGAGTCGACCAACGGCCTGACGTGTACCGAGGTTGGACGTCATGGTCACTGTCCTCCTTGGATCATTCGACGATAGGGGCAACGATCGGCGTCGCAGCTTCCGTGCTCGCAATGCGGCGCCTTCGCGCACCACAACCGCTGTGACGTGTCGGCAGCTTGGCCGCAGACGCGCCGCGCGCCTGCCATCGCAGCAACCCGCGCGCGAGGTACGTCGGTTCTAGCCGGAGTGTTTCGCATACGCCCACGAACGAAAACACTTCGTCACCGCCGTCACTCCGGCGAATCCATCGCTCCGCGTCTGCCGCGGCCTTCGAGCCGCGCCGCGAGAGCTGCAGCACTGCGTCGAGGAGGACGGCCGCGATGAGGCGGCATTCGGGTGATGTCGGCGTCTCGCTGGGCGGCTCCCAAAGCGCACGGCGGTGTGGTGTCGGCATGGAACACCTGATGGTGGGCTCGAGAGAAGCAAGGAAGGGCCGCGCGGAACGCGGTGCCGACGCGCCGCTCCGCAGAGCCGTGCTCGGGGCGAATGATCGGTGACGCTGAGCGTACGCCCTGTCGAGCGCGGAGCGCAATCGAAATCGCCGTGCCTAACCCCCGCACGGCGTAGCGCGCCTTGCTCGCATCGGACATCGCGCGCCGGCTTGGTCCCGAGTGGGCCTTCAGCTTAACGGCGTGCCGTTCGGAACCCCTCACAGCAGGGGTTGCCTCGCTCGCCGACGCGCACGGCGATCGCCACGCGCACAGACGAGGCGAGGCATGGCACGGCGAGGGTCCGAGGTGACGAGCGGTCCTCGGACCCTTCCACAAGTCCACCGAGCTGCCCCGACTCACGGAGGTCACCTCTCCCGGCGGCGCGACATTCAGCATCGTTCGTGCAGGAGAATGGCCCTCTGGAAGGAATTTCCGGCGTTCGCCGCGTCCGGGTGGCAGTCTACCCTTCACCTCGGTCACTGCGTCGATTCTAGGGTCGTTCTCGACCATTTTACCGCCGCGAAGACACCTTTCTGCTCAGGGTCCGGAGTCGCTCGCGCAGCAATCGAGCGATTTCTACGCATGGTTCGACGACGCGCTGGCGAAACGGCGCGTGCAATTGCCGTCGACCCGCGTCAGCGGCGCCGGGTACCTACCGTGGGTGCGACGGTTCCGCGAGCCTTCGGCCCAGACGCGCGTGATCGAGCCGCGGGTCGGCGGCCGATCGGTTGGAGCGGCCGGATGGGCACCACGTGAACATGGCCGCCCCGGATGCCGCTGCGAATGTCGAGCCGCGCCAACAACGCCTCGAGCTGCTGCTGATCCGTGGTGGCAACGCCGATGAAGAACAGGATGCTGCTGCGGTGGCGCGTGCGGCGTTGTGAGAAGAACAGCAACCGCTCATGGCAACGCTTGCTGCCGAGGTCGCGGCGCACCACGGTTTCCCCGTAGATAATCTGGCGACGCCCGGGGCTGATGCGGACCATCTCGGGGACCGGAACACCCGTGAGCGTGCCGACGCAGGAGTATCCGAGTTGCGTGACGTGGACCTCGAGTCCCCGTCGCAAGTGCTTGCGCGCCAGGGAGTCACCCACGGTGCCCACGAAGGCCCTCGAGTTCGACCAAGGGGGCAATCTACCGAGACCGTCGTTCAGGCACAACGACAACCCTGTCGCGAACGACCAACGCCGACTCTCTGGCGAGGGTCGCCGGCGATCCTTCCGATCATCTTGGACCAGTTCGCACCGCCGCGAGGAGCGACTCGAGCCAGCGAAAATTGCGTCGACGCAATTCGAGCAAGACTCTACGTCCGCCGGCGATTCCCGCCGGGTTGTGCTGATCCGGGCGGCCGAACATGCACGCCGCATCGACCATCCACCGCGAGGTCACCGACGTCGTCCGTGACGGCCAGGACTACGATGTGGGCATCGTCCCAATCACGCAGTCGAACGAGAAGGTCGCCGGGCAGGCGGCCAGGACGGCCGACGAGCCATAGAATCGACGCTACGCACGCCGGTAGTACCTGACCCTACCCCTCCGGGTTTTCGCGTCGGAAACTCGCCCGGCGCGCGCTCCCGCGCCCGGAGACGACTCGAAGCGCGCGATGGATCCAAACGCGACGGTGCTCCGGATCCGCCAGGACCGACCAAGGATGCAGACGAGCTCCTGGAGTACCGTTACGAAGGTGTGCCCCGATCGAGCGCACGCGCGATCCACCGGCGATACGACTCGAACGGCATCGCCCCGACCATGGGCACATCGTTGCCGACCATCATGATCGCCGGTACGCCGTTCACGCCGTGGGCGAGCGTGTCCCGGTGCTCGGCGACGACCGCTGCCGTCGTCACGGGGTCGGCGCTGACCTCGAACGCCTCCTCTTCGAGACCGACCTCGCGCCAGAGTACGCGCAACGTGTCCGTGCTCGTGATGTCGCGGCTCTCGACGAAGTACGCGCGTAGCAGCCGGTCGTGCAGGGCGCGGAACACGTCGCGCCCGCAAGCCGCGGCCGCCTTCGCGACCACGTGGGCAGGGATGCTGTGCGACGGCGGACCCTCGTCGCTCGTCCACGTCCGGAATTCGGGGGCGTCGGGCTCGGCCGCCGGGCGGAGCCATGACCGGGTGTACGCGCGGAAGCGC
>JBGPOW010000152.1:0-10536 GCA_041488235.1 Binatia bacterium
CGGAGGAGCGCGTCGGCCTCGGATGCGAGCCCGACGGCGCGGTAGCTGCGCGCGAGCGCGATCTGGTCGTCGGACGCGAGCAGCGCCGGCGTGAGGCCCTGCTCGGCGACGATCGCCACCGCTTCGGCGTCGGCGCCGCGGCGGAGCGCACGCACCAGCGCGCCGTTCGCGAGCCGCCGGCGCTCGTCCGATGCTTTGGCCGAGCCGAGCATGTCGAGGCGGCGGAAACCCGCGGAGTCGTTGCCGCTGGCGACGTCGAGCTGCGCGAGGCCGAGCGTCGCGCGCGTCGCGAGCCGAGCGCCGAAATGGCCGGAGGCGAGCTCAGTCCAGCGGGCACGTGCCGTCGCATCGTCACCGGCAGCGGCGGCGGCGGCGGCGATGTCGGCGAGCACGAGACCGTTCGCCGGCACCTCAGGTGCGCCGCGCAGCGCCTCGAGCATCGCGAGTCCCCGCCGCGGCTGGCCATCGGCGAGCTGCTGCCGTGCTTGCACGCGGATCGTCTCCGCATCGGCGAGAATCTCGGGTGGACAGAGCTCTGGAAGCCGCGCGACGTGTGCGGACGCGTTGCCCGGCGGATCGCTCGCGAGGACGAGCGCGGCGCGCCCGCGCGTCGCGAGGCACACGGCGAGCGCGTCACCGCCCATGGCGCGCGCGTAGGCGTCACGCGCGGGCTCGCCGGCGTCGCGCTCGCGCGCGAGGTCGCCGATCACGGCGTCGATGATCGGCCGCGTCGCATCCTTCGCGGCCTCCTGCGCGACACTCTGCAGCTCGGCGTCGAAACCCAGCACACGGTACGCGAGCGCGACGTTGAGACGCGCGCGCGGCGCGTCGAAGAATTTCGGCGCGCGGCGCAGCGCCCGCCGGTAGAGATCGATCGCCGGCAACAAGCGCCCGCCCGCCGCGCGGACGACGAGCTCGCGATCGGCGGCGAGGTACAGCGCGCCCGGCTCGTCGCCGGGAATTGCCTGCGGCAACGTCGCGGGATCGGCGGCTGCCGCGAGCGCCCGTGCCAGCGCCGCGAGATCGGCATGCGTGGCGTACGCGAGCGCCTCGGGATCGGGAGCGCAGAAGGCGACCGCGCCGATCCGTCGCCATGCGCACGGACGCTTCTGCGCCGACCCGCCGTCGTGCGCGGAGGCAGCGTCCGCCGATCCAGTGCTCGACGCCGCGCCCGTCGATGGCGCGACGCGCACGGCAGGCTCCGCAGCGGCCGACGCGGTCCTGCCCGTGGCCGCAGCGGGGGCTTCCGGCGCCGTCCTGCTTGCTGGTGCCGGCGGCGCGTTCGACGCGGTCGTGCTCGCTTGTGCGGGCGCCGCAGGCGGCGCCGTCGTGCTTCCTTGCGTCGCGGGCGCAGCCGGTGGCGCCGACACTGCCAACGCCGCGAGCACGGCCGGCGGCGCGACGACGGCGGATGCGCTCTGCGCCGCGTCCTGCTTCGGCTTTTCGCGCGCCGCCGACGCGGCGGCAGGCGCGACCGCTTTGTGGGCGGGTGTCGGTGTCGGCTGCGGCGCCGCCAGGAGATCGATCACGAGACGCGGTGGATCGCGCTCGGAATAGGCGTGCACCGCCGCCGGCGCGGAGCTCGTCGTGATGCGGATCGCCGCGTTCCCGCGCGTCGCCGGAGCGAGGACGACGCGGGTGCCCGCTGCGGTCGCACTGTCGTCGCCGCGGAACGTCGTCCCGCGAAGCGTGGGGTCGACGAGCGCGCGCGGCACGATGACCTCCACGCCGGACCTCGTGCGCGACGCCAGCGCGCCGGCAACGGGCTCGTTGATGAAGAACACGATCTCCTCGCGGTCGCGGAGCGCGAGGAAGTGCGGCGGCGAGGCGAAGAGCGCCTCGCCGTGGGCGCGCCCGACAAGCAGCAGCAGCACGAGCGCGGAAAGCGCGAGTCGTCGGAGTGACCGCATACCCGGAAAAATTTGCCGATCGAGCAACGGTCGTGCCGCGTGCGGCGACGAGCGGCGGATGGAAATCGCAACGAGTTTTGTTGCCGCGCGGTGCCGGTGGCCAGGGTTTTGGCGGGCGCGGCCGTCAGAACGTTGACGGCGCAGCGCTCGCCTCGTCGCCGGCGAGTCCCGACTCGGCACGGCTCCAGGCGCGCAGTGCGGGGGCGAGCTGCTGCGCGAGTAGCGTCGACAGCTCGCCCCAGGCGCGCCGCTCCTGCGCGCTGAGCAGCGCAGGAGCGAGGGTCCCAACCGGCCCGACCGCCTCCGGCACGACGGCGCCGTCCAGGGTCGTCACCTGCTGCTCGAGGACGAGCGCGAGGCGCAGCTCTTCCATGAGCGCCGCGAGCAGCGCATTGGCGTCGCGATCGTCACCGGCCCCGAACCTGGCGACGACGAGGTCGACCTTCGAGGCGACGACCTCGACCGCCGCCGCCAGCTCGGCGCGCATGCAGCGCGCGAACGCCGCCGGCGTCGAGGTGCCGAGCACGAGGCGCCGCACGTTGCCCGCGGCGCGGCGCGCGTAGCGCTCCTCCTCCCCGGCACTGAACGTGACGCCGTCAATCTCGACCGTGGTGACGATCTCGTCCGGGTCGACGTGGACACCGAGAGCCTCGATCATTTCGCCGACGGTCGCACCCGCCGCCTCGACGGCGCCTACCTCGCGCTCATTGATGAAGACGTCCATCGTCAGTCTCCTCCTCGGCGGCGCTGCCGAGCAGCGTCGTCATGCAATCGGCCCCGCGGGCGAGCTCGTCGTAGAGGATGCCGGTCGCGGCGGCGAGCGTCGCGACGCCGTCATCCTCGAGGTTTTCCTTGCCGAACTTGAACATTTGCGTCAGCACCGCCGTCTCCGGATGGGCGCCGCCGTGCTCCGCGATCACGCGATCGAGCGCGTCGAGCTCGCGGCCGAGGCGCGCGATTTCCTCGAACGGCCTGCCCTCGTAGGGCTTGCCCCCGGAGGGCTTGTCCTCGTAGGACGCGCTAGTCACCGCCGTGCGCAGGCGTGCGGCGAGCGTGCTGCCGTCGCGCGCGAGCCGCGCGACGCCCGCGAAGGGCGCAGCGTCGACGGTCGCCGCGCGCGGCCGCGGCAGCGGCGCACCGGCGAGCAGCGCGAGACACGTCGCCCGATACGCGCGCCGCAGCTCGTCCTCGGCACGCGCGGGGAGCATGCCGAGAAGGTCGCAGCGGTAGCGGCCGTCCGCGTCGAACGCCGTGCGGTAGAGACGCGCGCTCGCCGTCGCGCCCGCCAGGCGATCGAGCGCCGCCCAATCGCCTGCGAGACGGGCGCCGACCACGGCCGCCACCAGCTGCGGATCGATCTCCGTGCGGCAGAACGGTTGCAGACAGGTGACGTTGTGATCGCACGGCGCGCAGGGCGCGTTCGCGTGCAGCAGCACGTTGTCGGCCGCGTAGGGCCCGGTGTCGAACGGCGACGCCGGTCCGAAGAAGAGGCCGACGACGGGCGTGCCGACGGCGACCGCCATGTGCATCGGTCCGGTGTCGCCGGTGACGAGCGCGTCGAGACGCCGCAGCAGCGCGCCGAGCTCCGCGATCCCGGTCTTGCCGCACGCGTCGACGACGCCGTCGCCGATCTCCGCCGCGACCGCCGCGGCGAGGGCGCGATCACCGCGGCCGCCGACGAGCACGACGCCATGGCCCGCGCCGACGAGCGCGCGGCCGAGGGCGCCGAACGCCGCCGCCGGCCACTGGCGAATCTCGCGACTGGCGCCGAGCTGCAGCCCGACGAGCGACCTCTCAGAACCGGCGCCGCCCGTGGCGAGGAGTGCCGCCGCCGCGGCCTCGGCGTCGGGCCGCACCACGTAGCGCAGCGGTTGCACGCCGCCCCCGCCGCCTGCCATCTCCCGGTAGTAATCGACGAGATTGAACGTGGCGACGCGGCGATTCAGGCACATGGTGGCGAAGAGCCGCGCCCAAGGATGGTGGATCACGCGAAAGCCGTCCGGCGTCATCGACCAGCCGCGCACGTCGCGAATACCGAGGAGGCCCATGAACACCGCGGTCATCCGCGAGCTCGAGTAGTTGAGCGCCAGGTCGTATTCGGCCGCGCGCAGCTCCGCGAGCAGCTCCTCGACGTAGCGATAGCCGTCGAGGAGCGCGGCGCCGCCGCGCAGCATGAGCCCGCCGAGGCGGTCGAGATCGACGCGGAACACGCGGTCGACGCCGGGGACAGCGTCGCACACGTCGGCGAAGTTGCGCTCGGCGAGGAGCGTCACCTCGACGCCGGGATGGTGCGCGCGCAAGGTCGCGATCGCGGGCGACGTCTGCAGGAGATCGCCGAAACGCGTCAGGTTGACGATCAAGGCCCGCTTGGCCCGCCGCGCACTCATGCGCGGTACTCCCGCAGGTACATCTCGTCGAACTGGTGCAGGAAGAGGAAGATCGCCTCCGGCTCCTCGAGCGCGCCCTCGTGCTCGACGATGCTGCCGACCAGACGATCGAGCGCGAACGGTGTCGTCGGATCGAAGCGGCCGAGGAACCGGCCGAGCGCGCTTTTCGCCTCGCCGCGCACGACGTCGCCGACCGTCGCGACGCGCGCGCGCCCGAGAAAGCGGTCCTGCTCGTGCCCGATGACGGTGCCGAGGAGTCGCTCGACGCGGTGGCCGTACGTGTGCTCGGCGAGCGCACGCCGCCGCGCCCTGCCCGCCATCGGCACGCGCTCCTCAGGGTGCGCCAGGTAGTACCGGGTCAGGTCGCGCATCTCGGCGACGCTCGCAGCGAGCGCGAGCTCGCGCGCGTCGAAGAGCGGCGGCAGAAGCGTGCGGCGGTCGACGACCTGGAACGCGCCGCAGCCGGCGAGCTCGAACGTGCGCGGGTTCACGAAGTCTCCGCGCGGGTCGACCCCGTCGTGATACGTCGACGAGTGCAGGTTCAGGTTGACGTCGGCGGCGTTGAAGATGCGCACCGACTCCTCGGTCGTGATGCGCGCGCCGCCGCGCTGGACGACGCGCGCGAGATCCGCGGCGCCGGTCCAGTCGCTGCCCCAGATGCGAAAGTCCGTATCGAGGAAGCGCCGGAACGCGAGGCGGCGATTGCGGTAGCCGGCGCCGACGAACGCGACCTCGCTGCCGTACTCGGCGCGCGCCGCGGCGTCGAGGCCGAGCGGCCGGTGAATCTCGGGGTCGAAGCCGCACGGCAGATACGCGACCCGCGCGTCGGTCACGGCGCCGAGAGCGGCCACGCACTCGTCCTCTTGGATCGTGAACACGTAATCGTAGTGCGCGACGACGTCGCGCCAGTACGTGAGCACGCGGTAGTCCTCGACGAACCAGAGCACGCGGACCGCGCCCGCGGCGGCGATCGCGTCGAGCGCGCCGGGGCCGAGCGGCGCTTGCGCGAGCGCCAGCACGACGTCGGGCTCGATTGCCTCGACCGCAGCGACGACGCCGTCGGCGAGCGTCTCGCAGTACCGGTTCTCGAGCACACCGCGGCGCGCGCGGCGGGCGCCGAAGCGCTCGAGGGCGCGAAACCCGTCGTGAAACGGGCTCAGGTCGAGGAGGTGCGTTTCGTGCCCGAGGGTCGCGAGTGCGCGCGCGGCATAGCCGGCGATCGGCCACGAGCCGCCGTACATGGGCGAGACGACGAGGATCTTCAGGCGCACGCCGAGCCGCGCCGCCGACGCTTGCCACGCGGTCAGCGCGCGGCGGTAGACGTCGCCCGGCAGGAGGAGCGACGGCGCGTAGCCGAGGACGCGCGTGCGCTGACTGGCCGACGACCGCTCGTCGGTGCCGGCTGGGCTCGCCTCCGCCGTCGGGGGAGCGTCGACGGTCGTGACGATCTCGACGCGCGCGAGGAGCGCGCTCAGGTCGCGGGTCGTGAGCGCCAGGCGCCAGACCGCGAGGTCGGGCTCGACCACGACGATCGTGCCGGAGAATCGCGCCGCCAGCGCCTCGACGTGGTAGCCGAGACCGAAGCCGACGACGACCGCGCGCGTCGCCCCGGCGGCCGCGAGCCGATCCGCGGCGCCGCGCGCCCAGCGTACTCCGTCTTGCACCGGATCGCCGCGATGCTGCAGCGGGACGCCGGCGACCGTCAGCAGCGGCGCGCCGGATGCCGTCCACGCGAGCGCGTGCGACGGCGGCACCTCGGCCGTGGCGATCGCCGCCGCGAGCCCCGGCGCACGTGCCGCGAGCACGCGCTGATTCTCTTCCCGGACGGTCACGAAGCGAGCTCGTGATCGAGGGCGCGCGCGAGCGGGTGCGTCGGCGTCCCGCGGAGCACCTCTCGCACCGTCGTCCGACTCTCCTCCGTGCGTCCGGCCGCATAGAGGCAGCCGGCGAGGGCGACGCGCACGTCGGCATCCTCGCCGACACGCCCGAGATAGTCGCGGAGATGCGTCTCGAGCTCGCCCAGACGCGCGAGGGGGCTTGCGAGCGTGATGAGACCGCTCAGTGCCGCGCGATGTGCGGGGTCGAGGCTCCGCGCCTCGACGTATGCGCGCCACGCTTCCTCGGTCTGCGCCAGCCGGGAGAGGCACAGACCGAGGGCGGCCCACGCATCGGCGGTCCCGCCTACGGCAGTTGCACGCTCGAGCCACGCCCGCGCCGTCGCCTCGTCGCCGCGCTCCAGCGCGATGATCCCGAGCCCCGCCTCGCCGCGATGGCGATACTCCGTGCTGCCGAGCAGCGCCGCGAATTGCGCCGCGGCGTCGTCGAGCCGCCGGAGATGCGTGAACGCGACCGCGCGCAGCTCGGCGACCGCTGCGGGGTCGGCGCCTTCGCCGGCGGCGCGCTCCGCGTGCTGCAACGCTTCGTCCCACGCACCCGCCCCACGCGCCCGCGTCGCCGCGTCGAGCGCCGTGGTCGTGTGCAGCGTCGCGGCGGTTCCGTTCGCCGCGGGCGCCGTCACCGAGGTTCCGTTGGATCTACGCTCGGTCGTGAGGATGCCGTTCGATATCCCGCAGCTCGCCCCGACCGGCGCGGCCGGCGTGAGCGTGTGCGGAATCACGGCCGCGGGCGCCGACGCGCCGGCGGCAGGCGCGAGCTCCTCGTAGAGCGTGAGCATCGCCTGTGCGGTGCGCGCCCACGTGAACTCGCGCGCGCGTGCCGTCGCGCGTGTCGGATCGAGCGCACGCGCTGCATTCACCGCCCGCCGGATACTCTCGGGATCGTCGGGCTCGAGGTAGGCGATGGTGTCGCCGAGATAGTCCTCGATCGCGCCCCATCCGGACGCGGCGACGCGCGTCCCGTGCAGTGCCGCTTCGAGGGACACGAGACCCGGCAGCTCGTACCAGCTCGGCAGGCAATGCACGGCGGCGTCGCGAAACGCCGCCGCCATCATGACGGACGGCAGCCGCTCGAGCAGGAGCGTCCGCCCGCGGCGTTCGAACCGCGCGCAGAGACGCGCGTACTCGGGCTGGTAGGAAAAGCCGCCGGTGACCAGCACGACCGGTCGGGGATCGTCCCGCAGCGCCTCGAGCACCATCAGTTGATTTTTCCGCGCTTCGAGGCGCGCGACGCAGAGCACGTAATCGCGGATCTCGTACGCCGCCGCGAACGTGCCGTCGGGAAGCGGCGGCTCCGCGGTGTGGAGATCGGCCCCGAACGGGATCACCCGCACGTCGCGCGCCTGCGGATGATCGGCGACGACGTGCCGCCGCTCCGTGTCGCTGCAGCACACGAGGACCCGCGCCATGCCGGCGGTGACGTCGTTCACGGCCCTCTGCGCCGCGGGCACATTGCGGACGCGACGCAACGTCGCCGCGAGCACGTCGGGATCGAGCGCGGTGCGACGCCTCCCGTCGGCGTCGGCGCCGGCGGCGAAGAGGCGCGCCACGGCGAGCGACGTCGCCGCGAAGCGCGGCCAATCCTCGTACAACGTCGTGACGACCAGCGGTGCGCCGGCACGCGTCGCGTCCTCCGCGAACGCGCGCGTCGTCTCCGGCGTCGCGAAGTTGATCGTGTGCACGACGTCGGTGCCGGCCGTGACACCGCGCTCGGCGGTGAATTGCACGCGCGCGCCGAGGCTTTCGAGCGTCGCCATCAAGCGTCGCACGACGACCGTGTCGCCGCCGGGATGCGAAAACAAATTCGACCGCGCTTGAAAGAGCACCTGCGGGCCGCGTGCGTTCCGCGTGTGTGCGCCGTGCGAGTCGCCGACGGTGGAGACCGTCGCCGACGGTGATGTGGCCGCCATGCCGTCCCCCAGGCGAGCGCGGCCGCCCCGCGGCATCACCGCGAGGCGGCCCCCCGACTCCCCTCCATCTCTCTCCACCCCGCCTCCGCGCGAGTGACGGCAGCAAGACGAATGCCACGGGACTTCGCGCTCGAAGTGCGCGACATGTTTCCGCCGCTCCCTTCGTCACCGCGTCCAGTGGCGGAAATCTGTGCCGCCATCGCGCCGTTGTCAGCGAATTGACAGACGGCGCGGCCCACCGAGCAGCGCGGTCCGCGTCACGACGATCGTCTTCCGCGAAGGTGCGTGCTCAGGCGCGGTGGGAGGCGAACAGCGCCGCATCAGACGAGGCGCCGCGGTAGCGCGCCGCGCGTGAGCGACTCGCGTGCAAGTCGGCGAGGCGGGCGGCGGTCGCGGCGCGTGCCGCGCTCGTCAGCCGGAGCGCCGCCTCGCGGCGCGTGCCCATCTCGACCGCGAGCGCATCGACGACGGCCCAGAGCGCGCTCTCGTCTCGTGTCGCGAGCCGTCGCGCCTCCGCGAGCGGACGAAGCGCGGCTTCGAGCGCGCCGAGCCGGGGCACGAGCGCCGCGCCGTCTTCCCACGCCGCCGCCGCGAGATGCGCGTCGAGCGCGTCGTAGACCGCGGCGATCTCACGATGGAGCGCTTCTGCGGCGGCCGCGCAGGCGGCGGCCGAGGGCAGCACGTCAACGGTGTCAGGCCGCATCGACCGCCGGGACGCCGTTGCGCAGGATGTCGCGGAACCCGCTCGCAACGATGTCGAGGAGCCGCGACACCTGATCGAGGTGGCGCACGCTCTTCTGGCGATTCGCCTCGACGAGGTGCTCCAACATGAACTGGTAGAGTCGCTCGAGGTCGGCGGCGATCTGCCCGCCGGCGGCGTGGTCGAGGGTGTGGAGCAGCTCGGCGATGATCGATTGCGCCCGCCCGAGATCGTAGCCGAAGCGTCCGACGTCGTCCGCCGCGAGACTGGCACGCGCCTGCGCCAGGAACTTGAGACCGCCGTCGAACATGAGCAGCAGCAAGCCGCCGCGGTCCGCGGTCCCGACCTGCGCCTGTTGGTATCGCGCCGCCGTCGATTGCGCGCCGATCATCCGTTCCTCCCTCCGAGAGACGTGAGCGCCGTGAGGTAGCTGCTCTGCGCCTGCAGACCGTTCACCAAGAGCTCGAGATGCGTGTAGGTCGCGCGCAGGCTGCTCTCGAACGCGTCGAGGTGGCGCTGGCCGGCCGCGAGTTGATCGTCGATGTTCTGAATCTGATCGGTGATGCTCTTCGCGTCGACGTCGATGAGGCCGCCGGAGCGCGTCAGCGCCGTCAGATAGTCGTGCACGCGATCGGCGACGCCGCCGATCGCGCCCGCGCCGCCGAACAGCGTCGCGACCGCGCCCGGATCCGCCGTCAGCGCCGTCGCGAACTTCGCCGTGTCGAACGCGACCGTGCCGTCGCGCTTGGTGGTGATGCCGACTTGCGACAGCACCGTGTAGCCGCCCGCGGCGCCGCTCACCGCGCCCGAGAGCACGCTGTGCAGGCTCGAGAGGATCGTACGCACGGTACCGTCGAACGCCAGCGGCCCGGCGGCGACGGAATGATCCCTCGACGAGGTGTCTTGCGTCACCTGACTCTGGCCCGCGACGAAGCTGACGACGTCGTTGAACGCGTCGACGACCTTCTGCACGTTGGCGGTCGCACCCGCGACGTCGGTCGAGACCGCGACCGTGACGGGGCCGCCTTTGCCAACGAGCGACAGGGTCACGCCGGGGATCACGTCGTCGAAGCTGTTGTGCTCGCGAACCAGGGGATTTGCGAACCCGGTCACCGTGAAACGCGCGTTCGTCGCCGCCTGCGTGACGGCGACGCCGAGGTTGGTATTGTCGGTGACGATGGTGACGTCGTGGGACGTGCCGGTGTCGGTCGAGGCGATGCGCAGCCGGTAGTCGGGCGCCGCGGTCGTGCCGGCGTTCACCACCGACGCGCTCACGCCGGCGTCTTTGCCGTTGATCGCGTTGGCGAGCCCTTGCAACGTCGTCGTCGCATCGACGGCGATCGTTTGGTTGGCGCCGCTGCCGACCTTGAAGACGAAGCTGCCGGCGCCCGCGGCCACGGTCGCGGTCGCGCTGGTCTTGCCGTTCGCCGACGTCGCGATCGCGCCGCGGGCCAGGTCGAGGACCGTGATCTCCGTCGTGCCCACCGACGCGCCGGTACTCGCCTTGGCGGTCAGCACGGTTCCGTCGCTGGACGTCGCCGTGCGGCCGATCACGTCGCTGCCGTTGCGGACCGCGTCGACGGCAGTGAGGAAGGTGAGGACTTTCGAGTTGAACGTCTGCAGGGCCGTCTGCCGCGTCGCCGCGGTGTCGCGCTGCGCCGCGAGGACGTCGAGCGGGCGGCGCTCGAGCGCGACCAGCTGGTCGATGATCTTGTTCGTGTCGAGGCCGGTCGC
>JBGPOW010000153.1:0-10523 GCA_041488235.1 Binatia bacterium
CTCGCGCTGCCTGCAGCCGTCGCGACGGGCGTGCCGATGGAGCGCGTGCAGGCGCGTCGAAGCGAGTCGAGCGCGCAGCGCTCGACGTCGCGCAGCTCCGCCGGCGTCCGCGACCGCGACGTGGACGTGACCGGGCGCCGGCACGGGGGCTCGGCGACGCGCGCATAAAGAGCGCGCCCGTGGGAGCTGTACCCCGCTCCGCAGTACGGAACGTCTAAAGCATGCCCGGTGCCCCGCGCGAGCGATCTTCGCGCGGAGCCGAGCCCCCGTTCCGGCGCCCGGACCTCGGCCGCCTCGCGATCACGTCGGCCGCGAAGTTTCGACGGCGTCGCGCGATTACGCGTTCGACTTGTACGCGCTCTGCTCGCCCATCCACGCGATCTCGCGCGCGACGGCCGCGCGCTCTTGCGCGAGGTACTCGCGAACGGCGCGGGCGAGCCGCGGGTCGGCGACGTAGTGCATGCTCGTCGTCGGCCGGGCGTCGAAGCCGCGCAAGTGCTTGAACTCGCCGCCGGCGCCGGGCTCGAAGCGCGTGATCCCCTCGCGCAAGCAGTGCTCGATCGCGGCGTAGTAGCAGACGTTGAAGTGCAAGTAGCGCAGGTCTTCGAGCGCGCCCCAGTAACGGCCGTAGAGGACCTCGCCCTTGCGGACGTTGATCGTGCCGCCGACGATCGTCGCGCCACGGCGGGCGACGACGAAGCACAGCCGCTCGCGCCAGCGGCGGTGCAGCAGCTCGAAGAGCGCCAGGTTCAGGTACTGCCGCCCCCAATAGAGCTTGTCGATCGTGTGCATGTAGAGGCGGAACATCGGTGGGACGAGCGCTTCCGGAATCTCGTCGCCGCTCAGCGTCGTGATGGTGATGTCCTGCGATTCGAGCTCCCGCCGTTCGCGCTTGATCTGATTGCGCCGCTTGCTGCGGAACGCGTCCAAATAGTCGTCGAACGTCCGCCAGCCGGGATTGATCCACTGGAATTGGAAGCCGGTACGCTCCTCGTAGCCGAGCGTTGCGAGCGCGGCGACCTCGTCGGCGACGCAAAAATTGACGTGGGCCGACGAGAACCGCTGCCGAGCGCAGATCTCCTGCACGGCGGCGGCGAGCGCGCGGATCACCGCGGCGCGATCCGACTCGGGGTGCGCGAGGAAGCGGACGCCCGTTGCCGGCGTGAACGGCGTCGCGACGAGGAGCTTCGGGTAGTACGCGATCCCGCCGCGCGCCGCTGCCTCCGCCCAGCCGTGATCGAAGACGAACTCCCCCTGGCTGTGGCCTTTCACGTAGAGCGGGCAGGCGCCGACGAGCCGGCCGCCGTCGCGCAGCACGAGATGCTGCGGCAGCCAGCCGGTTTCGGCGGAGACGCAGCCTGCCTCCTCCAGCGACGCCAGCCATCCCCATTCCAGGAAGGGCGAGCCGTCGCCGACGAGCGCATTCCATTCGTCGGGTGCAACCGCCGCGAGGCCGCTCAGGACTTCGATCTCCATCCGTGCGAGGCGGCGCTCGCGGGCGTGGTTCCGCGTGGTGCACGAGCGGCGCTGCACTCGACTGTAACGGACGTCGCCGTTGCTCACCAGCGACACTTCGTCGCCCCCCGGCCGGCCGGCGAGACCCCTAGGTCGTGCGGCGCGCGCGCGATGCGATTGACACAAGGCGGGCGGCGACTACTCTCGCTCGGACGCATGGAGGGACGATGGCAGAGCGAACAGTGAAGCGCGGCGTGATCCGTACACGCGGTCTCGAGTTCCCGACGCTCGAAGCCGGCGACGGTCCGCTCGTGCTCTGCCTCCACGGTTTCCCCGATCACCACGAGTCGTTCCGTCATCAGCTCCCGGCGCTCGCCGCCGCGGGGTTTCGCGCCGTGGCGCCGTGCATGCGCGGGTATGCGCCGAGCGCGATTCCTGCGGACGGGCGCTATCAAACGGCGGCGTTGGCGGAGGACGCGCTGGCGATGATCGAGGCCCTCGGCCACGAGGACGCCGTCATCATCGGTCACGACTGGGGGGCCGCCGCCGCATGCGGTGCGGCGATCGCGGCGCCGCAACGTGTCCGCTCGCTGATCATCGCCGCCCTGCCGCACGGCCCGCAATTGCTGAACGCGCTCACGACCAATCCCGCACAGCAACGTCGCTTTTGGTACGTGTTCTTCTTCCAGACGCCGTTCGCAGAGCCGGCGGTCGCGCACGACGACTTCGCGTTCCTCGAGCGGTTGTGGGCCGACTGGTCGCCGGATTGGCAGCCGCCAGCGGACGTCATCGCGCGCCTCAAGGACACCTTTCGTCAGCCGGGCGTCCTCGAGGCGGCGATCGGGTATTATCGCGCCCTCTTCAATCCCGCGTTGCAGGATCCGCGCTACACGGTGCTCCAGGCGCGCATGATGGCGGAGCCGATCATGGTGCCCGCTTTGGCGCTTCACGGCGCGCACGACGGCTGCATCGGCGTCGAGCTCTTGGACGGTATGGACGCGCTTTTCCCATGCGGCCTGCGCGTGGAAGTCTTGCCGCGAGCCGGACACTTCCTGCATCACGAAGCACCGGACGTGGTGAATCGCCTCATCCTCGAGTTCTTGCGCCGCTGACGGTCTTACGTCGCGGCAGCCGATCGGCGCCGGCGGCGGGATCACAGGCCGGCGAAGCCCGTCCAGACGACGACGCGGCCGTTCGTGTCGAACGTTACGGTACGGCCGGTGCCGTAGCTCCACACCTCGGTGCCGTCGTTTCGACGCTGCACCTCGCGTGGCGAGCCGAGCGTACGCCGCACGGCCGCGGCGTCGGCGCCGATGGCGAGGCCCGTCGGCGGCGGCGGTGGTGGCGGGTTCAGCGCCGCCAGCGTCTGCTCGGCGCCGGCGACGCGCGCCTCGAGCGCGGCGACGCGCGCCTCGAGCGTCGCCATCGTCTGCCGCATCTCCTCGATCTCGGGCTGCGGCGTTGGCGCCACGGCGGCACGCGTCGCGATCGGCGTCGGCGTCGCGTTCGGATCCGTGACGACCTTGACCTGCGACGGGTCGCGCACCGGCATCTCCGGCTTGCCGCGGTACGCCGTCACCGATCCGGTCAGCTGCACGAGCTTGCCGCGATAGCGCTCTTCCACGTCCCCGGGGAACTTCGCGCGATCGGCGGCGAGGATCGTCGCGGTGAACCCGGCGAAGTTGGGCGCGAAGCCGAGCACGGTCGCGAGCGGCGAGTCGTAGACGGCGACGACGCGGCCCTCGACCGTGACGTCGCGCCCGACGTATTCCCCGGCGCGGGTCACGGGCACGATCTCGGCCAGTGCGGGAACGGCGAGCACGCTGACGAGCGCGGCGGCGAGGGCGAGGCGACGAGCCATGCCGTATCCTCGCGTTTCCGCCTTCGGAGTGTCAAGAAACGGCCGGACGGCTATGCTCATCGTGAAAGGGGCATCCGATGCACGATCGACCGGCGGCGCTCGTCTTGAAGACGTTGAAGGAGGTGGGACGCTACGCGGTGGGCATCACGTGGGGCGACGGGCACGAGAGCATCCTGCCACATCGCGACCTGCGCGCGCACTGTCCGTGTGACGCGTGCCGGGCGGCACCGCCCGCCGTGCCGAGCGCGGCGATGCAGCAGCTCGGCGACCTGCAACGCCTCGGCGACGCGACGCTCGTCTTTCGCTGGGGCGACGGTCACGAGAGCCTCTTCGTCGCCGAGGAGCTGCGCGCCCTCTGCCGGTGCGCGTACTGTGCCGGCGAGCCCAACTATCCGATCACGAACCAGTAGAGCGGGACGCGTCAGCGCGGCGCGAGCGTCAGTGCCCGGAGCAAGGGGCGCGCCGCGAGCAACGTCGCGTGGCGACCGTGCCCTCCGGCGTCGAGCAGCATTTTCGCGAGCTGCAGCGAGGGCGTGATCGCTTCCTCGATGAGGGCACTCTCCGGTACCTGCGCCGCAGCGGCGATCAAGGTCCTGAGACGCGTCTCGAGGCCGACCATCTGCCGGGCCGCGTCCTCGCAAAAGGTGCGCAGCTGCTCCACCGTCGGTTCCGTTGGCGCGCGGCGGCTCATGGTCGCACGAAGCTTTTTCCACAGCTGTGGATGGGTGACATCGGCACCTCGAAACAGGGGGTTGGCGCAACGATCCACCGTGCTGCGCACAGGGGCGCGCGACTGTCCGCGCCGCCGCCGCCTGATTGGAAGGCGGAAGCGGGGCGGGGGTTCGGCATGATCAGCGCGAAGGGGGTGGAGAGCTCTCGGGCGTGGCGGCGGTGACTTGCACCGTTACTCGGTACCGCGGCGCCGTGCCTTCGTGAAGAATCTGCGGGATGACGCGGACGCCGGCGCCGTCGAGCGTCCGCAGCGACTGCGAGGCGCGAGCGAGGGCGTTGCGGACGGCCTCGGCAATCGTCACGTCGGACGCGCCGACGACCTCGACCATGACGGGAACGTCGGTTTGGTCGGCGGCTTCCGCATACTTCGTGCGGATCTTTCCAGTGTAATGGCGGGCGTGCGCGAGCGACTCGTTCATCGAGAAGCCTTCGAGCTGTGGGGGATTGCAGTCACAGCCGGCGGATCTCCTGATGGAACTACGTCGGCACCACCCCCGGACCCCGCCGTCCGCTACCGCGCAGGACAACTAGCGTTCTCGTACCGCCGCTGTCAAGAAAAAATTGCCCCGAATCGGAGCGGACGGGTGTGAAATTTTCGACCCCCGGCGGGCGATTCGCCGATCTATGCTCGGTTACGACGCCGCTCTCGCTGCTTGTCCGAGGCCGTGGCCCCGGTGGTCAGCGCGCTTCCGCCAGCGCGGCGCTCGGCGGCTGGGCGAGCCAGCGCGCCGTATGCGACCGTCCAGGTGTGCGTGCCAGCTCATCGGGCGGGCCTTCCGCGACGATCTCTCCACCTTCGGCCCCGGCCTCCGGGCCGAGGTCGATCAGGTGGTCGGCCGCGCGGAGCACGTCGAGGTTGTGCTCCACGACGACGAGCGTGTTGCCCTGATCGACGAGCCGGTGAAACGCCGCGATCAGGCGCTCGACATCGGCGAAGTGCAGGCCCGTCGTCGGCTCGTCGAGGACGAAGAGCGTCCGCCCGGGGCCCGAGCGGCCGAGCTCGGCGGCGAGCTTGATGCGCTGCGCCTCGCCCCCCGAAAGCGTGTTGCTCGGCTGCCCGAGCGTCAAATAGCCGAGGCCGATTTCCTGCAGCATCGCCAGCGGCCGGGCGACGCTCGGAATGGCGGCGAACACCTCCAGCGCCTCGTCGACCGTGAGCTCGAGCACCTCGGCGATCGACTTCCCGGCGTACGTCACCTGCAACGTGTCCTCGGTGAAGCGGCGGCCGCCGCAGGCGTCGCACGCGACCGAGGTCTCGGGCAGGAAGCTCATCTGCATGCGAATGCGGCCTTGACCCGCGCAGGTCTCGCAGCGTCCGCCCTGGACGTTGAACGAGAATCGGCCCGGCGCGTAGCCCCGGGCGCGCGCCTCCACCGTACGGGCGAAGAGGCGCCGCACCTCGTCCCAGAACCCGACGTATGACGCTGGGATCGAGCGCGGCGTGCGTCCAATCGGCGTTTGATCGACCTCGACGACGCGGTCGACGAGCTCGTGGCCGGCGAGCGCCCGGTGCGGACCGGCCCGGGGCGCGCTCAGACCCTTCGCGTGCCGCAGACCGTAGTAGAGCACCTCGCGCGCGAGCGTGCTCTTGCCCGACCCCGAGACGCCGGTGACGCACGTCCAGGCGCCGATCGGAATCGAGACCGTGACATCTTTCAGATTATGCGCCGTGGCGCCATGGATGGTGATGTGCGGCAGGTCGGCAGTCGGACGCGGCGGGCGCTGGCGCGGTCGCGGTGCCGCGAGGTAGCGCCCGGTGATCGAATTGGGGTCGGCGGCGAGCGCCGCCGGCGACCCGATCGTCACCAGACGACCGCCGTCGCGCCCGGCGCCGGGGCCGAGGTCGACGACGACGTCGGCAGCCGCGATCGTCTCCTCGTCGTGCTCGACGATCAGCACCGTGTTGTGCCGTGCCGTGAGCGTCCGCAGCGTCTCGAGCAGGAGGGCGTTGTCGCGGGGGTGGAGGCCGATCGTCGGCTCGTCGAGGACGTAGCAGGCACCGCGCAGGTTCGAGCCGAGCTGGGCCGCGAGCCGGATGCGCTGCGCCTCGCCGCCGGAGAGCGTGTCGGCGCTGCGATCGAGGGTGAGATAGCCGAGGCCGACGGCGGCGAGAAACGCGAGACGCGGCGCCAGCTCGGCGACGATGTCGCGCGCGATCTGCCGCTCGCGGTCGTCGAAGCGCCAGGCAGCGACGGTACGGGCGCACTCGGTGACGGTGTGCGCCGTCAGCTCCGGAAGCGGCGTACCGAGCACGCGGACGGCGCGCGCGCGCGCGTTGAGACGCGAGCCGCCACAGTCGCCGCACGGACGCGCGCTGACATACGCCTCGTAGCCTTCGGCGACGAGCGCCTCGTCGTCGACGTCGCGCTCCTCCGTCTCCGCGTAGAAGGCGTGGCGGCGGAGCAGCGGCAGCACACCCTCGACGGCGCCGCCGTTCCCGTCGAGGACGCAGCGGCGCTGGCGCGCGGTGAGCCGGGCGAACGGCTTGTCGAGCGGCACCTTCGCGGCCTTGAGGGCGCGCAGCAGCTTGCGCGCGTCGCCGTCGAGGCCGAGCTCGGCGAGCGCCACGAGCGCGCCGCCTTTGAGGCTGCGGCTCGGATCGGCGACGACCAGCTCGGGGTCGATTTCCGCACGCACGCCGGTGCCGCGGCAGACGTCGCACGCGCCTTGGCGGCTGTTGAACGAGAAGAGGCGCGGATCGAGGACGTCGTAGCCGAGCCCGCACGGCGCGCAGAAGAGGCGCTCGCTGAAGACCTGCTCGCCGGCGCGCGTCAAGGTCACGACGACGCCGCCGCCGAGACGGAGCGCGTTGCCGACGAGGCGCGCGACCTGCTCCGCACCCTCGGCGCCGGTCAGCCGCGCGACGACGACGTCGACGTCGTGCTCGCGGTAGCGGTCGAGGTCGGGAAGAGGATCGAGCGCCGTGATCGCGCCGTCGATGCGCGCGTGCGTGTAGCGCAAACGCCGGGCGGCACGCAGCACGTCGCGATGGAACCCCTTGCGGCCGCGGACGACGGGCGCGAGGAGCACGGCGCCCGCTCGTCCGACGCTCGCCTGCACGCGCGCGACGATCGCGCTCCGCGGCAGCGGCTCGATCGGCCGGTCGCAGCGCACGCAGTGCTGGACGCCGAGCTTCGCGTAGAGGAGACGCAGGTAGTGGTACACCTCGGTGACGGTCGCGACCGTCGACTTGCGGCCGCCGCGCGACAGGCGCTGCTCGATCGCGACTGTCGGCGGGATGCCGGTCACGAGATCGACGTCGGGCCGCGGCAGGATCTTCATGAACTGCCGGACGTACGTCGAGAGGCTCTCGAGATAGCGGCGCTGACCCTCTGCGAAAATGACGTCGAACGCGAGCGTCGATTTGCCCGAGCCCGAGAGACCGGTGATGACGATCATCTTGTCGCGCGGCAGCTCGAGCGAGAGCTCGCGTAGGTTGTGCTCGCGCGCGCCGACGATGCGGATCACGTTGCGATCCTCGTGCGCCGGGAGCGTGCTCGCCTTCGCGGCGCGCTCGAGCGGCGGCCGGCGCGCGAGGATCGGCCGCAGGTAGCGTCCGGTGTGCGACGCGGGGCACGCGGCGATGTCCTCGGGCGTACCGCATGCGACGATCGCGCCGCCCTCGTCACCGCCCTCGGGACCGAGGTCGATCACCCAGTCGGCGCACTTGATCACCTCGAGGTTGTGCTCGACGACGAGCAGCGAGTGGCCGCGCTCGACGAGCTTGCCGAACGCGGTCACGAGCCGCTGGATGTCGTGGAGGTGGAGGCCGGTCGTCGGCTCGTCGAAGATGAAGAGCGTGTGGGCTTTGCCGTCGCGTCCGAGGTGCGACGCGAGCTTGATGCGCTGCGACTCGCCGCCGGAAAGCGTGCTGAGCGGCTGGCCGAGACGCAGGTACTCGAGGCCGACCTCGACGAGCGGCTGGAGCGCGCGCCGGATCTCGACGGCGTCGGCGAAGAAGGTGAGCGCGTCGGCGACCGTCATGCCGAGGACGTCGGCGATCGTCTGGCCGCGGTACTGCACGTCGAGGACCTCGGGGAGGTAGCGGCGGCCGTGGCAGGCCGGGCAGACCAACAGGACGTCGGAGAGGAACTGCATCTCGACCTGCTCGAAGCCGTCGCCGCGGCAGGTCTCGCAGCGGCCGCCCTCGACGTTGAAAGAGAACGTCGCCGGGCTGAAGCCGCGCAAACGCGCCGCGTCCGTCGCGGCGAAGAGCCGGCGCACGGAGTCGAACATCTTGATGTACGTCGCCGCGTTGGCGCGCGGCGTCGAGCCGATCGGCGCCTGATCGACGAAGATCACCTCGGCGATCTTCTCGGCGCCGTCGAGCGCGTCGCAGGCGCCCGGAGGCGCCGTCGACAGACCGCGACGGCGCAAGAGGCCGCGGTACAGCACCTCTTCGACGAGCGTGCTCTTCCCCGAGCCGGAGACGCCGGTGATGCACACGAGCCGCGCGAGCGGGATCCGCACGTCGATGTTGCGGAGGTTGTTGGCGCGCCCGCCGCGCACCACCACCTCGAGCGTCGGGAGCGGCGGCCGGCGGCGGCCGGGAATCGGGATGCGCGCGGCGCCCGAGAGATAGCGGCCCGTCAGCGAGCGCGGCGCCGCCGCGATCGCCGCGACCGTCCCCTGCGCGACGATCTCGCCGCCGGCGCTGCCCGGACCCGGCCCCATGTCGATCACGTGATCGGCGGCGGTGATGATCTCGGGGTCGTGCTCGACGACGACGACCGTGTTCCGCCGCGCGCAGAGGTTGCGCATGATGCGCACGAGCCGCGCGCTGTCACGCGGGTGGAGGCCGATCGACGGCTCGTCGAGGACGTAGAGGGTGTTCACGAGCGACGAGCCGACGGCGGTCGTCAGGTCGACGCGCTCGATCTCACCACCGGAGAGCGTGCGCGATTGCCGGTCGAGCGTCAGGTACGCGAGGCCGACCTCGACGAGATAGCCGAGACGAGCGCGGATCTCGCCGAGGATCATCGCCGACGCCGGATCACGATCGGTGTCGACGTCGAGCGCGGCGAAGAACGCCGTCGCGTCGCCGACGCTCATGCGGTTCACATCCGCGATCGAGCGTCCGGCGATCCGGAAGTCGAGCGCCTCCGGCTTGAGACGCGAGCCGGCGCAGGCCTCGCACGTCCGATACGAGCGGTAGCGCGACAGGAACACGCGGACGTGCATCTTGTAGGTCTTGCGCTCGAGCCAGCGGAACCAGCCGCGGATGCCGTAGAAGCGGTCGTCGCCGTCCTCGATCAGGCGCCGCTGCTCGGCGGTGAGCGTGGCGACCGGGACGTCACACGGAATCTTGCGCCGGCGGCAGAACGCGAGGAGGTCGCGGCGCTCGTCCGACGTCGACGGTGTCGTCCACGGCTTCACGGCGCCGTCGGCGAGCGTCCGTCCGACGTCGGGGATGACCAGATCGAGATCGAGGTCGATGACGCGTCCGAAGCCGCGGCACGTCTCGCACGCACCGACGGGGCTGTTGAACGAGAAGAGATTCGCGACGCTCTCGCGATACGCGATCGCGCAGTCGTCGCACGTGAGCGCGGCGCTGTAGTCGCGCCGCGCGCCGCCGGGGATGAGGACGCGCGCCCGGCCTTTCCCGTAATGGAGGGCTTGTTCGAGCGAGCCGACGAGCCGCTGCTTGCCCTCGGCCCTCACGACGAGACGATCGACGACGATGTGCAGCGCGTCGCCCGCGGCCGGCGTCGCCAGCTCGACGCCGAGCACCTCGTCGCCGACGACGGCGCGGATGAAGCCTTCGCGTTGGAGTCCCGCCGCGACCTCGGCCCAGGCGAGCTCCGGTGCGGTGAACGGAAACGCGATGTGGACGCCGGTACCCGCCCACTCGTCGAGGAGCTCGGCGGCGATCGTGCCCGGGGTGCTGCGGCGCACCGGGCGCCCGCATTGGCGGCAGTGCAGGACGCCGAGATTCGCGAAGAGCAGCTTCAGGTGGTCGTGCAGCTCGGTCATCGTCCCGACCGTCGAGCGCGAGGTCGTCACGGGCCGCCGCTGGTCGATCGCGACGGCTGGGGGGATGCCGCTGATGCGCTCGACGTCGGGCTTCTCCATGCGCTCGAGGAACTGGCGCGTGTACGTCGAGAAGCTCTCGACGTAGCGTCGCTGCCCCTCGGCGTAGAGGATGTCGAACGCGAGCGTCGACTTCCCCGAGCCGCTGACGCCGGTCACGACCGTGAGCCGGTTGAGCGGGATGTCGACGTCGATGCCCTTCAGGTTGTGCTGACGGGCGCCGCGGATCTCGATATGGTCGCTGACCGTGTCTTTCATGCGTTCGGGTGCGAGATGAAACGCCCAACTATAGTCGGAACCGAGGCGTAGTGCACCCGGAATCGGCAAGCGCCCTACGAGGGCAAGCGTGCGGCGACTGCGCCGACGCCGAGATCGCCGGCTATCCCGCGACGCTCGTCGACGTGCGCACGTTGGCGACGTCGATTCGCGTGTACGCCGTCGCCGA
>JBGPOW010000154.1:0-10462 GCA_041488235.1 Binatia bacterium
ACATGAGCACACGACTCGATCTAGTCCTGCAAAAGCACCCAGAGCACGAGGAAGGGATCCGGCTGCTCGCTTCGCGAGATCCGTCCGGGAACTTCAAGTATCTCGACTGGGGCGTGAAGGTGTTGACGTCGAAGCAAGCGCTCGCGCCGGAGATTGCCGACGTCCTCGATCTCTTTCACCGGTTCAACGGACGGTGGCTCGGAGCCGCCAGACATGATCGCGTGAATCGAATAGGTTCCGACATCTACACGTATCGGCCGCAGGATCTCGCGAGCCTTCGAGACAAGCTTCTCAAGATCAAACGAACTACGGACAGCAAGCGGCGCAAGCGCGAGCGCCTCTACCGCATCGAGGGGCCGATCGAGGCTGACACCGTCCACGACTCGACCAACCTCATCGTCCGCCACATCAAAAACAAGAACGCCAGCGTTCACTACGGACTCGGAACGAAGTGGTGCATCTCGATGAGTCGCGAGGGGTACTTCGAGGACTACGATACGCACAATGCCACCTTCTTCTTCTTCGAGCGCAAGACTCCCGTGGGTGATGAGTTCGACAAGGTCGCCCTCATGGTTCCGCGTAACGACGAAAAACCGGAAACGGCCGAAGCGTTCACGGCGCTCGACCAGCACGTCGACATGATGGCGCTCGCCAAGGCGTACAGCTCGCGCGTCTTCGACATCTTCCGCGAAATCTACGAGCGCAGCGAGCGGTACCCAGGTTCCGCCATAGCTCGGGTCTACGCTGGAAACGCCACTCAAGAGCAGCTCGAGGCCGTCTTCGCGAGCATCGTCAAAGGCGGCTCAGCACGCGAAACGAACTCGGTCTTGCGCGCTATCTGCTGCAACGATGCGGCGCCGCAGGCGCTACTAGAAGAGATCACACGCTGTGCCGCCGCGTTGTCGATTGCCGCCCTGAAGCGTCGTAGTCGGTGGATGCATCGCCGGCGCGACTCGGACACCAAGGAGCTGACGCGAGCCGTGATAGCGGCCGTGTCGATCCACCCGAACGTGTCCGTCGACGTCCGCGAAAAGTTCACCAAGGAGCTGCGACGGCGCCACGTCATCATCGATACGATCCACCAAAAGAAAGACCAAGGTCGAGTCTACGTGTCGTACGAGACTCGTAACGGTAGCCATCGAAACGTACGTGGTAGCCGCCACGATCGTCACTACCGTCACTACCGTCGCTACCGTCGCTACCGTCCTCGGACCGTGAAGGCTCTCCGCGCTCACGCTCGGGTGCTCGATCGCGCGGCCGCCAGAATGCGGAGACAGGCCAAAACGTTGCAACGCAAGCTCACGGCAGCCAAGAAAAAGAAGAAGGCTACCGCCGCGCGCAGCAAGCGAAGCGTGCGTCGAGTTGGGTAGAAGCCGATGAACGAGACATGCGAGATCGGAAGCGGCTGTGCGAGACAATCACGCCGCTCATGGTAATGGAGAAATAGAAAAAATGGCTGACCGAAGAGAACCCAAGTGTCATGGATGTGGGCTTCACGTGGACGTGTGCTCTTTCATCAAAGCGCTCGCGACGAGCGTGCGGAAGGTAACCGACGGGAACTTTCAGATCCATCTGGCTACGGCGACGATCGTGCGGTTTTGCGAAACGACACGCGAGATGCCGGCGAGCCTCGACAGAGAACCCGCACGGTGAGCAACCCGGACCCATCAGAGGCGTGGTTCACGATCGAGTTCACCTACGGGGAAGCCAAAGCTCTTCGAAGCCAGATCGGGGACCTCCCCAAGAGCCACGTGGGTCCCCGCTTGATCGCGCTCTACCGGGATCTCGACGCTCGCCTTTGTCTGGCCGGAAGCCCCGACGACGGGCCGCCGCGGCTTACCGTAGTGCGCGAGAGGGTGTTCAAGGTTCGACAAAAGCGCCCGAAGCCCGTTCGAACGCTCCCTGAGAACCCGTGCCCCGCCTGTCGAGGCGAGGGGATCGTGGACGGGGTGGTCTGCGCTCCTTGCCGCGGGTTCGGCGACCTTGGTTGACAGCCGTATACCGCCCGGTGTACTTTCGGGCATGGCCGAAGACAAGAAGTTGCTGTGGGTTGCCTGGACGCACGACGCGATCAGCAGGTACGTCATGCCCGACGACGTTGACGACGTCGACGAGTTGGTCGATGACATGGTCGACACGGCGACCAAGTACGCCGACGCGATGGTCGAAGAGTGCGAGGAGCGATTCAGCGGCGGCACGCGGCGACGCCGTGGCAAGAAGGACCCGGAAGACGACCCCGATCTGGACTGAAGGAGGAACCGATGGCGAAGAAAAAGAAGATCAAGAAGAAGGTCGTGAAGAAGAAGCGTTGCAGCGTGTGCGGCAAGCTCGGGCACAACGCGCGCACTTGCGCGTTGGGTGATTGGCGCCCGTGAACCTCAAGCTGGAGCCGTGATGGCGGACCCGCTAGAGAAAGCCCTAGACCTGATCGAGCTGGCTTCCGACGAGAGCACGTCGCAGCAAGAGCGGACTAGCGCGGCGGTGAAGGCCGTGCGGATCATCCGCAAGTACAAGCTGCTTTCGGGCCCGCTCGCTAGTTTTGCCAACAACGAGTTCGTTCAGGCGGCGAAGACACTTTTCGGCGCGGTCACCGACCCGAAGGTCGTGCAGAGCGCGAAGAAGGTCCGGGATGGGGTTAGCCGGATACGGCGCCGATGAAGACGGCAGAAGACTCGGCCCGTTTAGCCGTCCTCAAGGCTGCATCCGACTTGGAAGACAAGTCCCGCGAGATCGGGTTCAGGCGCGGCGTTGACACCACAGAGGCGTGCCTATGGTTAAGGGAGATTGCGCAACAGTTGCGAGATGCCTCTTACCCGCCCGAGATGGTGGTGCGGGACAAACTGCTATCACATGCCGAGTTCGCTCAGTTGAGTACTGGTCCTGAGCTAGATGAGGACGGCCGCTAGGGCTTGCGCTCCCAGATTGTCGTGTCCTCGAACTCGAGCCGCACGAGCAGGTGCGGCGGGCGCCGCAACCACCACGACGCGAAGAAGCCAACGGGCATTCTCTTCCCGTCGGACCACACCGCCACCATGGTCTGGGGCATGCCCACGAACCGCCAGAAGGTCGTCCAGACGAGCATCAGAAGCTTGCCTCGCCGCCCGCGCGCTTGAAGGCTTCGAACATCTCGCGGTCGAGTTCTTGTCGAATGCTACCCTCCTCCGTAGACGCACGCCCACTCGTTCGCCTTCAGCACCTCGGGCTCGGTGGCAGCTATTGCTTCCAGAAGCATGCTCCTGTCCACGGTGCCAGAAATTCTCGCATCCTTGCGCAGCCTGCGCTCCGCAGCCTCTCGGCTGCGAGCCATGACCACGATCATCCCGCTGGTGTAGTCGACCAGCACGTCGTGCCAGACGAAGAGCTTGAGCGCCGGTTTCCCACGGCCCCGCTGCGTGTGGTGCTGTTTTGTCATGGCTTCGATGCTTCCTTCTTCTCCGGCGGCGGGGTGTGCACGACCGCTGTGAACTGGTACTCGGCGATCGTCGCGTCGACCCCTTTAGCCCAGGCGAGTATGCCCTCGAGCGGCTCTCGATGAATGACGTCGCGCTCGCCGTTTGGGCGGCGAATCACGATCCAGATCCGTTCTGGAAGTCCGGGCGGGGTCATCGCTTCTTCTGTTCTTCCTGTTCGACCCCTCGCGTCACGAAGAGGCGTATTACCTCGGAGCGCGTGACTGTATGTCCGGCCTGCGACATGTGCTCGGCGATTTTGTCGATTCGTTCGACCAGCGAATTGGAGAGCCGGATCGCTGTTTGCTTGCCTTCTTTTTCACGTGGAGTGATTGGGGGGTGCAGCTTCAGGGCGCGCCGTTCAAGTGCGTAGACTTTAGGTGGCAGATCGTTACGCCACTCACTTGGCAGCCGCGCGTTTTTGCTGGCGTTGCATTTCCTGCATGCCTGGAAGACATTTTCCGGGATATCGCGACCGCCTCGTGTTCTAGGGATGAGGTGTTCGGTCCCGAGTTTTTCGTCGCCACCGCAGTACAGACAACTCATCGTCGCGCCTCTTGTCGTACTTCTGCGGCCAACAGCGCAGCTTGAAGAATCCACGTGCTCACGCCGAGCCCAACACGGGCGGCAACCGCCTCGAGTGTCGCCTTCTGGCTCGCTGTGAGGCGTACGTTGATGACCTCTTCCTTCGGCTCTTTTTGCGTTCTGGTGTTTTTCTTCTTGATCACAGCTCGCCTCCGTTGAAGTCGATGGCTTGCGCGGCCTGCGCGTAGGCGTCCTGGATCGACGCACCTCGGAAGAGAGTCTTCTGTCCCTTGTGGATGAAGCTCACCACGACTGCGCCCGAAGGACCGATCCCGGTGCTGTAGGAGCACTCGGGATGCTCGTGCAGCCAGTGCGTGAGGATGTCGAAGATCCTCATCGCAGCGTCGCCCTTGGCGAGTCGAGCGAGCTCTGCGAGGGTCATCGGGCGGGTCTCCGGCGCTTCGGCAGCGCAAACAACATGGCGTTGAGACCGGCGCGCGCGACCGCGCGTGTGGGGGCGCGCGCCTCCAGGTGGCCTAGTTGGCTGCCCAACGAGGAGCCCCACCCTCTAGTAGAAAGGAACTCGTGCAGGCTGGCGGGCCCGAGTTTACTCAACGCGAGTTTCTCGATCTGCTTTTTCGGAATCATGTTGCCTCCAAGGCTTCGCTGCCGGCCGCTCGCATGAGCGCGACGACAAGGAAGCCGGCGCAGAACCCGCCGAGGTGGGCGCCAAAAGAGACGTCTCCTTCGCCGCCGGCGAAAGCCGTCCAGACGTTGATCGCGACGAATGCGATGACGAATCCCAGGAGGCGCGGCCGAAGGACGCCGGCTACAGCGAGCAGGCCGAAGAGGCATCCGCTGCACCCGACCATCGCGTTGCTCGCGCTCGGATCGACCGCAACGTGAAGGAAGGCCCCCGCGATGCCGGCCACGAAGTACAGGCTCACGAAGGCGACGTGACCGAGCGCCGATTCGACGACGGTGCCGAAGATCGCCAAGAAGACCAAGTTGCCAACGAGGTGCGTCAAGTTCGCATGGAGGAACATCGAGCTGAAGATGGGGGCTAGGCCACCCGATCGGACGAAGGTCGCCGGGACCAGCCCGTGCGCTTGGCAGAAGGTCTCGTGGCCGGCTCCGAGCTCCAGGCCGTAGGCGCCCAGGTTCGCTAGGATGAGGGCCACCGTGACGATCGGGAGGCTTCTAGCGGGGGCAGAACTTCTGGCCATGCAAGTAAGACGGAACCTATCCCATCTGTATTCAAAGTCAACTTTTTCCACCTACGTTGTATGGGCAAAAGGGTTGGACTGGGTGAATACCGGCAAGGTACCCTGCGTCTGACACCCCGATGGCGTACTTCCCGACCGCCGAAACAGGCGCCCCCTCCGCGGTCGATCGCGCGCTCAAGAAGAACGCCCCCGAGGCGTCCTCGTGCAAGGGCTACGACGTTGACGCGCGAGCCATCGCGCGGGTGCTCGTGCGACACTACGGCGACGAGGCCGAGGCCGTGCTCAAGCGGGCGATCGCGTTTCTCGACGAGGCTCGAAAGGCGAAGCGATGAAGGCTATTCAAGGTGGTTGGAAGAAATGCGCTCGTGGCCACGAGGGTCACTCGGTCGAGCCTCATCTGGACTTCTGCTTCGAGCATGCGCCGCCCGAGTACAAGCGAGCGTGGCGTAAGCGTGACGAAGAGCTTCGAGCGCAGGAGCAAAAAGTCATCGACTACTTCGGAGAGAAGACCTTCGAATGGATGAAACGAGAGATGCCGGGGGCCATCCGAAGGACGAAACGGTGAATCGAGGGGTTGCCTCGCGCGTCCGACCCGTGCTCTATTCTCGTGGAGGCGCTGTTGACCGAAGCTCTGTTTTTGCTCTTGCTCGGCTACCACTCGGTGCACGTGAACCCGGCGTGGCGTCACGAGGCGGACGAGGATCGCCGTGCTCGTATCCATGACATTGCCGAGGCGGTCGTCGCGGCCTGCAAGGGCGAGATTGATCTCATGCCTGGCTGGCCCCTTGCTGGCTGCGTTGCGCTCGAGGCGACCGCCGCGAAGTGGGAGAGCGGCTTTCGTGTGGAAATCCACTCGGGCGAGGAGAAGGGTCCCGCCGGCGAGCTCTGCCTGAACCAGCTCCATCGAACGGTCTCCCTCATCCCGAACGCGAAGTACCGCGTGACACGTGAAGAGTGGCTCGCGACGCCTGGTCTCGGACTTGAGTCGACCGAACGGTGCACCTTCGCCGGTGTGAAGGTCCTCGCCTGGCACGTACACCGCTGCAAGATCCGGTACGAGGGGGGTGGGTGGTGGCCCGCTGTACAAATTTTTAGTGAATATCACCATCCGTCGCAAACATGTGGGGCGGTTGCGCTCCCGATGAGCACCAGGCGCGCTCTTTCGTATCAGTATCTTCTGCGTGGTCTGCTGTACGAGATGAAGCACCCGAGAACGACACCATGATCGACGTGGCTACGCTCATTCTTACACGCGGACAGATCGCCATAATTGATCTGGTAGACATGCCGCTCGTGGCCGGACACAAGTGGTGTTCTCTTCGTGCGCCAAACGGGCGTTGGTACGCGAAGAGAACGAAGGCATGCATCTATCTACATCGGGTGATATTGGCGGCGCCAGATCATCTTGACGTTGACCACATCGATCACGACGGCCTCAATAACCGTCGTTCAAATCTTCGGTTGGTCACGCGTATGCAGAACAACCACAACCAACGCAAAACACGGGGGATGTCCAAGTACAAGGGTGTTACTTGGAGCAGAAAGAATCGACGATGGATCGCGCAATTTACTCCGCCCCACGGCGTGCGCCGTTACTTGGGCTCGTTCGAGCACGAACAAGATGCCGCACGAGCTTACGACGCCGCAGCGTTAGAACACTTCGGCGCCTTCGCGTGTTTGAACTTCTCCGCGCCCTAGTTCTGGTCGGCCATCCACAGCTTGAAGTCTGCCGTCGGCGCGCCGCACTCGCACCGAGAGACCGGGTCCGTCTTGTGCCAAGCGATGAACTCCTTGGCGCTGCGGAACGGCGGGTCGATGGGGATCTTGCGCTCGGAGCCGCACCCGTTGCAAATGACGACGATGAGGTCGACGACGAAGGGGAGATCCTTGGGATTGGTCATTCTAGCGGCGCCGTACCGACCGTTTGGCTTTTGGGCGGCGGCGCGCTTCCTCTGCGATCGGCGGATGGTCGTGACCGCTCGGGAAGGCGTGGTGGATTCTGGTCTGGCCATGAAGCTTCGCCTGGAACTGCTCGGCAGCTTGCTTCGTCGCGAAGTGTCCAACCTGAACCCAGAGCCCGTTCTGAACCTGATCGACCACGTAGTATTTCCGAGCGGGGCCGCCTCTGGTTCCGCCGGTACGTCGCGCCTCTCGGCTGAGACCGCCGTACATGACCTGCACGAGTCGGACTCGCCCTGCGTTGCCGACCTTGCTGTAGATGACTCTTTCTAGCTTGAGGTAGTCGCTACCTTCGATGGGCCCGTATTCGAGGCGGTACCCGTCCCGAAGAGCACCTTGCGAGATGAGCGGCAACTGGAGCGCGTCCTCGATCTGGCGCTCGAACTTGCGCGCAAGGTGCTCGTCTGCGAAGAACACCTCGATGTTGTAACCGTGAATTTCTGATACGGCCTCTTCTGCAAGCGGTGCTTGTGGCTCGCGTACGACGTCGGTCAACGCCGCCCTGACGTCGCCGTCGTGATCGACGATGAAATCCGCCGGGCGATCTCCGAGCACCGCTCGAAGAGCTGCGTACTGGTATTCTCTGCGGCTCTCGGGTCCCGGGGAGCGATTCTCGTGACGCATGTCCATCGGCTTCATCGCGTAGAGCAGATCGTCGCGACCAGAGCCACCGTGGACTTGAATCGAGAGCCCATCTTGGAACTCGACGCGGTGAGCGCCGTGGGACGGGACTACCCTGTCGATGACCTTGAGCTTCCACTCTTTGCCTGGTTTGTATCGAGGTGATTCGTGCTTGCTGGTACGGCGCGCCTCTTCGACGCCTGGCCTGACGAACTGGACGACGTCGGCCGGACCCGCCGCGCTCTTCGCGTCGCCGTAGGTCTTGAACGGCCCGGCGGTGGTACGTCCTCGACGGTCGACGGCGATGTAGTCGCGGACGGCGTGGCGCCCGGGTGCGCCGTGATGTGCGCGTTCATATCGTTCGGCTTCTTCTATCGCCCAATCCCAGATCGGATGAGTACTGTCATCGAGCCATTCGGATTGATTCGCCTCGTAGGCGGCCTCTTCTGCCAGCTTCGTCGTGTTCACTTCACCTGTGAGCGGATCAACGTACTCAGCGACGTGCGATCTCATCCAACGCTTTACGTTGGCTTCGCCGTATCCACCGGTCGGATCCTGTTTCCTCGCCACCTCGGCCGCCGACAGCTCCAATTTGGCATCCGCACGCGCGGCTTGGACTACTGCGGCTAGGTCGTCGATTGCAAGCGAGTCGCCGTTGCGAATCGCTGAGTCGACAATTACGCGCAGATCGCCTGTGCCGTCGTCGCCAACCCGAGCAGCGAGTGCTCTAGTGATTGCGCGGGCGTCAATCCGCGGCGCCTCGGCCGCCCGCGAGCGGTGTCCGGGATGATCATCTTCGCCGCCATTCGCCTCGATCCAGGCTGTTACGGCGTCGTCTATCGTTTTCGCCGAGCTGTCTCCTTGGCGATATCGCGCACCCGCCAACAGGCCCAAGCGAATGCCCTCGGCGTCTTCGGGAGACGCTGGTCGTCCGTCGACCTCGGTCTCGCCGTGCCTGCCTTCACGGTAGCCTTCCACGAAACCGTTCCTGAAGTCTTGAATCTGACGTGGCGTGAGGTGCCCTGTTGAGCCGCTCGACTCCGCCGCCCGACGCTCGGCCCGTCCCCCGCCGATCGGTTGCACCTCTTCCGGCAACTGAGCCACTCTGGTGCGAGCTCCCGGCCCTTGCGCGTGCCAGTAGCCGTCCTTCTGCCACACGCTCGCCTCTTCGTATGGGCGTGAGTTTCGGCTGTCGTCGCGCGGGAAGTAGAGCTTCGTGTTCGCGTCATCGACGAGCACGTGTGTCGCACCGAGCTCGTCACGCGCGTGGGCGATGAGATCGTCGAGCGTGTTGAAGTCGGCGACGTGGTGAGGCGCCGAAACGACGCCGCGCTTTTCGTTGAAGATCGGTTTCCCGTAAAAGTCACGTTTGTGCTCCGGTGCTGCGTCGATCCATTCCATGGCCTTCTCAAGGACATCGTCGGAGGAACGCGCGTCGAAGTCTTTCTCTTGTGATCTGAACCTGACCGTAGCGAACCAGTTGCGAAGTCCTGCGCTGCTTACTTCGATGCTAGCGCCATGGTACCTGTACAGGCCGTCGGTGCCGGGGCCGATGAGTGCGCGCTTGTCGTTGAGCTGAGGCTGAGCTTCGTCGACCGTCACGCTCTCTGGATTGTCGAGCGTCATTTGGAGCGCGTCTCGGATGTATCTTAGCTCGTCGATCTCCGCTTTGGTGAAAGTACCTTGTCCGAGTTGGAACTTGTTGCGTCCGAGTTTTTTCACGCGACTGAGATCGCGGTTGATGTTCGCGATGGCGTCCGAGAAGACCCATGCGTAGTTCCAGCCGCCTGTCGAGGAGATGGCGTAGAGCGGGTCGCTTTGCCCGCGCGTCCACCCTTGCATCAGTTTGAGCGCTTCGTCGTCGTAGAGGACGATCTTGCGCATGTCACGCTCGTCTTCGTCCTGGTCGTTCTCGGTTGTCATCGGACTATCGTCCTCTACGTGCCGCACGTGAGCCCGGGCGGGCTTCGCGCGTCGAATGCGCCCGCCGACGCGGTGCCTCTTCGATGTTGCTGCTCTCCGCATCGACCTGCTCGTTGACGTCACGTGCCATCGTCGCGTACGCGAGCGCGGCCCAGTTGATCGAGTCGCCTTCAACGGGCGGCTCACCGAAGTCCTCGCTGTAGGCGTCGTGGTGGTCCGAGCACATCAAAACCTGGAAGTTCGCGTGCGTGTAGATGACCCAGTAGCTCCCGTCGACTTCTTCATGGATCACGTCGCCTGGCTCTTCACCTTCCTTGATCCGCGCGGCGACGCTCCGCGCGATGCCGCGCACGCCTTGGTAGTACTCGGCGCGAAGCACGCGCATCGCGTCGTCGTGCTGCTCCTCGGTGATGCGGCCGTCGTTGCGTGGGTTGCTGCCGCCTGAGCTGCCGCCTCGGCCCTTCGGGGTGCTTTTGCGTTTTGCGTGCATTCTACTCGTCGTCATGATCGTCTCCTTGTCTTCATCGGCTTCAATTCTACTCGTCGTCATGATTTCCTTCTTATGGAAATGTCCTCTGTGCTGTGCCCTCGATCGTCCGTGTTGCCCTCGCCGGCAAAATCGGCCTCCCAACCATTCGGTAGCGCATCGCGAATTTCGTCTAGCGCGTCTTCTGCGTTGTCAGCGTCGACGGACACCCGAAGAGCACCGGTTGCCGTCTCCGTGATCTCGTACCCAGCGATTTCGTTGCCGAGTTCGTC